>JACSRE010000019.1 GCA_014879945.1 Myxococcus sp.
TCTCGTGGGCTCGGAGATGTGTATAAGAGACAGCTCCAGCGGGGCCTCGAGATGCTGATGGGCTACCTCGCGTGGTGCGCCCGCCAGAAGCGCGACCCGCTCGACGAGAGCGCCCAGGCCGAGTTCGTGGGCAGCTCAACCGTCTGACAACACTGGCCCCGCGGCCCAGCCGCGACTTTCTCTCTCCTCCCGGGTTCCCACCAACGTGCTGGTCGAAGACGACGACGCGCGGTTGATGGTGGCGGTCGGGCGCGGAGACAGGGCCGCGTTCTCGGCGCTCTTCGATCGGCACCAGGCAGGGGTGGTGCGCTTCTGTGGGCGCTTCGTCGGCAACCAGGCGCGGGCCGAAGAGCTCGCGCAAGACGTCTTCATCAAGCTGTTCAAGTCGGCGGCCCGGTACTCCGTCGACGCGAAGTTCAAGACGTTCCTCTACCGGGTGGCGACCAACCACTGCCTCAACGAGCTGCGGCGCTTCGACGAGAAGCGGCAGCAGGAGGCGCGCGCGATGACGGGTGAGCAACACGACGAAGCGCTCGAGCTCGACGTGGCCGCCGACAGCCCCGAGCTGACGCTCGCCGGTCGGGAGCTGGAGGCCGCCGTGGCCTCGGCGATGGCGCAGCTGAGCGCCCGGGAGCGCGCGGCCTTCACCATGTGCCGCTTCGAGGGCATGGCGTACCGCGACATCGCGCAGGCGCTGGAGTCGACCGAGTCGGCGGTCAAGAGCCTCATTCACCGCGCCACCGTCACCGTCATGAAGCACGTCGAGGCCTGGCAGCAGGGGCTGTTGCCTTCGAGGAGTCTGGGATGAGCGAGAAGAACTGGCAGGGCGAGCTGACCGCGTACATCGACGGTGAGCTCGGAGACGACGAGCGGCGCGCGGTCGAGGCCGCGCTGGCCAGGGACCCGAAGCTGAAGGCCCTCGAGGCGAAGCTGCGCCAGACGGTGACGCTGGTCGGCGCCCTCGCCGCCCCCGCGCCATCGGCCGCGCTCAAGGCCAGGGTGCTCGAGCGCCTCGACGACGCGCCGGCGAAGGTGTCGTGGCTGGCGTGGCCCAGGCTGGTTCCGGTGGTGGCGCTGGCCGCGGCGGCGCTGCTGGTGGTGGTGCTCAGCGCGGGCCGCGACGAGGTGCCGCCCACCATGGTGGTGGACGAGCAGGTGCTGCTGGCTCAACACCTCGAGGTGGTGGAGGACCTGGACCTGCTGGGCCTCACCTCGCTCGACGACCTCGACGTCATCGAGCGCCTCGACGCGCTGGAGGAGAAGCCATGAAGTCCCTCATCGCGGTGTCGCTGCTGGTGCTGACGTCATCGACGGCCTTCGCCGAGGAGCCCTCGCCCGAGGCGGTGGCGCGCTTCAACGCGCTCCCCGAGGCGAAGAAGCAGGAGCTGCGCGAGCGGCTCAAGGCCTTCAAGGCGATGCCCCCCGAGGAGCGCGAGCGGGTGAAGGCCAACTGGGAGCGCTTCAGGGCCCTGCCTCCCGCCGAGCGCGAGCGCATTCGCGACAACTACCAGGCGTTCTCGAAGCTCTCGCCCCAGGAGCGGCTCGAGCTGAAGGAGCGCATGAAGGAGGTGCGCAAGCTCGACCCCGAGCAGCGCAAAGAGATGCGCGAGCGCCTGCGCACGTTGATCCGCGAGAACCCCGAGCGCCGCGAGCAGCTCCGCGAGAACCTGCAGCGCTGGCGCTCGATGAGCGACGACCAACGCCAGCAGCTGCGCGAGCGCCTCCGGGAGCGCCGGCGGCCATGATTCGGCTCCTGGTGATGTCGTGGGTGCTGGCGCTCGACGGGGGCGTCACCGGCACGCCGGCCCCGACGCCGCAGGCCGCGAAGGCGGCGCTGTCAGCCGAAGACCTCGAGGTGGTCAAGCACCTCGAGCTGCTCGAGGACCTCGACTCGTCGAGCGAGCTCGAGCTGCTGCAGGAGCTCAGCCTCGAGCGGTAGGGGCCAGCGCTACTTCGCCCTCATCTGGTTGCCGCGCGCCTGGTGCGTCACCTCGGCCAGGCCCAGGTGCTCGAGCAGCGGCGGCAGGTACATGCCCACGCGCCCGCGGTAGCCCTTCTTCAGCCCGTACCAGCCCTTCACCGGGTTCTTCGGCGAGCGGGCCCAGGCCTCGACGGTGCCGTCCTTCGCGGGCTTCTGCTCGTCGGCCGAGCCCAGCTCCATCCAGTCGCCGTGCTTCTTCAGCATCGCGTGCAGGTCGGCGATGACGCGCAGCTGGTAGTGCAGCACCGTCTTGCCCACGGTGCACACCAGCACCTCGGCGCCGTCCTTCTCTTCGACGTGCATGGTGAACTCCGACGACTGGGGCGGCGTCTGGAGCGTCAGCGGCTTCGTCCGGGTGCCGACCTTCTTCGCGTACGTCTCGGGCATGGGGCGTTCCTCTTTGAATCGACAGCGCCAACCCGGGGAGCTCAGGGAATTCGGAGCCGAACGCCGCCGGCGGCGTGGAAGGTGGTGTTGTCGGCGCGGTTGGTGTTGACGAGCAGGTGCTGCCCGCCGATCTGCCCGAACAGACCCAGCCACGGCATCGGCAGGAACTCGCCACCGGCGGCGCCGCTGAAGCCGAAGCCCACGCCGCCGCTGCGGAACAACAGGGGCAGCGCCGCCTCGAGGAAGACGTTGAACTTCGCGATGACGGGCACTACCCACGCGCCCCGGGGCACCACGCCGAAGTACGGGAAGAGCCGCGCGTAGAGCCCGACGCGGAAGTAGCTGAACTCGAAGCCTCCGCCGAGGTCGATGCCGCCCGTCGGCGCCGAGCCCACCACCGGGGGCACGTCGATGAGGCCGCGCAGGTCGGCGTAGGGGCGCAGGGGCTTCTGCTCGGGCTGCACCGGTACGAACTGCGGCGGCGGCGCCTCGCCCTGCACGAACTCGACCCGCACGTCCTTCTTCGGCTTGAAGACCAGGTCGATGGGCGTCATCGGCCCGTCACCCCAGCGCGCCTCGAGCCGGTGCCTGCCGATGGGGGCCTGCAACGTCTGAGGCGCCACCCCGGCGTTCTTCGAGTCGAGGAACAGGCTCGCGCCCGGCGGGGTGGAGTTGACGAAGAGCGGCGTGGTGAGGCGCGCGCGCACCGCGTCGAGGAGCTTCACCACCGTCGGGTCCACCCGCGCGGGGTCGAGCGAGGCGTCGGGGTTCGAGTCGAGCGCCAGCGCGAACGCGTCTTCGGCGCGCACGAAGTCCTGCCGGGCCGAGAAGCACTGGCCGCGCAGCAGGTGCACCTTCTCGAGCACCGCGGCGTCTCTCTCTTCCTGCGCGGCCAGGTCGAGCTGCTTGAGCGCGCCCTCGACGTCGCCCTGGTTGTAGAGCTTCTGACCCTGCTCGAAGCGGGTGCCCTTGCCTGCCTGAGGCGTTCCGCTGAGCGACAACGAGAGGAGGAGAACGGCGAGCGACATGGCCGCGCCGGAATGCGCCACATTTCGGGTGAGCAGTCACGGGAAAGCGCGCGCGCCTCAGGGCGCGAGGGTGATCTTCACCACCTGCGCCTTGCCGGCGGCCACCAGCACCCGGCGCTCCTCGATGCGAAAGCCCGGGCGCTCGACCCGCAGCTGGTAGCGGCCCACCGGAAGGTCGAGCAGCAGCGGCGTGCGGCCCCGCGGCACCCCGTCGACGCTCACCTGCGCCCAGTAGGGCTCGCCCGCGTGCATGGTGATGACGTTGAGCTTGCCCTTGCGCCGGCTGGCGACGACCGCGCGGCCCCCGTCGGCGGCGCCCTCGGCCAGGGCGCCTGCGTCGGCCTCGTCGTCGAGGCCCGCGTCGAGGTCGGCCTCGACCACCGTGAGGCCCGCGTCCTCCTCGTCTGCGGCGCCGGCGTCGACGACGGCCACCACCAGCGGCGCGCCGGCGTCGAAGGGCCCGGTCGCGTCGGGCTGCCAGGGCCGCCAGAGGGCGACGCCCACGGCGATGAGGGCGACGAACGAGAGCACCACCAGGGGCAGCCGGCTGGGCCGCACCGCGGCGGCGGCGAGGGCCCCGGTGTTCAGCGGCGCGGGTGGCTGCGCGACGGCCGGCAGCGAGGGTGACGAGCCGACCGGCTGCAGCCTCGGCGCGCTGGTGCCGGGCGAGAGGCCCTCGAGCACCTTCAGGCCCGACGAGGCCTGCGACACCGCCGACCCGCCCGGCGCGCGAGGCGCGGCCACGTGGCCGCCAGAGTCGCGGTAGGCGCTCTCGAGCGCCTTCACCAGGTCGAGGCCCGAGTAGTAGCGGTCGTCGGGGCGCTTCGAGAGCGCCTTGCGCACCACCTCGGCGACGGCCTTCGGAATCCACGGTGCGCGGTCGAGGATCTCGGGCGGCGGCGAGTGCGCCTGCATCTGAATCAGGCGCAGCTCGCTGTCGGCCTCGAACGGCAGGGTGCCGGTGAGGCACTCGAAGAGCACCACGGCCAGCGCGTAGAGGTCGACGCGGTGGTCGACGTCCTTCAGGCCCATGGCCTGCTCAGGCGCCATGTAGTGCGGGGTGCCCATCACCATGCCGGTGCGGGTGAGGCTCGCGTTGGCCTTGCGGCTGCGCAGAATGCCGAAGTCGAGGATGGTGGCGTGGCCATCGGCCGAGAGGAAGATGTTCCCCGCCTTGATGTCGCGGTGAATGAAGCCGCGCTGGTGAATGTAGTCGAGGCCCGCGGCCAGCTGCTTCATCAGCTTGAGGGTCTCGTCGCTGGTGAAGCCGCCCTTGTTGCGCAGCACGCCGGCGAGGGTGTCGCCCTGCAGCAGCTTCATCACGATGAAGGGGCGCGTCTCGTGCCGCCCGACGTCGTAGATGGGCACGATGTTGGGGTGGTCGAGGCCGGCGGTGAGCTTGGCCTCGCGCTCGAAGCGCTCCACCACCTCGGGGTCGTTCACCAGCGCCGAGGCCAGCATCTTGACCGCCACCTCGCGGTCGAGCTCCGAGTCGTGGGCGACGTAGACGGTGCCCATGCCGCCCTCGCCGATCTTCTGGCGGAGCTGGTAGCGGCCGGCCAGGCGCTCGGCGCCCTTGATGGGCAACAGCGCGCGGGTGTCTTCGGCGGCCGGGAGGTTGCGCACCGAGTTGCGCTGCGACACCGCGGTGCTGGGCCCCGAGACGTGCAGCTTCACCTCGGCCTCGACGGCAGGCGGCGCCACCGGCGTTCCACACGCAGGGCACGTCGTCGCATCGGGTGTGAGCGGAGCTCCGCAGGAAAGACACGTCACGCAGGCAGCCTTGGGCGGCGATTGAGCCGGGGGCCTTCAGTGTAACCGCAGGCGCCGTCGCGTTCGCCGCCCAAAACGCGCGCGGAAAGCCGTGAAAGGCATGTGCGCCCGTGGCTACACTCCCCTCGCCGCATGGCTGGCTCGCCCGTTCAGGCCGTCGAGGTGCCCAGCCGGCGCTTCGGCCGCTACATCATTCGTTCTCGGCTCGGGCAGGGGGGCATGGCCGAGGTGTTTCTGGCCGAGGCCGTCGACGAGCAGGGCGATCAGCTGAACGTCGCCCTCAAGCTGATGCGCAAGGGCGTGCCCGAAGACAAGTTCGCCGACGAGGCCGACCTGATGGGCCTGCTCTCGCACCCGAACCTGGTGCGCATGCTCGAGGTGGGCGCGGCGTTCGGCCGCCCCTTCATCGCCATGGAGTTCCTCATCGGCGGCGATCTGCGCGAGGTGATGGAGGCGCACCGCCGCCAGATGAAGGGCTTCCCCCTCGGCATGGGGGTGCACCTGTGCATCGAGGTGCTGCGCGCGCTGGCCTACTTCCACACCGCCACCACGAGGACCGGCACGCCGCTGAGCCTGGTGCACTCCGACGTGAACCCCGCCAACGTCTTCTTCTCGGGCGCCGGCGAGGTGAAGCTGGGCGACTTCGGCGTCGCCAGCTCGGGCCACATCGACATCGGGCCGGGCGAGGGCATCGCGGCGGGCAAGCTGTCGTACCTCTCGCCAGAGCAGATTCGCGGTGAGCCGCTGGGGCCCGCGAGCGACCTGTGGGCGGTCGGCGTGATGATGCACGAGCTCGTCGTCGGCTATCACCCGTTCCAGAAAGAGGGCGCCAGCGAGCAGGAGATCATGCAGCTCATCCGCGCCGCGAAGCTGAACATCCCCGACTACGTGGACAAGCCGCTCGCGGTGGTGCTGCAGAAGGCGCTGACGCCCGACCTGCGCCAGCGCTACCGCAGCGCCGGCGAGTTCGCGGGGCCGCTCTTCGCGTGGGCCCTCGATCGCAACCACCTGCCGTCGAACCGCCAGCTGCAGGAGTGGCTGGAGTCGGTGCTCGGGTTGCTCGTCTGATCAGGGCGGCAGCCCGTTGCCCGCCAGGTCGTAGTAGGCCTTGATGGGCCCGAAGAGCGCGCCCAGGAGCGAGGCGAGCAGCGCGGCGAGGGCCACCGCGCCCACCACGCCCACCACCACCAGCACCAGCAGCCGCACCGCCCGAAGCGTCTGCTCGTGCACCTCGGGCGCCAGGCGCTCGAGCGTCTCGCCGAGGGTGCCGGTCTGCTCGGCGATGCCCAGCTGCCCCAGCGTCTGCCGGTCGAACAGGCCGACGCTGCTGAGGGCCTCGAAGAGCGTGCCGCCCCGACGAATGACGTCGACGGCGGCCTCGGCGTGCGCCGCGAGCGAGGGCCGCGCGGTCGACACCACGGCCACCCGCACCGCCCGGGCCACCTCGAGGCCGGCCGAGAGGCTCAGGCCCAGCGTCAACAGCGCCCTCGAGGCGGCCAGCGACCGCAGCGCCGCCCCCACGCCCGGCAGCCGCAGCACGAACCGGTCGACCGCCAGCTCCGCCTTCAGCGCGGCGATGACGACCGGCGACACCACCAGCGCCAGCAGCAGGGCGGCGACCGTGAGGAGCCCCGGCAGCAGCCCCGCGAGGTAGGCCGCGCCCACGCCGCTGAAGGAGCGCACCCCGCTGCCGCCTACGCGCACCAGCGGCCCGAGGAAGACGAGCACGCCCAACAGGTAGGCCGGCCAGAGGGACGAGAGGAACGCCGTCCACCGCAGGCGGCGCACCGCCTCGAGGTGACGGGCCAGGGCGGCCAGCACCGGCTCGAGGGAGCCGGCGGCCTCGGCCGCGCCGAGCAGCTCGAGCTGATCAGCCTCGAACAGACCCGGCTGCGAGGTGAGCGCGTCGCCCAGCGAGCGGCCCGCCGCGACCTGCCGGGCGACCACCGACAGGCCCGCCGAGAACGCCTCGTCGGGCGCGAACGCGCGCAGCTGCACGAAGGCGGTGGGCAGCGGAATGCCGGCCCGCACCAGGGCGTGGAACTGGCGGAAGAACACCTCTTGCTTCCTCAGCCGGCTCCACCCGCTGATCAGGTTCTTCGACCAGAGCGACACGGCCGCGAGCATCGCTCGGGCGCGCAGCCGACGGCACAAAAGAAGGCGGCCCGGTACCGTGAGGTACCGAGCCGCGGGTCTTCTCATACTGCCAGCCCGACGAGGCTGCTGAAGTGGTGGGGGGGAACCTCCTTCAACCTCGAATTCGTCGAGCTGCAGGGAGGGTTAGCTAGCGTCGTGCCAAGGACAAAACGACCTGAAATCAGCGCGTTACCAAGACGCGTCGGAGCGGAGGGTTGCAGTGCTGCAAGATCGCTCTTTCATTATTGAAAAACGTCATTGAAATCATGATGTTGAACCATCATTCAAGTTCGAACGGGGCGCCTCGGGCGGGAGCTCCTGCGAGGTCTTGAGGCCCAACCGCTTCATCTTGCGCCACAAGG
The DNA here is from genome assembly GCA_014879945.1 of Myxococcus sp. Classification (GTDB taxonomy): domain Bacteria; phylum Myxococcota; class Myxococcia; order Myxococcales; family Myxococcaceae; genus Xiheimicrobium. The sequence continues at coordinate 7,668 of JACSRE010000019.1, forward strand.
TGGTGGTCGAGACGCCGAGCACCTCGGCGACACGACCGAGATCAGGCAGCCGCTCCAGCGCGACCTGAATCGCCTTGCGCTCGGCCTCGGTGACGGCGTCAGCGAGGGTGACGACGCCGGCGGGGCTGAAGGGCACCGGCGACGGGTCGGTGCGCGGCCGCTTGAGCGGAAAGTCCTCGGGCAGCAGCTCTTCGCCTTCCGCCAGGGCGGCGGCCTGCTCCACCAGGTTCTCGAGCTCGCGGACGTTGCCCGGGAAGGCGTAGCCCCCGAGGTGGTCGAGGGCCGCCTGGGTCAGCCGGTGCGGCCGGCGGCTGCGCGCGTTGGCCCGCTCGAGGAAGTGGGCGGCCAGCAGCGGCACCTCTTCCAGGCGCTCCCGCAGCGGCGGCACCTTCAGCGTCACCACCGCGAGCCGGTAGAAGAGGTCTTGCCGAAAGCGCTTCTCGGCCACGTCGAGCTCGATGTCGCGGTTCGAGGCCGCCACCACGCGCACGTCCACGTTGATGCTGGCGTTCTCACCGACGCGGCGAATCTCGTGCTCCTGGAGCGCGCGCAGGAGCTTCGACTGGAAGGCGCCGCTGGTCTCGGTCACCTCGTCGATGAAGAGCGTGCCGCCGGTGGCCTCTTCGAAGAGCCCGCGGCGCGCCTTGACCGCGCCGGTGAAAGCGCCCCGGGCGTGGCCGAAGAGCTCGCTCTCGAGCAGGGTCTCGGTGATGGCGGCGCAGTTGACCGGCACGAAGGGCGCCTTGCTGCGCGCCGACAGGGCGTGAATGGCGCGCGCGACCAGCTCCTTGCCGGTGCCCGACTCTCCTTCGATCAACACCGTGGCGTCGCTGCCGGCCACGCGCGAGATGCGGGTGGTCAGCTCGCGCATCGCGGCGCTCTTGCCGACCAGCGCGGTGAGCCCGTGCCGCTCCTTGAACTCACCGGCGAAGGTCTCGACGGTGCTGATCAGCCGCGCGCGCTCGAGCGCCTTCTGCACGCGGTAGACGATCTCACCGTCCTTGAAGGGCTTGGTGATGTAGTCGTACGCGCCCGAGCGGATCGCCTCGACGGCCGTCTCGATGCTCCCGTAGGCGGTCATCACGATGACCTGCAGGCCGCTCACCGCGTCGAGCGCGCGCTTGAGCAGCGCCAGGCCGTCCATCGGCTCCATCTTGAGGTCGGTCAGCAGCAGGTCGTAGGTGCGCGACGAGAGCAGCGCGAGGGCCTCTTCACCGCCGCCCGCCTCGTCGACGACGAAGCCCTCGGCGCGCAGGAGCAGCGCGGTGGTGGCGCGCATGTTGCGCTGGTCGTCGACGACCAGCAGGCGGCCTTTGTTCGCAGAAGGCAGGGCGGCGGGAGCGTCCACGGAACCACGGGCATAGTGCCCCCCGTGGTCAGTGTCGAATGCCGCGGCGCTTCAGAAGGCTCGACCGGCCCGGCCGAAGTCGCTACGCCGCGCTCGTCGCCTTCACCGGAGCCCCCATGCCCACCGACTTCGCCTACACGCCGATGCTCCCCCTGGACCACCACGACCAGACCCCCTGGCGGCTGCTCACGAAGGAGCACGTCTCGACCTTCACCGCCGACGGCAAGACGTTCTTGAAGGTGGCGCCCGAGGCGCTGACGCTCCTGGCGCAAGAGGCCATGCGCGACATCGCGCACCTGCTGCGGCCCGGCCACCTCGCGCAGCTCCAGAGAATCCTCGAAGACCCCGAGGCCACCAGCAACGACAAGTTCGTGGCCCTCGACCTGCTCAAGAACGCCGTCATCGCATCGGGCGGCGTGCTGCCCATGTGCCAGGACACCGGCACCGCCATCATCAAGGGCAAGAAGGGCCAGTACGTGATGACCGGCGGCGGTGACGAGGCGGCGCTGGCCAGGGGCGTCTTCAAGACGTACACGGGCACCAACCTGCGCTACTCGCAGCTCGCGCCCCTCTCGATGTTCGAAGAGAAGAACACCGGCACCAACCTGCCGGCCGAGATCGAGCTCGCCGCGACCGACGACGACGAGTACCACTTCCTCTTCATGGCCAAGGGCGGCGGCTCGGCGAACAAGAGCTACCTGTTTCAAGAGACCAAGGCCCTGCTCAACAAGGCCAGCCTGATGAGCTGGCTCGACGCGAAGCTGCGCACGCTGGGCACCGCGGCCTGCCCGCCCTACCACCTCGCCGTCGTCGTCGGCGGCACCAGCGCCGAGTACGCCCTCAAGACCGCCAAGCTGGCCAGCGCGCGGTACCTCGACGCCCTGCCCACGAAGGGCAGCCTCGCAGGCCACGGGTTCCGCGACGTGGAGCTCGAGCACGAGGTGCACCAGCTCACCCAGCGCCTCGGCATCGGCGCCCAGTTCGGCGGCAAGTACTTCTGCCACGACGTGCGCGTCATCCGGCTGCCTCGCCACGGCGCCAGCTGCCCGGTGGCCATCGCGGTGAGCTGCTCGGCCGACCGCCAGGCCTTGGGGAAGATCACGAAGGACGGCGTCTTCCTCGAGGCGCTCGAGAGAGACCCGGCCCACTACCTGCCCGCGATCGACGAGCGGCAGCTCGGCGGCGAGGTGGTGAAGGTGGACCTGACGCGCCCGATGAGCGAGCTGCGCGTGCAGCTGTCGAAGCACCCCATCAAGACCCGGCTCTCGTTGAGCGGCCCGATGGTGGTGGCGCGCGACATCGCGCACGCGAAGCTGAAGGAGCGCCTCGACGCCGGCGACGGGCTGCCCCAGTACTTCAAGGACCACTGCGTCTATTACGCCGGCCCCGCCAAGACGCCGGTGGGCATGGCCTCGGGCAGCTTCGGGCCCACCACGGCCGGCCGCATGGACAGCTACGTCGACCTCTTCCAGGCGCACGGCGCCAGCCTGGTGATGCTGGCCAAGGGCAACCGCTCGAAGGCCGTCACCGACGCGTGCAAGAAGCACGGCGGGTTCTACCTCGGCAGCATCGGCGGGCCGGCCGCGCGCCTGGCGCAGGACTGCATCAAGAAGGTCGAGGTGCTGGAGTACGCCGAGCTCGGCATGGAGGCGGTGTGGCGCATCGAGGTCGTCGACTTCCCCGCCTTCATCGTGGTCGATGACAAGGGCAACGACTTCTTCGCCGCCCTGATGCCGGCCGGCGTCACCGCCTGAGGGTGGATCGCTTTCGTCGCTACGGGCCACCAAGGAGATACGCTGACGACGCCGCTCGCCACGGGCGCGCACTTCACCGGGAGCCCCCATGACGACGTCGAAGGCCGCACTGCTCGTTGGCCTGTTCACCGCCTCGCTCTCGGCGGCCCAGTCGTCGCCGCCGCCGCTCCCGCCGCCGCCGCCGGCTGACGCGCCCCTGGCCGCCGCGGCCCCTGCGGCCCCCGTCGCGCCCGCCGCGAAGCCGTACCAGGTGGGCGTTCGCGTCGGCGGCAGCGCGGGCCTGGGCGTCTGGGTGCCCGGCCCGATGATCAGCTTCCACCTCTTCGACCTGCACCTCGGCGTGCAGGTGATGCCGATGTTCGCCGCGTACCTGCGGGTGGGCTACTCGGCGAGCGTCGGCTTCGGCATCTCGGCCAACAGCATGGGCGCGTCGGTGTCGGCCTCGGGCGCCGGCATGTGGCTGGTGGGCGCGAACGCCGAGCTGGGCCTGGGCGACTCCTTCTTCATCGCGGCGGGTCCCCAGGTCGGGTTCGGCGCGTGGGGGCGCACCCGCGTCGCGGCCAACTCCAGCGGCGGCTCGGTGCAGGCCATCGTCTCGCAGGGCGCGCACCCCGGCGCCGACTTCAAGATCGGCTTCGCCCTCGGGCAGCCCAACAAGCAGACCGGGCGGCGCACCCAGGCCACCATCGCGCTCGACCTCAGCATGCTCTACGCCACCAACGTCACCGAGGGCACGGTGGGGGCCAGCTCCACCGGCGCCAGCGTGGCGCTCAACTTCACCGAGGCGTTCGCGGTGGTGCCGACGCTGCACGTCGGCTTCGAGTTCCGCTAACCGGCCTCGGCGAGGGCGGCGACCAGGTCTCGGCGCTCGACGAAGGGCGTGCGGTCGGGGCGGCCCTCGGCCCAGAAGAACCGCGAGGCCCGCAGCTGCGGCGCTCGAAAGAAGACGAACGACGAGCGGGTGCCGTAGTTCCACTCGGGCGCCTCGACGCACACGCCTCCGAGCGGGTCGTCGGGCCGGGTGGCGCCGAGCAGCCGCTGGAGCGCCTCGGGCGTCGGCGCCGCGCCGTGGGGGCTCACCTCGCGCCAGCGCTCGTCGATGAGGGTGGTGCGCGCGCGATCGTCGCCGCCGAGGCTCCGCTCGGTGACGACGTGCAGCCCGGGCGCGAGCACCTGCTGGCGCACCACGTCGCCGTCGCTCCACGTCACGAAGGCATGCGTGGCGTCGACGTACAGCAGGTGAAACGCGTTGAAGCGCGTCGGCGAGAGCGTCGCCAGCTGCGCGTGCAGGGCGCGGGCATCAGGCGCCCGGAGCGCCTCGACGACCAGCACGCCGCGGGACTCACGCTCGGGGTGCTTCGGGGCCATGAAGCGGTTGGTGACGCCGACGAACATGCCGCCGGTGGTGACGCCCAGCCAGGTGCCGCCGGCCTGCTCGTCGCGAGGGGCCACGAAGGGCAAACCCTCCCATCTAAAGGGGCCGCGCGCCGGGCGTGTCAGCGCTTCGTCACGATTCGCGGCCACGAAGAACGGGAGCTGATCATGTTCCCGAAAGGAGACGATCAAGGTGCACATGGGTTGTGTAGGGTGCTTTTCATGAGAGACCGCCAGAGGGAAGAGACCCGCCGCCGCCTGTACCTGGCCGCGCTCGAGGTGTTCCGCCGCGATGGGGTGCAGGGCTGCCGCATCGACGACATCGCGCAGAAGGCCGAGGTGAGCCGCGCCGCCTTCTATTTCCACTTCCCGACGAAGGAGCACGTGCTGCTCGACTTCCTCGCCGAGGGTGAGGTGCCCCAGGCCAGGGCGCTGACCGAGCTGCCGGCGACGGCGTCGCTCGAGGCGCTCCTGACCACCTGCATCGATGAGATGGCGGCGGTGTGGTCGAAGGAGCCGACGCTGCTGGTGGACGCGATGATCGTCTCGATTCGCCACACCGCGGTGCTCGCCGACCGCGACGCCGGCGGCCCGGTGCGCCACCTCATGGCCCAGCGCTTCAAGGAGCTGGCGGCCCGCAACGAGCTCTCGACGGTGCTGACCCCCGAGGTGCTGTCCGACTTCTTCCTCTCGAACTGCTTCGTGGCGTTGATGGCCTGGGCGAACGCGCCGCAGACCTCGCTCGACGCGACGCTCAAGAGCACCATGCAGCTGTTCCTGCAGGGCGCCCGGCCGCCGAAGAAGTAGCCCGCGCGCGCGAGCCCCGGTAGAGGCCGCCCGTCGGCACGCCCTCACCAGGCGCGCCCGGCGGGCGTCGTCGTTTCCACCCACCTCCTCCTGGAGCACCCATGTCAGGCATCTTCCGCGATGGACTCTTCACCGGCCGGCACGTCTTCGTGACGGGCGGCTCCAGCGGCATCAACCTGCGCATCGCCGAGGCCTTCGGGAAGGCGGGCGCGAAGGTCTCGATCCTCGCGCGCAAGCAGGAGAAGCTCGACGCGGCGCTGGCGCTGTTGGCGAGCCAGGGCACCACGGCGAAGGGCTACTCGGCCGACGTGCGCGACTACGCAGCGGTCGACGGCGCGCTGACCCAGGCGGTGGCGGCCTTCGGCCCGCTCGACGTGCTGGTGTGCGGCGCGGCCGGCAACTTCCCCGCGCCGGCGATGGCGATGTCGTCGAACGGCTTCAAGGCGGTGCTCGACATCGACGTGCTGGGCACCTTCAACGCGTGCCGCGCGGCGTTCGAGAAGCTCCGCACGCCGGGCGCGAGCGTCATCAACATCTCGGCGCCCCAGGCCTCGGTGCCCTACCCCATGCAGGCGCACGTCTGCGCGGCCAAGGCCGGCGTCGACATGCTGACGCGCACCCTGGCCATGGAGTGGGGCGGCGCGGGCGTGCGGGTCAACTCCATCTCGCCCGGGCCCATCGACGAGACCGAAGGCATGAGCCGCCTGGCCGGAGACGCCGAGACGAAGGCGAAGGTGGAGCAGCGCGTGCCGCTCCAGCGCTTCGGCACCAGGGACGACATCGCCAACGTGGCCCTCTTCCTCGCCTCCGAGGCGGCCAGCTACGTCACCGGCTCCGTCTACTCGTGCGACGGCGGCATGACGCTGATGGGCGGCGCCTTCATGGCGATGTGAGCCTCAGGAGCCCTTGGGGCCCTGGCCCAGCACGTGGCCGACGCAGAAGGCGCCCGTCACCTCGCGCGTCGTCTCGCGGCCCGGGTAGTGGTGCCACCAGCGCGCGCCCTGCCAGATGGCCTCGGGGCTCGAGCCGCGGCTGGTGAGGCCCGGTGAGAGGTCGAACCCGCACGCGTTGAGCAGCGCCTCGGCGGCGACGGCGGCGGGAATGCCCTGCTCCTGCTGCAGCGGGTTGCTCGCGGGGCCCACGCCCCAGGCGTGCGCCAGCCACGTCAAGGTGAGCTCCACCAGGTCGAGCGCCGAGCGCTGCTTCTGCAGCCGCGGCACGTAGGCCTCGACGTCGGCCCACGGCACCGACAACGAGAACAAGGCCACGTTGGGGAAGTGCCCGGCGTTCGAGTAGCGGCCGAGCTTTCCGCTCTGGAGCGCGTTCGTCTCGGGCGGGTGGCCGAAGCCGCCCGGCGGCGCGAGGGAGATCTCGATCACCTTCCGGCTGCGGTTGACGCGCGCGCTCGGGCCGGCGAGCGCGACGTGGCTCCAGTGGCTGGGCGTGAAGTCGTGGCGGGCCTGGGCCTGGGCGGCGCGCAGGCGGAAGTCGATGGGGCCGGTGCCGCCGACGAGGAGCAGCCGGGTGCGCCCGTCGTCGGGCCCCCAGTGGCGCTCGAACCACCTGAGGTTGTCTTCGCTCGGCTTGCGCGGCGCCTTCGTCACCTTCGGGTTCGGCTTCTTCGCCGTCGAGGCCTGCATCGTCATGGTGCTCTCCTTCGCATTCGAAAGGTGGGGGCCTGGGCGACGCGGCGTGAGGCCACGTCGACGTAGTGGGCGGTGACGTCGAGCCCGTTGGGGGCGCGGGTGAAGCGCAAGACGCAGAGCTGGTCGCCCTTGTGCGGGAAGAGCGTGCGCGCGGCGTAGCTGCCGCCGGGCAGGCGCAGCAGCGAGGGCACCTCGGGCGTCTCGCTGTGACGGGGCCACGGGTCCTTGTTGCCGGCGAGCCAGTTCTTCGTGCGCGCCCACGAGTCGGCGCCCACCGTCGTCACCAGCGTGGCCGGCGAGGTGATGACCTCGAAGAGGCGGGTGAGGCTGCCCAGTGAGCCGGTGGGCGTCAGCTCGGCGACGCGGCCCCAGTGCACGTCGCCGGTGAGGAGCAACACGTCGGCGGCCGCCTTCGCGAGCGCGTCGAGCTGGCCCATCACCGCGGGGTAGTCGCCGTAGTTCGACTGCATGTAGTCGGCGGCGGCGCCCGAGAGCTTCGAGCTGGGCAGGTCGAGCATCGACTGGCCGGTGAGGAAGGCCGGCAGCCGGCCCTGCGCCTTCACCGCGTTGGTCCAGGCGGCGAGCGCGGTCAGCGTGGCGGGCAGGAAGCTCCTCGAGCGGTCCTCCTGTCGGAAGGTGCGGCCGTTGGCGGCGAAGAGCGAGAGCGGGCCGACGTCCACCGTGGCGTGCGGCAGCCCGGCGGTGGCGCTGACGTTCTGAAAGCCCTCGAAGAGCGCCTCGGCGTTGCGCCTCCACAAGAGGCGGCCCGCGTTGGTCCACGAGTTCTGGATGAACGGCGAGGGGTGCGGCGCGTTGTTCCAGTACTCGTGGTCGTCAGGCACGCAGAGCGTGGGCGCCACCTGGAGCAGATCGGCGAACGAGAACTCGCGGCGGCCGTCGGGCAGCCAGTTCTTCGTGTAGTTCGCCTCGAGCAGGTCGAGCAGCTCGGGGTTCTTCTCGGGGAAGTTCTGGAGCGTGGGGATGTCGAGGTACACCTGATCGCCCATCAGCAGCGTCGCGTCGGGGCGGAACTTCTGGGCCACGAAGCGCGCGGCCCTTCCCAGCGCGCCGTCGTCTTCGTCGCGGCAGTAGCAGCTCGCCAGCAGCAGCGTGAAGTCGCCGGTGGGCCCGGGCGCGAAGTCGGAGGGCAGCGCGCGGGTGACGACGGTGGCCGTCTCGTTGCCTGCGCTGACCGACACCCGAAACGCCGCGCGGTCATGACCAGCCGCTGGCGCGACGGGGAACTCGAAGACGCCGCTGAAGGTGCGCGCCGAGCCGCGGGCGGGAGGGATGGCGCCGCGCACCGGGGCGAGCGGACGAATGGCGAGCGGCGGCGCCGACGACGAGGCCCCGCCGAGCGGCGAGAGGCTCCACGTCAGCGACGGCGTCGAGGTCTGCCCGGTGACGCCCACCCACACCCGCAGGTGCGCGGCGTCGCTCATCGAAGGGTACAGCGCGATGGTCACGTCGGTCCTCCCCCCGCCGATGAAGCGCGCACCCTACTCCACCGCCAAGGCGCGTCACCGCCTGAACACATCGTCCCCCTGGAGGGTCGTGCGGCGCGCGCACAGCGGTTTATCTGTCACGTCATGAAGACGATTCGACGAGCGGCGGCGCGAGGCGGGGCCAACCATGGCTGGCTCGACACGAAGCACACCTTCTCGTTCGCCGGGTACTCCGACGAGCGCTACCTGGGCTTCCGCGCGCTGCGCGTCATCAACGAAGACACGGTCGCGCCGGGCGGCGGCTTCGGCACCCACCCGCACCGGGACATGGAGATCATCTCGTACGTGCTCGAGGGCGCCCTCGAG
>JACSRE010000231.1 GCA_014879945.1 Myxococcus sp.
ACCTTGCGTTGCGCGACGAGGACGCCCTCGCGGGCGGCCGAGTCGCCGACCCCCTCCACCAGCAGCTCGAGTTCGGCCTGAATCGTCGTCAGTGGTGTGCGGAGCTCATGAGCGGCGTTGGCGGCGAAGCGCTGCGCCTGCGCGAGCGCGCGCTCGACGCGCACGATGAGCTGCACGATGGTCGTGCGCAGCGCATCCACCTCGGCGATGTGCTCCTCGTCACCGAGACTTGCCTGCGTCAGCGCGTCCACGTCGAGCTGCGCGATGCGCTCCCGAAGCCTCGTCAACGGGGCCACGAGGCGTCGGGAGACCGGCCGGCTGGCGGCCAAGGCGAGCCCGGCGGCCAACAGGGCAGCGAGGAAGGCGGAGCCAGCGAGCAGTGGCATCGGCTGCGAATGCGCGCCTCCGACGACAGCAAAGTGCCCGCTCGAGGACGACGCACGACACACACGCAGGTCCCTCGCGCCGAGGGTGGCGCAGCCAGGTGAAGCCGGCAGCTCGGCAAGGCGCTCGCCCGCGACGAAGGCGCCGTCCTGGTCGTAGACGGCAAGGAGCATTCCCGTGTGCCCCAACTCCTCCGCTTCGTCGTGTTGGACGCGGCGGACGGCTTCGAGGTCGTCGCCCTCCTTCGCAAGCTCCTCGGCGAAAGTGACCGCCGCCTCTTCCAGCCGACGGTCTTCGGCGCGCTGAAGGACGAGACTCGCCACGATGGTTGTCGTCAGGGCGACCAGCAGCGCCGCTGCCGAAGCGGCAAGTGCAGCCCCGAAGGCGACTCGCTGTACGATGCTAGCGGCCATGTCGGCCTTCTTCCGCGAGCGCATACCCCTCACCTCGAAGGGTTCGAATCAGCTCCGCGCCCAACTTTCGGCGAAGCCTGCCGACGAGCACCTCGAGGCTGCTCGCGGCCGTCTCGCTTGCCTCTCCCCAGACGCTCTCGAGCAGGTCGGAGCGAGAGACCACGCGACCCGAGCGTCGAACGAGGACCTCGAGAATCGACCACTCCCTCGAGGTGATGGCGATGGGTTGTCCAGCGCGGGTCGCGTGGCGACCTGCGAAGTCGAGCCGCACGTCATCTCGCTCGTACGTGAGTCCGCGTGGCAACGCACCTCGTCGGCCAAGGGCGCGGACCCGGGCCCGGAGCTCTGCGACCGCGAACGGCTTTGCGAGAAAGTCATCGGCCCCCGCGTCGAGCCCTTCGACCCGGAGGGCGACCTGCGAGAGCGCGGTGAGCAACAGGATGGGAATCGAAGCCCCCTCCGCGCGAAGTTCCCGGCAGAGCTCGAGACCAAAACCGTCGGCGAGGCGGAGGTCGAGCACCAGCAGGTCGATGCCCTCGGAGACGCGCTGCCGCGCAGCCTGGAGGTCCTCTGCGGTGGTGACGGCGTGACCATCAGCCCGCAGCGCCCGCGCGACGACGCTCCGCACTTCGGCCTCATCGTCAACGACCAGCACCCGCATCGGCTTTCCTCGTGTGCCCGTTAGCGCGCGGGGCCATTCCCGGCGTCGGGCACTGCACCGCGCTCGTCATAGACGATTTCGCGCAGTCCCCTGGCCGTTCGAACCTGAACTTCGTAGCTCGTCTTGCCGTCCCTGGTGAGGCGCTCGACCCCCATCACCGTGGCTTTGCTGAAGCGGGACGACCGGTGCGCCTCTTTGACAGGCGCCGGAAGTTCCTCGAAGCGGAGCTGCTCTTCCTCGGCGAGGATGACACCCTGTGACGAAACTTCGACGCTGAGTCGCCTCGTCTTGTCTCCCTCCTTGATCTCGAACTCGGCCTCGTACTGCACAGCAGCGCCGCGCCGCTCGCGCTCGAACACGCAGCTCGCCGCGTCGGGGTAGGCCTTGCTCACGGCAGCGCGTACGGCGTCTGGCACCTCGCTGTTCGCAAGTTTGTCTGCGGCGCGGCCAGCCAGGCTCCAGAGGCACGCGGTAGTAGCGACGACGACGAGTACAGTCTTCATGAACGGCTCCTTGATGACGCGGTGTGGTGCTGCGACTCATCCATCGAGTCCTCTGTGGGCTCACGCTGCGCGCCGAGCCACCCGTAGAGCGCCGGCGTCACGAGCAACGTGAGAACGGTCGAACTCACCAGCCCCCCAAGAATGACGACGGCCATCGGGTGCTCAATCTCGTGCCCCGCCTGTTGGCCCCCCAAGGCGACCGGCACCAGGGCGAGGCCCGTCGCCAGCGCCGTCATCAAGATGGGCGCCAGCCGCTCCCGCGCGCCGCGCACCACCAGTTCTGCGCTGAACGGGAGGCCCTCTTCACGCTCGAGATGACGAAAGTGCGAGACGAGCATGATGCCGTTGCGCGCCGCGATGCCAATGACGGCCACGAGCCCAATCAACGTGCCCAGCGAGACGACGCCGGAGGCCGCCGCTGCGACAACGCCCCCTACCAGCGCAAAGGGGAGGCCGCCGAAGACCATGAGGGCGAGCCGGCCCGAACGGAAGTCGACGAGGAGCACGAAGAAGATCCCGAGCAGCGCCAGAGCCGCGAGGCTGAAGAGCCGGGTCCGCGCCGCCCGTCGCGCCGCACCCTCGCCGAGAATCTCCGCGTGGTGTCCCGACGGCAGTTGGAGGGCGGCCACGCTGGCCGCGACGGCGCCGCTCACGCTCGACAAGTCTGCGTCCGGCGCGAGGTCCACCAGGACGTCGAGCTTCCGGGTCGTCGCGTCGTGGGCGATGGTGTTCGAGACGGGCACGACGCTCACGTCGGCGACGTCGCCGAGACGCGTAAGGGTGCGTCCGTCGACCGCGATGCCCAGGTCGCGCACGGCGGCGACGTCAGCGCGGCTCGCGTCGTTTCCCCAGACGACCACGTCGATGGGTTGCAGGCCTCGCACGAACTGCCCCGCAGTTTCGCCGGCGAGCAGGGTCGCCATGCGCGCGCGCACCAGGCCCGGCTCGATGCCGAAGGCTGCGCAGCGGTCCGCGTCGACGCGAACCTGGAGTTGGGGGACCAACACCTGGGCCTCGGGGTGCGCGTGCGAGACGCCGGGGACGGCCTCGAGCTCGTGGGAGAGTCGTCCCGCGATGCCACGAAGTGCCTCGAGGTTCTCGCCGCGCAAGCGGACGACGATGGCGCCGCCGCCTCCGCTCAGCACCTCTCGCATGCGCTCCTGCAGGTACGTCTGCACGTCACGGAAGACGCCCGGGTAGCCGTCCACGATGTCTCGCACGCGCTGTGACGTCACCGCGAGGTCTGCGCTCGGGTCGACACTGATCCACAGTTCCGCGAAGTTGGGGCCCACCACCTCGTCGGCCACCTCGGCACGACCGATGTGGGCTCCGAAGTTTCTGACGCCGGGAACGGTGAGCAACTCTGCGCGCGCGAGGTTCGCCGTTCGCGCCACGGCCTCCAGCGAGGTCCCTGGCCGCGCCACCCAGTGCATCAGGAAGTCGTTCTCTGCGAAGTGCGGGAGGAACTCTTCGCGGAGCGTCGACGCGAGCAGCGCCGTCAGGCCGAGTAGGCCAAGGGAACCGGCGAGCAGGCGTCGTGGGCGAGACATCGTCCACCGGAGCAACGGCTCGTACGCCCGCACCAGCGTCGTCGCGACAGGCGACTGGTGCTCGGTGCCGCGCGCGCGCCGGAGGAGCAGCAGCGCGAGCACCGGCGTGATGGTGAGCGCCGTGACGGTGCTCGCGAGGATGGCGAGCCCGTACGACAGGGCCAGTGGCCGGAAGAACTCACCAGCCACGCCATCGAGAAAGAGAATGGGGACGAACACCAACAGGACGATGAGGCTCGCGAAGACGATGGCGCTGCGCACTTCCAGCGAAGCGTCGAGCACGACGCGCATCGCGGTCTTCAGGCTGGGACGCTCCGGCAACGCGCTGAGCCGGCGATGAATGTTCTCGACGTCGATGATGGCATCGTCGACGACCTCACCGAGCGCAATGACCAACCCTGCGATGACCATCGTGTCGATGGTTCTTCCCAGCAGCGTCAGGACGAACGCGGCCGACAGCAGCGACAGCGGAATCGCGAGCACGCTGATGAGGGCGGTGCGGGTGTTCCAGAGGAAGAGGAACAGCACGGCGACCACGAAAGCGCAGCCGATGCCCATCGCATGGCCGAGGTTCGTCAGCGCGCGCTCAATGAAGCTCGCCGGCCGGAAGATAGTGGCGTCCAGCTCGACGCCAGTCAGACCCGGGCGCAGCCGCGTGAGCGCCGCGTCGATGCCGGCCGTGACGTCGAGCGTGCTCGAGCCGGGTTGCTTCTCGACGATGAGGAGCAGACCGGTGCCGGTCGTCACCAGCGCATCGCCGATGGGCACGGCCGCGGCCTCGCGCACGTCTGCGACGTCGCCGATGGTCACCGTCCCACGGCCGAGCGTCGCCAGCGGCACTCGAGCCAACTCCTCTGCGTCGCGCACCATCGCGCTCTGCACGACAGGCAGGCGCGTCGTCGGCAGGTCGACCAGCCCGCCCGCGCGCGGCGTCACCGCGTCTCGGGCTGCGGTGACGAGGCGACTCAAGTCGACTCCATTGGCGACGAGCCTGTCGGGGTCGGCCTGCACCTCGATGCGTCGCCGGCGCTCCCCCCAGACGGCGACGTTGGCCACGCCGGGGACGGACATCAACGCCGGGCGCACTCTCCACCGCGCGAGGTCCGACAGCTCGGTCTGTGACAGCGTTGCCGACCACATCCCAATCTTCAGGATGCGGCTCGTCGAGGACAGCGGCGAGAGCAACACCGGCGCGCGGGCAGCCGTCGGAAGGCCTGGCGCGGCCCGGGTGACGCGCTCCTGAACCAGCGCTCGCGCCTGCAGGAGGTCGGCGCCGGCGGGGAACAGAAGCAGAATCGAAGACAGCCCCAGCACCGACTTGCTGCGAATGGCCGTGACGCCAGGCGTTCCCGCGAGTGCCGCCTCGAGCGGCGTCGTGACGAGCGCTTCGACCTCCTCACTCGAGAGCCCGGGCGCCTCAGTCTGAACTTCGACGCGCGGCGGGGCGAACTCCGGGAAGGCATCGAAACGCGCGCCCGTCAGGCTGCGCCCCGCCAGGGCGATGAAGAGAATGGCGAGGCCGACCACGACCCACCGCTGCTGAAGACACCATGCGACGAGCGTGCGCATCAGTGCCCCGGAGGAAACTCGGTGCCGAACAGCTCGACGGCGCCGACAGAGACGATGCAGGAGCCGACCGCGGGCCCGCGCGCCAACACCATGTCATCGCCTGCCCGACGCGCGGGATCCACGCGCGCGCGGGCGTAACGGCCGTCTTCGCAACGATAGACCCACGCGCCTCCCCACGCGTCGAGCACCACCGCAGACGCGGGCACAACGAGCGCCGACGCGATGTCGAGAAGAGGCAGCTCCACCAGGATGCGCTCTCCAGGAGCGAAGCCCGCACTGGCCGGCAGCGAGAGATAGCGGTCGACGGTGCTCCGGTCCGGCTCGGCAGTCGGGGGCCCGGGGACGAAGCGCGCCTCCTCCGCGCGCGCCCCGCCATTCCGCCGCACGCGCGGAGCGGCAGTGGTGTCGAGGCGCGCGAGGTCGCCGGAGTACACGGGCACTCTCACCTGGAGGGCGTCCACGCCGACCAACTCGAAGAGCGGTGCGCCTGCGGCGACGGCCTGTCCTTCAGCGACGGCGAGCAGCCGGATGACGCCCTGCACCGGGGCTCGCACCAGCATCGCCACGTCAGACAGGAGCGGGTCGCGCGAGAGCGTCGTGGCGCGCGCCCTGGCTGCATCTGCGTCAGCCTGCGCCACGGCTCTCGCCGCGACGGCTTCTTCCAGGGCTCGGGCGCTCCCAGCGCCCTCGTCGATGAGCGCCTGGTTGCGGCTCACGCGCAGCTCGAGCGCCGCGAGGTTGGCTTCGGCCGCGGCGACCTCTCGCGCGACGCGCGCGCGGGTGTCGCGGTCGGTGGGCGCGATGGCCGTGAGCCGGAGGAGGCCCGCGCCTCGCTGCACGGCCGCGCCCGGGAGCAACGGCTCGCTGGTGACGAAATGCACCTCGCCCGCCACCGGTGCCGTCACGACGACGGTGCGACCGGGCGGAACGACGACTTCGCCTCCCACCAGGCGTGTCCGGGGGAGGGGGGCTGAGCGCACGTGGCTCGTCTGGAGCTGGAGCCGTGAGATGGCTTCAGGGGAGAGGCGCACCGTCGGCAAGTCGCCCTCCGTGACGGGGTGCGAGACCTCTGCGGCTGGAGCGCGGGCCGAGGGTGCCTTCGCCCCACAGGCCGCGAGGATGAGCAGGAAGGACGGGACGAATCGAGTCATCGGTCACCTTGTTCAGCGCCGACGCGTGACGCCACGTCGGTCGCGCTCTGCAGCCGTGCGCCCAGCGCCCGCTCGAGCTCACAGAGGGCCCGTCTCTGTTCCGCGAGCAACTCGGCGCGTCGAAGCCGGGCTTCCCCGACACGTCGCAGGACATCGAGCACCACGAGGTACGGCTGGTCGCCCGTCTCGAAGCCGCGTCGCGCCTGGGCGAGTGCGTCCTCGAGCGCCGGGAGGACCTCGACCTCAAAGCGTCGTCGAGAGCGAGTCGCCTGCTCGAGGCGTGCAAGCGCGACGGTGACCTCCATGACGACGGTCCGCGCGAGCAGCTCGTGTTGCGCGACCGCCCGCTCGACCTCGGCGTCGGCGCGCCCGGTACCGCCCTGGTTTTGGTTGAAGAGGGGCAGGTCGAGCCGGCCACCGAGGCGGAGCGCAGGCCCCGCGGGCTGGCTCCACTGCGTCTCGACGAGGGCACCGAGGTTGACGATGCGGCTGCGCTCCCAGCCCGCGCGAGCCGTCGCCGCAGAAATGGCCAGGGCTGCAGACCGCGCGTCCGGCCGTGCGGCACGGGCAACGCCGATGAGTGACGTCAACGGCAGCGTCTGAGCAGGAGGGGATGAGAAGCGGGGCTGGGCCGGCACACCCGCGTCGTCCAGCGCGAGCGTCGCGACGAGCCGCGCCTGGGCCATCACCTTCTCGGTCTCGGCGAGGTCGAGTGCGTCGGCACTCGTCCGGGCGTCGGCCGAGAGGACCCGTTCCTCGAGCGGGCTGATGTCACCCACCTTCACCCGCACGGCGGCCAGCCGGGCGACGTCTGCGGCCACCTTTGCCAACTCAGCGCGCACCGTCGCGCGGTCGAACGCGAGTCCCAGCTCGATGTGGAGCAGGCGGGCATCGCGCACGACGTCGAGCGCCCGCATCAGCACCGCCTCACCAGCCGCGTCTGCCTCTCGTGCAGCGACCTCGGTGCGACGTGGCATCTGCCAAAGCGACTCGAGGGGAACCAGGAGCGTCGCCACGGCAGTGATGGGTCCAAATGGAGCCATGAGACTGAGCTGCGGATTGGCGGGGCGACGTGCTTCATCCAGCGTCGCCATCGCGGCGTCGATTCGCGTCAGCTCCGCGCGAAGCGCTGGGTTGCGGCAGAGCGCGGTGGCGACCACTTCACCTTCATCGAGACCGTCATCGAGCGTGACATCTGTGGCGGCACCTGGGGACTGCGGGCAACCGCCAGCCCCCGTTCGCTCGAGGAACTCCCGCCCAATCCACGCGCGATCTCTGTTGGATGTCGCACAGCCAACGAGCCCCGCACAGCAACTGAGGAGGAGAAGACAACGGGTCACGAAGATGGTGTCTCACGTGATGCCAAACGCAGCCTGAACGGCATCTGCGGCCCGGAGCCACGCCCGAGCCGTCCCGACTCGGCACCTTGTGGGTCTTTGCGAGACCGAGGCCCTGATGACTCAAGCTCACCTTCTGCTTGTCTACCGAAACGTCGCAACCCGGAGTTCCCTCGGCAGCGCGATTGGGCTCGGGGTCAACGCGCTCCACTCGGTTCGTGTGCTGCGCCGCGCTGGCGTCGAAGTGGAGGCGACACCGGCGGCGGAGCCGCTTGAAGTTCACCGGGCGCTCATCGCGCGACCGAGGGTGACTCACTGTGTGCTCGAGGCACCCTGGGTCAGCCGCACGCCGATGCTCGAGTTGCTGCAGGCGTTTCCCCACGTGCACTTCCTTGTGCGGAGCCACTCGCAGATCGGCTTCCTCCAAGTCGAGCCGTCGGCGATTCAACTGCTCCGCGAGCTCTTGGTCCTTCAGGAGAACTTCCTCAACCTCACGGTTGCGGCGAACAGCATCGAGCTGAAGCACTTCTTCGAGACTGCGTACAACGGCCACACGCTGTACCTCCCGAACCTCTACGATCTCGAACGCGTGCACCGTCGCCGCGGCCGCGAGCACGATCATCGGCTCCTCAGGATCGGCAGCTTCGGTGCGCTCCGGCTGCTGAAGAACCACACGACGGCGGCCGCGGCGGCGCTCATGCTCGCTCGCAAGCGGGACTGCGACCTCGAGTTCTCGGTGTCGGTCGAGAACGACACGATGGGTGGCGGCGCGGTGCTCGATGCGCTCCGGAAGATGTTCACCGGGCTCCGCTGGGCGCGGCTCGTCGAGCACCCGTGGCAGGACTGGGCGAGCTTCCGGCGAACGGTCGGAGGGATGGACCTCTGCCTCCAGGTCTCGATGACCGAGACGTTCAACGTAACGACAGCCGACGCGGTCGCGGAGGGAGTACCCTCGGTGGTGAGCCCCACCATCGAGTGGGCGCCCGACTACTGGAAGGCCGACCCCGACCGCCTCGACGATATCGTGCGCATCGGAGGGGCGCTGCTCTCGTGCCCAGATGCTGCCGAGGACGGGCTCGCCGCGCTCTCGTGCTTCACCGAAGACGCCGTGCGGCGATGGCTCGAGTACCTGTCGGGGCCTCCGGGCCGCCACGTCCGCGCCGCGTAGTCCCCAAGGTGGGGCGCATCGGGCTTTGAACTGGCGCGCCCATGGCTGACCGCCTCGACTACTACTTCCGGCAGCGCGTCACCGAGGCCGAGCTCGACCTCGGCTTCAGCCTGCTCGAGAAGGCGCTCCACAACCTCGCGGCCGACCTGCGCATCTACGGCGTCGTCTCTGGCGGAGTCCCGTCGCCGCACTCGCCTGTCCCCGACCTCTCCATCGACCTGACCGCGCCCGCGCGCGCGTACGACAACCTCGGCCAGCGGCTCTTCTTCGGCACGGGCCAGACGGTGGACTGCTCGACGGACCTCTCGGGCATTCCCACCGACGTCTCGACCGCCGGCAACGAGCGCTGGCTCGGCGTGTTCCTTCGCTTCAAGCGGCTGCTCTCAGACCCCCGCACCGACGGCAACTCGCAACAGGTCTTCTTCCGCCGAGACGAGTCATTCGAGCTCGTCGTGCGCCAGGCTGCCGAGGGAGCGGCCGGCGCCGCACCGAAGATGGCGCTGCAGCCGGACGAGCTCCTCCTGTGTGATGTGCGGCGTCGACCAGGGCAGACGCAGGTCGTCAGCACCGACATCGACACCTCGCGACGCCAGGCGTTCGTCTTCGTGCAGGGCAGCTCCGTCGGTATCACGACGGTGGGCTGGAACGCGCTGAGCCCGGGCACGCCGACGGTGCAGGCCGCGCTCGACGCGATCGACGCAGTGCTGACCGACCACTTCGACGGCACCGCGCACCGGCACGCCGCGACCAAGGTCGACTACGCGCCCCACGGGATGGTGGCGGCGACCACGGTGCAAGGCGCCATCGACGAGCTCGTCGACGACCTCGCCGGAGCGGGTGGCTCTGCGGCAGTCGGCGCCGGAGGAGTCCCAGGCAATCCGAACCCGCTCGGGCCCGGGTCGGTCGCCTCGCAACTCGGTGCGCTGCTGGGGCTGCTGAACGGCCATGTCGCCGCGGTCTCCGACGCGCATCCCGCGAGTGCCATCTCGGCCACGCCGCACAGCTACATCACGACGACGAGCGTGCAGGCGCAGCTCCAGAGCCTGGTGGTCGCGCTCGCTGACCAGACCGCCGCCGCCGCCGGCTCGACGCGTATCGGCTCGATGGCTTTCCCTGGTGCTCCCGTCGCGCTCGTCGCGAAGTCGGTCGCCGGCCAGCTCTTCGATCTGCTCACCGCGCACAACGCCCATCTGAATGAGCTCTTCGCCGCACACCCCGCGAGCACCATCACCGTCCTCGACGCGGCGAACCGGCTCAACGCTGCCAACACCGAAGACGCGCTCGCCGAGTTGATGGCCATCTCTGGGGCTGACCACTTCCGCGCCAACGAGGCCGTTCCCGCGGGCATGCACCGCACCATTCGCCAGCCGCCCTTCAGCGGGAGCACCAAGGCGCTGCTCTGGGACGCACAGGGTACCGGCGCCGGTGTCGCGCGGTTCCGCGTCTACCTCGACGGCGACTCGCTCTGGC
The DNA here is from genome assembly GCA_014879945.1 of Myxococcus sp. Classification (GTDB taxonomy): domain Bacteria; phylum Myxococcota; class Myxococcia; order Myxococcales; family Myxococcaceae; genus Xiheimicrobium. Next base: position 10,207 of record JACSRE010000231.1, read on the forward strand.
TCACGATGAACGCGAGTTGGAACGGCACGCAGTGGGTGAAGCAGGCGACCGGCAACGCGGCCGCGCTGAGGCTCGGCCGGAACACCTTCGAGCTCGTCCACGAAGGAACTCCCGCGACGCAATTCGCGCTCTGGACGCGAACGTGGAGGCTCCCCATCGACAGCAACGCGGTGAACTCGGCCTTCGAGCTCAGCGGCTCCGTCCGCGAGACCGGCTACTGCGGCGCCAAGATGTACAACCCCACGGGGGCGTCGCAGTTCATGATGCTCGGGAACGTCGTGAACTTCCGCAGCCGCTTCCCCGCGGCGCCGTCGTCCATCACGCTTGCGGTGCGCGACTCGAGCGCCGGCGTCCCGACGACGCGTGTGCAGAACGTCACGCGCGACGGCTTCGCTTTCACCATCGACGCAAACGTCGGCGCGAGCAACTGGTCGTACTGGTACGGCGACTACACCGCCATCGCGTGAGGCCCGCATGCCAATCGAAGAGCTCACGAACGAAGAGGTGCTCCAGCGGTGCTCGATGTGTCAGACGCCGACGCGCTCGAAGCTCGCAACGCTCTCGCTCGGTGTCGGGAGCACGGTCGCAGACGACCTTGACGGCCGCGTCGTGCGCCTGCCTCCGTGTCCGAAGTGCAAGGCAGAGGAGTTCCTCATTCGATCCGACGCCACGCCCGCCGCGGCGCCCACGACCTACGGCGACCTTCATCGCCTGCTCGTCGACCAGCTCCTTGCCTCGCTCGTGAAGAAGGGCCGGCTCGATGCGCGATTGAAGACCGTGCCGACGCTCAGCGACCTCGACCCGAACCTCGTGAAGACGTTCTTCGCCGACGGGCTGAAGCTGCTTGCCGAGCCCCTCGAGAAGCTCGAGCCGCCCCCGTGAGTTCATCATTCGACATCGCGATCGCTTCTTCGACTTGAGCTGTCTCGGGAAGGAAGCGTGTATGGCTTTGCGAGCCGGGCGCACCGAAGGTTCCCACCCGGGCGGAGCCGCACGATGAAGGTGAAGGAGTTGATGGAAGTCCTGAAGGACCTCGAGCCCGACGCGCAGGTGCTCATCGCGTCGCAGCCGAACTGGCCGTTCGAGATTGAGCTCTCCGGCGTGGTGACGCGCGCCGAGTGTGACGCTCCCGACGAGGACGGCCGCGAGGAGCCGAGGCGCACCGACGCGGGACTCTCGCCCACCGACGTCTTCCTCGTTGAGGGACAGCAACTCCGCTACGGCTCGAAGACGCCGTTCCGCCTGGCGAGGAAGCACCGATGAACGAGGTGCTCGCCGACATCGCGAAGCGGGTGCTGAACATCGAGACGCTCGAGACGCGCAAGATGGACTCGCTCGACTTTCACGACGTCGCGGTCTGGCAGGTGAAGAAGGCGCTCGAGGCCGCGTTCCGCGCCGGCGCCGCGTCGGTCACTCCGACGAAGTGATTCCCCAACACCCTCGGCCGCGAACGGGCCCGTGCCCGAGGGAGACGTGTACCCAGCGCCCGACGAGGTGATGCACATGGCAACGAAGGACAAGCTGGACGCGCTGCGACTCCCCGAGCTTCAGGCGCGCTTCAAGGAAGTCGTGGGCGAGGCGACGAAGAGCCCGAACCGGAAGTTCCTCATTCGTCGCATCGAGGAGGCTCTTTCGAAGAAGGCCGAGGGGAAGCCGCGCGGTCGCTTCAAGGAACTCTCCGTCGAGGAGCTGCGCGCGAAGTACGTGGAGGTCGTCGGTCGGCCGAGCGGCTCCTCATCGAAGCCGTACCTGGTCTGGAAAATTCGCGAGGCCGAGAAGGGTCACGTGCCCGTCGGTCCGCGCACGTCGCGTCGGCGCGAAGGCGAGCCCACCGACATGCGCATCCTCCCGCTGCGGCTCGAGGCCGGCGTCGTCGACAAGATGGACGAGGCGTGGCGCGAACGCGACATCCCGAACCGCATGGAGTTCTTCCGCCGCGCGCTCGGCCACTACCTCAAGCACCTCGGCGCCACCGACGCGGCGCGCGCGTTCGAGCAGGAGGCGTGATGGGCACTTCGCGAACCTCAGAGGTCGCGCTCTCCGTCGCGCGCAGGTTCCTCGACATCGAGGACTTCGAGGTCGACGCCACCGACCTCGCGGGGCTCGCGGTGTGGTGCCCGAAGGAGTCGCTCCGTGCAGCGCTGATGGCCGCGTTCAGGGCCGGGAAACGGGCCGGCCACCCTCGCCGAAGAGCCCCGATTCTGCGCACTTCCCGGCGACCGAGGCGGTAACTCCGCGGAACGCGGCACCATCCCAACCCGTCGAAATTACATCGGAATTCGACTTCTTCCGCTTGCTGAGGCGGGCCGAAGGAAGCGTGTATGTCCCTCGCCGCGACACCAGCGCGGCGGAACGGGATCGCACTTGAAGACGCTGCGCTACGGCATCGAAATCGAAACGGTGGGCCTCAACCGGGAGCGCCTCGCGCGAGCCATCCAGACGGTCACCGGAGGCAACGTCGCGAACGAGGGTCGCGGTTGGAGGGTGACCGACGCGACGGGCCGCGCGTGGCAGGTGGTGCCCGACGGCAGCCTCAGCGGCGGCGAGCAGAGCGGCGAAATCGTCTCGCCGGTCCTCACCTACGCGGACCTCGACACGCTGCAGAACATCATCCGCGCGGTCCGCACGGCGGGGGCTCGCGCCGACCACTCGACGGGCATCCACATCCACATCGACGGCGCGCGGTTCGACGCCAAGAGCACCACCAACCTCGTGAAGAACGTCCACAAGCAGGAGCGGCTGCTGGAGCACGCCCTCGCGGTCAGCGACACGCGGCTGGCGCGGTACTGCCGCCCTATCGACCCTGCCTTCATCGAGCGGCTCGAAGCGCGCCGCCCGCGCACGATGCGCGAGCTGAGCGAAGCCTGGTACGGCCGCGCGAACCCCAACCCGCAGCGGTACGACTCCTCGCGGTACCACGGCCTCAACCTCAACAGCCTCTTCTTCCGCGGCACGATCGAGTTCCGCTACTTCAACGGCACGCTCCACGCTGGCGAGGTGAAGGCCTACCTCCAGCTGGTGCTCGCGATGGCGGCGAAGGCGCTCACCTCGAAGGCGGCCTCCAGCCGGCGCCGCGCCTTCAACCCTGCGACGGCCAAGTACGACTTCCGAGTGTTTCTCCTCGGGCTCGGCCTGATCGGCGACGAGTTCAAGACGGCACGGCTCCACCTCACGAAGCGCCTCGCGGGCAGCGCGGCGTGGAAGGGCGAGCGCCGCGACCGCCCGGCGCAGCAGTCGCAGCCGGAGACCACCACCGAGACGCCGCCTGCCACCCCGGCGGCCGCATGAAGGAGATGAACATGAAGGCCTACCGAGTCAGGCTGGCGCGGAGCCAGTACGGACATCCCGAGCCGCGCATCGAGGTGAAGTTCGCGCGGGGCACCAGCTTCCGCCGAATCCACGCGGCGCTCCACCTGCTGGCCGCAGCGGTCGAATTGGCGACGCCGGAGGCCGAGGGGTGGATCGCCCAGATGGTGGCGGCGAGCGCCGACGACGCGGGCTGGGTGTACCTCGAGCTGCTCCACGCGACCGACGACGAGGCGCAGCGGGGGCTCTCTGTGCTCCAGCGCCTCACTGCCGAGCAGTACGATGGAGCGCGCGCATGAAGACGGTCCTCTACTTCGCCTACGGCTCGAACCTCGACGAGGGGCAGATGCTGGAGCGCTGCCCCGGCGCGAAGACGATGGGCCACGCGACGCTGCCGAATCACGCGCTCACCTTCGGAGGCTTCAGCCACAAGTGGAGCAGCGCGGTCGCAAGCGTACGGCGCGCGGCCGGCGAGCGCGTCGAGGGAGTCCTGTACCGGTTGCCCGCCGACGACCTCGAGCGGCTTGACCGCGCGGAGGGCCACCCGCACGCCTACGTGCGCGAGACGCGCTTCGTGCTGACGAAGGACGCGCGACGCCTGGCGCACGTGTACCTCCAGCCCGAGGAGACCTTCGAGGCCTGGACTCCGCAGCCGAAGTACTTCGCGGTGCTCGCGCGCGAGTACGCGCGGCGGGGCTTTGAGCTCGAGCGGCTCGTCGCGGCCATCGGAGGCGCATCGTGACGCGCGTGTTCGTCTACGGGACGCTCCTCGCGGGCGAGCCGAACCACCGCCTGCTTGCGAACGCCGAGTTGGTCGGCGCGGCTGTCACGAAGCCCGTGTTCGCGCTCGCCGACCTGGGTTTCTTCCCGGCGATGGTCGAGGGCGGTGACTCGGCCGTGCGCGGCGAGGTCTACGAGGTCGACCCACCGACGCTTGCGCGCCTCGACGTGCTCGAGGGGCATCCACGGTTCTATCGACGCCGGCGGCTCGTGCTCGCCGACGGCACCACTGCTGAAACCTACGTCCTCTCGCCCGAGCAGGCCGCAGGTCGACCCACCATCAGCTCGGGCGATTGGCGTGCGCGCCAGGGAGCGAAGTCATGAAGATCATCATGCGGGACGACCGGGAATTCGTCGGCACGCCGGTTCAGATTGTGCGGGCGATGAAGGACATCGCCTTCGGCGTCGAACACCTCAACCTCGCGCAGTACATCGAGTGGGTGGTGGCCAACGCGAAGAAGTTCGAGGAGGTCGAGCTTGAGGTGAGCGGCAAGACCGACGACGAACTCTCCGCAGCGCTCGTCGACGAGATGGTCCGGACCGGACTTACCCGTCGCGCGTGACGCGATGAGCACGAGCGGCAGGTCCATCGACCGGTCGTGAGATTCACAGGTGGCCGCAATGAGTGGCTACCGGCATCCCTGCCACTGCATCATTCCCCGCCCCGCCATCATCCCCATCATCGATTGGGTGCGGGTCATGAGGTGCGCTGTGTGGCCCATCATCACCTGGCGGTGACGCGCCATCTCCGCGCCGAGGTCTGCTGCGCCGCAGCCGTTCGCGAAGTGCGCGTCGAGTTCGCTCTGCATGTCGCGTGTACCTCCCGCCATGTCCGCTTGGTCGCCGTGCCCCATTCCGCTCATGCAAGTGTCGAGACCAGGGCACATGCCACTCATCGAGGCGAGCATTCGGTTTGCCGATTCGCGGTACGACTGCATCTCCGACGAACACGACGCGGGCGCAACCGACGCAGCGGCGCTGGTGTGACGCTCGACGAGAGCCTGGAGCTCCTGCGACGTCGCGCCCACCGAAGAGGCGTCGTCAGTGGTTGAAGGACCGCAAGCGGCGAGTGAAAGAAGACTGACAAGGGCAATTCGCAGCATGATGAGCCTCCGTTGGACGGGAACCGACTGTCGTGCGAGCCCAGCCCCTCCCAAAGGATTCGCCCCAGCAACAGAAAGTGCCAGACAGTTTGAGGGTGTCACGCTTCGCCCTTCTCGCGCCTATTTCATCAGGTGCCATGCCCGAGTTCTCAGACCTCGATCAACTGCTGAAGGCCCTCTCCGAGGGCAACCGCGAGGTCTTTACTCGGGTCTTCGAGTTGCTGTGGGACCCAATCCTCAGGCTCTGTGTGCGCCTCATGGGCGAGCAGGAGGGCGTGGACGCGGCGCAGACCTCGATGCTGAGCATCCTCGAGCGCGCCAACGAGTACGACTGGCACCGCCCCGCCTTGCCCTGGGCGCTCGCCATCGCCACATGGCAGTGCCGAACGCAGCTCAAGAAGACTGTGCGCCTTCGCGAGACGACCGACGAGAGGCCGAACGAGAGCGACGGCGGCGCCGCGGCGGAGGAGCAAGAGCAGCGGGTCCTCCTCAATGCGGCGATGGAGGCCATGGGCACGCTCTCCGAAGCCGACCAGCAGACACTCATCGCCACCTACTGGGAGACAGCGAGTTCCGTCTCCGGCGCAACCCTGAGGAAACGACGTGCCCGCGCGCTCGGCCGTCTTCGCGACGCCTTCCGGAGGCTCTATGGACTCGATTGACCTCGCCAGACTCTCGCGCCAAGCACGTGCTCGCTACGAGCGCGCGCGTTTGGGGCTGAGCTTCGCGGGCGCGGCCCCGGTGCTGCTCGTCGTCGCCGCCGCTGCGGTGCTGGGAAAGCGGCCCAGTTCGGTTGCCCTCTTCGGCGGGCTCCTCTTCGTGAGCGGCGTCGTCTTGCTCTGGCGCGGCCGCGACCTCCGGCTCGCGCTCTGGCCCGGCGTGCTCTCAGGACTCATTCCGCTCGTCTTCGCGCTCGTCGCGAACTACGGGCATGGGTGTTCAGGTGACCACTGCTCCTCGTTGTGCGTTCCCGCCTGCACAGTTGGTGGGGTGACTGCCGGCGTCGTCGTCTCGGTGATTGCGACGCGCCTGAAGCTCGGCTGGGGTTTCTGGCTCTCTGCTTCAGCCGTCTCCATGCTCACGGGGGCCATGGGCTGTGCCTGCGTCGGATACTCCGGCGTACTTGCCTTGGTAGGCGGCTTTGCAGTGGGGCTTGCCCCGCAGTTCGTGCGCAGAGTTTTCGCCTCGCATTGACCTGTCACGCCGAGCGCCCCTCGCGCCTACTCAGAGTCCGGGAGTTCACTCGGACGAGGGAGGTGAGAGGCACATGAAGAAGAAGATCAAGGTTCGCCACTGCGGCATCTGAGCGCGTCGCCGCTCTCCGGCGACCGGTTTCCGGTCGCCGGTCTTTCCTTCGTCCCTTTTTGGAGCCTTCGATGCTCGACGTTCTCGTTGTCGGAAGTGGCCTGTGCGGAACCCTCGCAGCCAAGCACCTCGAGGGAAAGGGGCGCTCGGTCCTGGTGCTCGAAGGAGGGCCCGGACTCCCACCAGCTCTGCCTGGCGACGTCGTCGGATTCCAGCGCGCGGTGGCGCCGATTGCACGAAGCGTGGACCAAGCCTGGGCCTTTCGTGCGCCCAAGGGGTACGAGTGGCATCGGGTTCGCGCGAGAGGAGGGCGGACGCTCCTCTGGGGTGGCTGGATGGAGCGCCCTCCGAAGGACTACTTCGATGCCCGCAGGAAAACGGGGGCAGCCTGGCCTCACACGCTCGCTGTCGAGCTCGACGGGTGGATTCGCCGAGCAGAGAAAGCCCTCACCGTTCGAACTGGCCGACGTGGGCCCCTGCATCGCAAGCTGGCAGCGCTCGGCCACAAGGCAGCGACGAAGCGCGAGTCGGTCCTCATCGGACAACGGAGAATGCTCACCGCTGCCGACGTATCCCTCAGGAGCGAAGTTCGTTGCGACAGCCCGGTGGTGCGCATCGAGGCGACCTCGGAAGGGCTCATCGCCATCACCGCCTCGGGCGAAGCCCTCAGTGCCAGGCGCGTGGTGCTGGCTGCGTCACCCATCGAGACAGCGCGCATCCTCGAGTTCAGCCTCCCGGAGAAGCAGCGCCGCCGGCGCATCGACGTGTTCGACCACTTGATTGCCGGCGCCATCGCCATCGCGCCTCGAGAGCGAGCCGGAGTGCACCCACTCGACGCAGCGGAGCCCTCGGCCGTGATGCACCCTCCGCCGACCTCAAGAGCGCGCTTCACCACCGAAGTCCGCGGGCCCACGCCCCTCGAGAGCCTGGACGCCGAAGACCTCAAGAACCTCGGTTTCACCGTCGAAGAAGCCGCAAAGCACTCTTTTTACGTCGTCTTCGCGATGGGTGAGACTGACGCGGCGACCCCACGACAGGTTGAGTTCGACGCACGCTCACTCGATGGTCTCGGCCGGCCTTCGCCTCGCTTCGTCGCTCGCGCCCACACCCGAACCGAAGCGTCGCTCGGAAAGCAGATGAACCGACAGGTGCTCGGTCTCGCGCGACAGTTGGCCTCGAGCCGCGAACGCGCGTTCCTCATCTACGACGCGCTCGATTTCTCGTCGGGCGGCCATGAAGTGGGCACCTGCCTCGACCGCATCGATGAAAACGGACATGTGACGGGCCTTCCCGGTGTGTACGTCGCCGACGGTGCGGGGGTTCCCGCAGCGACTGACCGGCACCCGAGCCTCACGCTGGCCGCCAACGCGCTGCGTGTCGCAGACGCGCTGGCGCGGAGCATGAAGAGCTGACTCCCCAAAGGGTCGGCCCATGTCACGCCGAGCGGCTCATCGGCCTATTTGAGACATGGAGCTGCTCCCAGAACATCTCCTGCTGGTTCGTGCGCGGCGCGCCTATGAGTGGGGGCGCCTCCGTCGGGCGCTCCTCGGCGCGCTTCCGCTGGCGCTGCTGATTGGGCCCGCGTTGGCCCTCACCCCGCGAGTCGTGCCCACCATCGGCTTGGGCGCGACGTTGGTGCTGGCTGCCGTTGGGCTCTTGTGGTTCGGGCACGGGTTCCCTCGCGCGGCGCTCCTCGGGGTCGCGGCCGGCGCGCTCCCGCTCGGGCTGGTGCTCTGCTCGGCGCGGCTCGGTCACGCCTGCGCTGGCTCGATGTGCATGGAGTTCTGCTTCGGCACGAGCGCGCTCGGGGGCGCCGCAGCAGGAGCAGTCATCGGCTCGTGGGCCTTCGAGAAGCGCGTCTCAGCCCTCCTCCTGCTCACCGCTTCCGCCTTCGGGCTTCTCACTGGGGCGATGGGAAGCACCTGCGTCGGACTTCTCGGCGTCGTCGCCCTGGCCGTTGGATTCGGTCTCGGCGTCGCCGTGCAGTGGATTCGAAGCGAGGTCACTTCGTGAGCGCGCCAGGCGCAGGGCAGAGACTTCTCGCGGGCGTCGGCCTTCTCGCTCTGGTGGGAGCAGGCGTCCTCGCTGCCGCAGCAGCACTCATGGTTCGCGGCGGCTTCTCGACACGGAGCCAACCGTCGACGCTGGAGGAGACTCTGGCGCGCACGATGCGCGGGCTGGCGATGACGCGAACTCGTTCGCTGAAGCCCGCGTCGACCGCGCCGCCGGACCTGAAAGCGGCGCGCGCTCATTGGGCTTCGCACTGCGCCATCTGCCACGGCGTCGGCGGCGCCGGCGACACCGACATCGGTCGAAACTTGTATCCCCCGGCACCAGACATGCGCGGCCAGACGACCCAACGTCTGAGCGACGGAGAACTCTACGCCGCAATCAACAACGGCATTCGTCTCACGGGCATGCCTGCGTGGGGTGCGCCGGGCGACGACGACGTGGAGACCTGGGGGCTCGTCGCCCTCATCCGCACGCTCCCCACCCTCGACGAAGACGCTCGTGCAGACATTGAACAAAACCTCCCGAAGACGCCGCAGCAGCAGGCAGAAGACCTGGAGGAAGACGACTTCCTCCGCGGCGGCAGCCCTACCCCTCACAAACCGGAGATGCACCCATGACCCGCGCTTCCTTCCTCGCCGTCCTCTTCATCTCGACTGCCGCGCTGGCGCACGGTGGCGGCCACCTCAAGGGCGTCGTCACCCAACTGACCGACACGCAGCTCACCGTCACCGCGGACGACAAGGACAAGGTCGTCATCAACCTCGACAAGAACAGTCGCTTCGAAAACGACGGCAAACCCTCGACGGCCAACGCGCTGCCCGTCGGCTCTCGCGTCGTGGTTCATCTGAAGCCTGGGACCAAGCCGCAGCTTGCAGCGTTGGTGAAGTTCGTCGCGGCCGCGGCGACGCGAATCGACGTCGCGGTGACGAGCGATGGCTTCGTCGTCGCCAATGCGCCCACGCTGAAGGCGGGGCAACCCGTGACGTTGGTTGTCACGAGGTCAGTCGAGAAGACCTGCGCGACCGACATCGTCCTGAAGGAGTTCGGTCTCTCCCAACCCCTTCCGCTGAACAAGCCGGTTGAAGTCAGCTTTACGCCGAAGAAGGCAGGCGTCGTTCGGTTCGCCTGCGCGATGGACATGATCGCCGGCAGCCTCAAGGTGGAGTAGCTGTGCGCGGCCTCCCACCAATCGTCGGCCTCACCGTCTTGCTCCTGGCGCGCGTTTCTGACGCCCAGGGCGCCGACGGGATGCTGTCGGCCCTTGTGGACGACGCCATTGAGGCCCGGCCCGAACTCGCCCAGGCACGAGCCGAGGTACGTGCCGCTCAAGAGCGCGTCCCGCAGGCAGAGTCATGGCCTGACCCGATGCTGCAGGTGGGGGTGCAGAACGACAGCTTCAACAAATGGCAGGTCGGCACGATGGAGACGAGCTGGCTGCTCTTCATGGCGTCGCAGACCATCCCGTTTCCGGGCAAGCCGGGCTTGCGAGGCGACGTCGCGAACGTCGAGGTGACCATCCGACGACTCGCGGTCGAGCGCGTGCGGCTCACCACCATCGCGGACGTGCGCCGCAACTACGTCGCGCTTCAGTTGGCGCGTGCTCGCCTTGACCTCCTCTCGAGGCTCTCTTCACTCCTGACGCTCGCTGTCGAGGTCGCGCAGTCTCGCTACGAGTCAGGTGAAGGCCCCCAGTCAGACATCCTCCGAGCTCGCCTTGAGCTTGGCCGCCTCGAGCAGCAGCGCGTCGTACTTCAGTCCGATGAGCAGTTGCAGCTCGAAGCACTCAACCGACTTCGCGGCCACCCGCTCGACGAGAAGGTCGCCGCTCGACCGCTCGCACAGCTCACCTTCCCGCCGCCCCCCGACGAGGCCGAAGCAGCGCGTCAAATCCTCGAGGCGAGCCCGGAGTATCTGGCGGCGCGCGAAGGGGTGAATGGCGCTCAACGCGTGCGTGAGCTCAGCCGGCGGCAGTACCTGCCGGATCTCACCGTCGGGGCGGGTGTGATGGTCCGAGGCTCGCTTGACCCGATGTGGACGGTGACGCTCGGGCTCCCTCTCCCCGTCTTCGCGGGCACGAAGCAATCGCGGGCGGTTTCCGAGGCCGACGCAACCATCGACGCGACCGGCAGGAGCGTGGAGACAGTGGAGCAGTTGCTGCGCCTGCGAACCGCCCAACGGCTGTCGTACTGGCGTGCCCTCGGAAAGATATGGCGCTCGTACCAGGACAGCCTGCTCGCCAACGCTGAGGCCACAGCCACCGCGACGCTGACGCAGTACCGCATCGGGAAGGTGCCCTTCGCCTCCGTCCTCGAGGCGACCTCAGCCACGATCGCCCTCGTCGATGCGTCCTACGCCGTGCTCGTTGATGCCTGGAAGCTCGCCATCGCGCAAGACGAGTCCTCCCTCGCCGAAGTCAGCGTGAATGGCGGAGGCATGGGCAGCGCCGTCCCGGGTGCAGGTGGTGGAGGCGGCATGTCCGGTGTTCGGTCGGCTTCGCCTTCGAACATGACCAGCGGAGCGGCTGGCAACTCGGCCAGCGGCTCGACAGGAATGTGAAATGAGCTCCGAAACGAAGAAGAGCCGCAGCTGGCTTCGCACCATTCTCGTCATCGCCTTGACCGCCGCCATCGCTGGCCCGGTGGGAGCGCTCATCGCGACTTCGATGAAGGGGGCGGTGGCCGCGCCGAAACAGGCCGCGAACTACCACTGCCCAATGCACCCGAGCATCGTGAGCGACCACCCCGGCGAGTGCCCCATCTGCGGCATGAAGCTGGTGAAGCTCGAGGGGCCCGCGGCCGCTCCAACGACATCCGAGCGGAAGATTCTCTTTTACCGCTCACCGATGGACCCCCGGCAAACCTCACCAGGCCCGACGAAGGACTCGATGGGGATGGACTACCTCCCCGTCTACGAGGAGGACGCGGCGGGACACAGCGAGGTGGATGGCCTGGCCGAGGTCGAGCTCGACCCGACCCGGCAACAACTCATCGGGCTTCGCACGGCGGTCATCGAGCGCGGGTCAGTGGGCGGCAATTTCCGAACGGTGGGAAGGGTCAGTGTCGACGAGACGAGGGTTCGCCGCGTCAACGTCAAGGTGCCCGGCTACGTCGAGCGCGTACTCGTCGACTTCGTGGGGAAGCCTGTCCGCAAGGGCCAGCCGCTCTTCGCGCTCTACAGCCCCGAAGTGCTCGCAGCCGAGAACGAGTTTCTCACGGCCCTGCGGGCGCAGTCGGCGAGCCTCGTGTCCGCCGCGCGCAGGAAGTTGGAGCTCTGGGACGTGCCCGAAGCCGAGCTGCAACGCCTCGAGAAGGAGGGCACGGCATCTCGAGTCATCACCTTCGTCTCCCCAGTCAGTGGCGTGGTGACGCGCAAGGAGCTCGTCGAAGGCACTCGCCTCGAGGTGGGCGCGATGCCGTACGACGTCGTCGACCTTTCGACCCTCTGGGTGCTCGCCGACGTCTACGAGACAGAGCTTCGCTTCGTCAGCCCCGGCGTCCCCGCGCAACTCACCCTCAACGCCTTCCCGGGGCGCCTCTTCACAGGGAAGGTCTTGTTCGTCGACCCGCTCCTCGACCCGAAGACGCGGACCGCTCGCGTACGCTTGAGCTTCGCCAACACGGCCGGAGAGCTGAAGCCAGAGATGTTCGGGGAGGTCGTCGTCGAGCGGCCAGCCCGCGATGTCCTTCGCGTGCCGTCTGACGCGCTGATTCGCAGCGGCGCGGAAGACGTCGTTTTTGTCGCGCGTGGCCAGGGCCGGTTCGAGCCGCGTCGGGTAACGCTTGGTGAGGTGGGTCGCGACTTCACCGAGGTCGTCGACGGACTGAATGTCGGCGACGCGGTCGTCACGCGCGCCAACTTCCTCATCGACTCCGAGTCGAGACTCCGTGCCTCCCTCGCGCGCCTGAGCACGCCCACAAGCCCGAAGGCACCGTCGGCTGACGCTTCGATGCCCGCAGGCCACGAGATGACTCAATGATTCGCGCCATCATCCGCTTCTCTGCGGAGCACCGGTACCTCGTCATCGCGACGTCCATCGTGGCGCTCGCGTTCTCCTGGTACTCGATGAAGACCATCCCCCTCGATGCTCTGCCCGACCTCTCGGACACACAGGTCATCGTCTATTCGAAGTGGGACCGCAGCCCCGACATCATCGAAGACCAGGTGACGTACCCCATCGTCACCTCGCTCCTGGGCGCACCCAACGTGAAGGCGATACGTGGCTTCTCCGACTTCGGGTTCAGCTTTGTCTACGTCATCTTCGAAGACGGCACCGACCCGTACTGGGCTCGGACTCGGGTGCTCGAGTACCTGTCGAAGATTCAGCCACAGCTCCCAAGCGGGGTGCGTACCGAGCTCGGCCCGGATGCGACGAGCGTCGGCTGGGTGTTTCAGTATGCGCTCGTCGACCGGACCGGAACGCACTCGTCGGACGAGCTGCGCAGCTACCAGGACTGGTTTCTCCGGTACTCGATTCAGTCCGTACCGGGTGTGTCTGAGGTCGCCACCGTGGGTGGGCAGGTGCGGCAGTACCAGGTCAACGTCAACCCCAACGCGCTGGCGGGCTATGGGCTGAGCCTCGAGTCCGTCATCGCGGCGGTGCGCGCCGGGAACAATGATGTCGGTGGTCGCCTCGTCGAGCTTGCTGGCCGCGAGTACATGGTGCGCGGGCGTGGCTACGTGAAGCAGGTCGAGGACCTCGAGCAGCTCGTCCTGAAGAGCGAAGGTGGCACCCCCGTCACGGTGAAGGACGTGGCGACCGTGACGCTCGGCCCCGAGATGCGCCGTGGCATCGCTGACCTCGACGGTGAGGGCGACGTCGTCGGCGGAATCGTCGTGATGCGGCAGGGCGAGAACGCCCTCAACGTCATCACGCGCGTCAAGCAGCGCCTCGAGGAATTGAGGCCCTCGATGCCCGCAGGCGTGGAGGTCGTGACGACTTATGACCGCTCCGAGCTCATCTCGGCGGCCATCGAGACGGTGAAGGACAAGCTCATCGAGGAAATCATCGTCGTCTCCATCATCATCTTGCTGTTCCTCTGGCACTTCCCGTCGTCCATCGTCCCCATCATCACCATCCCGGTGTCGGTGGCGCTGGCCTTCATCCCGATGAAGCTCATGGGGCTCAACGCCAACCTCATGTCGCTCGCCGGCATCGCCATCTCCATTGGTGTGCTGGTCGACGGCGCCATCGTCGAGGTGGAGAACGCCTACAACCGCATCCACCACTGGATACAGGACGGCAAGAAGGGGGACTTCCACCAGGTCCGTCTCGAGGCGCTGATGGAGGTCGGGCCGGGCGTCTTCTTCTCGCTCCTCGTCATCGCGGTCGCCTTCATGCCGGTCTTCACCCTGGTCGACCAGGAGGGCCGGCTCTTCCGCCCGCTCGCCTTCTCCAAGAACCTGGCGATGGCCATCGCCGCGCTGCTTGCCATCACGCTCGACCCGGCGATGCGCATGATGTTCGCCAGAATCGACCCCTTCACCTTCAAGCCGCGCTGGCTTGCCAGCATCGCGACGACGCTGCTGGTGGGGCGATATCGCGCTGAAGAAGCGCACCCCGTGAGCCGGCTCCTGCACCGCCTGTATGAGGGGCCCTGCCGCTTCGTGCTTCGCCACCCGAAGGCCACCGTTCTCGCAGCGGCACTCCTCGTCTCGACGACGGTGCCGCTGTACCTGGGACTCGGCTCTGAGTTCATGCCCCCCCTTCGCGAGGGGACATTGCTCTTCATGCCTTCAGCGGTGCAGCCCGGAATGTCCGTCGCGGAGGCCCAGCAAGTCCTCCAAACGCAAGACAAGCTCCTGCGCACCGTGCCTGAGGTCGAGCGCGTCTTCGGCAAGGCCGGCCGCGCGAACACCTCGACCGACCCCGCCCCTTTCACGATGATGGAGACCACCATCATCCTGAAGCCTGAGCGCGAGTGGAGAGAGAAGCCACGCTGGTACTCGTCATGGGCGCCAGAGTGGCTCAAGCGCCCGCTCCGTCCCTTCTGGCGCGACCGCATCACGGAGGCCGAGCTGGAAGACGAGCTCAACGAGAAGCTGCGCCTCCCTGGCCTCTCGAACGCCTGGACGATGCCCATCAAAGGGCGCCTCGACATGCTGTCAACCGGCATCCGCACACCGGTCGGCATCAAGATTATGGGGGCCGACCTCGCCACCATCGAGCGCATCGGCCTCGAGACGGAGGCGGCGGTCTCGAAGGTGCCGGGCACCCGGAGCGCCTACGCCGAGCGCGTGGCGGGCGGGTACTTTCTCGACTTCGAGCTCAAGCGCGACCAATTGGCGCGGTACGGCCTCTCGGTCGACGACGCGAACATGATGGTGATGAGCGCGGTCGGCGGTGACGTGCAGAGCGTCACCGTCGAGGGGCGCGAGCGCTACGGCATCAACGTTCGGTACGCCCGCGACTACCGCGAGGACGTCACGAGCCTGAAGCGCGTGCTCGTTCCGTTGCCCGGCGGCCGCGGCCAGATTCCATTTGAGGCCATAGCGGAGGTGAAGCTGGCCACCGGGCCCTCGATGATTCGCGACGAGAACGGCCTGCTGGCTGGCTACGTGTACGTCGACTTCGACACATCGAAGGTGGACATCGGCGGCTACGTCGACGAGGCCAAGAAGGCGGTCGCCAATCGAGTGTCGCTGCCTGCCGGCTATTCGCTGAGCTGGAGTGGGCAATACGAGAACATGCTGCGCGTGAAGGAGCGGCTGACGCTGATTCTGCCCATCACGCTGCTGCTCATCTTCGGCCTGCTGTACATGAATACGAAGTCGGCCTTCAAAGCAGCCGTGGTGATGCTCGCAGTGCCCTTCTCGGCAGTGGGCGCGCTGCTGTTCCTGACGATGCTCGGGTACAACATGTCCATCGCTGTCTGGGTTGGCCTCATCGCGCTCATGGGCCTCGACGCCGAGACGGGAGTGTTCATGCTTCTCTTCCTCGACCTCTCGGTCGAGGACTTCCGAAGGCGAGGTGCCCTCAACAGTCGCGGCGACCTCGTGGAAGCCATCGTGCATGGCGCCGTGAAGCGCGTTCGTCCCAAGGCGATGACGGTGTGCGCAGCGATGCTGGGGCTCCTGCCCATCATGTGGTCCACAGGCACGGGGGCCGACCTCATGAAGCGCATCGCGGCGCCCATGGTGGGTGGGCTGGTGACGAGCTTCATGCTCGAGCTTCTGGTGTACCCGGCCATCTACCTTCTGTGGATTCAGCGGCAACTGCCCGAGCCTTCTGTGGCGCCCGGAGAGGCGGTGATGGTGTGATCACAGGGAGACTCTGGAACTCGGCTAACGCGGTTGGCATCGCAGTGATGCTGGCCTCTGGGACATCGGGCGCCCAGGACGAGCCCTCCCATCATCAGCACCAACCTGACGCATCCGTCCAGTTCGGTTCGCCCAAGGGGTACGCGCCAATTGAGGTGCGAGATGGCTCGGTCGCAGGATTCTCGCTCGAGGTCGCCACTGTCCAGACCCGCTCGTTGAAGCGGACAATTCGCACCTTCGGCGTGGTCACATTTGACGAGACCAGGACCTCGCACGTTCACCCCAAAGTGCGCGGAACGCTCGAGTCAGTGTCGGCCAACTTCATTGGCAAGACGGTGAAGCAGGGGGAACACCTGGCTGAGATCTACAGCCCGACCGTCTATGCCGCACAGTTGGAGCTGGTCGCCGCCCTCAAACAAGCCCGCGGCGCTGGAGACCCTCTCGTCGAGAGTGCCCGAAGGCGCTTGCAGCTCTGGGACGTACCCACAGCCCAGATTGAGCGAACCGTCCAGGGCCAGAAGGCTTCGCGGACCTTCACCCTCGTCGCACCGCGCTCCGGCACGGTGCTCGCGCGTCAGGCAATCAACGGCATGTATGTGAGCCCCGAGACGGAGCTGCTGGTGGTCTCCGACCTCTCGGTGGTGTGGGTGCTGGTGGATCTCTACGAGACTGACGTTCCGTTCGTACGACCGGGCACGCCGCTGACGCTGACCATCGAAGGCGTGCCGAACGGCCGCGAGGGCCAGGTCGCCTTTCTTCCGCCGACCATCGACGAGAGCACTCGAACCCTCAAGGCCCGAGTGGTGGTCGCGAACAATGAGGGCAACCTCCGGCCGGGGGCCTTCGTTCAGGCGACCCTGCAGGCTGACCTGGGCGATGCGCTCAGTGTTCCGACCCAGGCAGTGCTTCGCGCCGGCACCCGGGACCTCGTCTTCGTCGTCAGCGGTGAGCACGTTGAGCCTCGCGAGGTTCGGCTTGGCGCGTCCAGCGGGGAGTTCGTCCAGATTCTCTCAGGGCTGAAGGAAGGCGAGGCAGTCGCAACGAAGGCCCAGTTCCTGCTCGACTCTGAGAGCCGATTGCGAGCGACCAGCGGTCCAGGAGGCGGCCATGTCGGACACTGAGCCGCCAACCGGCCTCATCGCTCGCGTCATCGACGTCTCGGGCAAACACCGCTGGGTGGTGGTGCTCGCATCTGTGGCGTTTGCGAGTGCCGGCGCGTGGTCAGCTCTGCACACCCCGCTCGACGCCCTACCGGATCTGTCGGACACGCAGGTCGTCATCGCTACCGAGTGGATGGGCAGAAACCCGACGCTGATCGAAGATCAGGTCACGTACCCAATCGTCACGTCGTTCCTCGGTGCGCCCAACGTGAAGACCGTACGGGGCTTTACGATGTTCGGGATGTCGTTCGTCTACGTCATCTTCAAGGACGGCACGGACCTCTACTGGGCGCGCTCGCGGGTCGTGGAGTACCTGTCGAAGGTTCGAGCCCGGCTGCCTCCTGGCGTCAACCCACAGATTGGGCCTGACGCCACCAGCGTCGGGTGGGTGTACCAGTACGCGCTCGTCGACCCCACGGGCAAACACTCCCTCCAGGAGCTGCGTACCTTGCAGGACTGGACGGTGCGCTATGCGCTGCAGTCCGTCGAGGGTGTCTCGGAGGTGGCGGGCGTCGGCGGCTTCGAAAAGCAGTACCAGGTGCAGGTAGATCCTGACCGCCTCAAGGCGTTCGGTGTGTCGGTGGGCGAGGTCGCAGCAGCGATTCGGAGCGCGAACGACGAAGTGGGCGGTCGGGTCATCGAGATGACCGAGCACGAGTACTCGGTTCGCGGCCGCGGCTACGTTCGGTCTGCGGAGGACCTCGAGCTCGCGGTGGTAGTGACGCGGGCCGACGGCATTCCTGTTCGCGTGCGCGACGTCGCCGCCGTCGCGATCGGCGGAAACATACGCCGAGGTGTGGCCGAGCTCGATGGAATGGGAGAGGTCGTGGCGGGCATCGTGGTGATGCGCTCCGGGGAGAACGCCCTCGACGTGGCCCAGCGGGTCAGGACCAGAATCGACGAGTTGAGACCGACGCTGCCCGAGGGCGTGAAGTTGGTCACCGTCTACGACCGGAGCACGCTGATACTGGACTCGGTCCAGACGCTGACTGAGAACGTCACGCAAATCGTTCTCATCATCTTGCTGGTGATTGCTGTCTTCCTCTTCCATTTCCGCTCAGCGCTGGTGAACGTCATCACGCTTGGCGTCGCGGTTCTCGGCTCGTTCATCGCATTCTACCTGCTGAAGATGACCATCAACATCATGTCGCTGGCGGGGGTGATTCTCGCCCTCGGCGACATGGTCGATTCGGGTGTGGTGCTGGTCGAGAACGCGCACAAGAAGATTGAAGCCGCTGAAGCCGACAAGAAGAGCATTGACCGAGGGGCGCTGATTCTCAGCTCAGCGAGGGAGTTGGGGCCGTCGATGTTCGGAGCGTTGCTCGTCCTCACGGTGGCGTTCTTGCCAGTCTTCGTACTCGAAGGAGAAGAAGGCCGGCTCTTCCGTCCGCTCGCGCTGGCGAAGACCGCGTCGATGGCAGTCGCTGCGGTGCTCTCCGTGACGCTGGTGCCAGCGCTGATGGTGCTGCTGCTGAAGGGCAAGATTCGGCCCGAAGAGACGAACCCTGTCGCACGCCTGTGCCGGAACGCATACCGCCCCGTCCTTCGGTTCTGCCTGGTTCACCGCTGGCCGATGCTCGTTGGTTCCGTGGTGGTGACGCTGCTTACCGCGCTCCCGTTCACCGGGCTGGGTTCCGAGTTCATGCCGCCTTTGTACGAGGGCGACCTGCTCTTCATGCCAATCACAGTCCCCTCGATTCCAGTCGAGCAGGCGCGCACCCTCCTGCGCTGGCAGGACGCGCAGATTCGTAGCGTGCCTGAAGTCGACCAGGTGTTCGGGAAAGCGGGCCGCGCTGAAAGCGCGTTGGACCCCGCGCCATTGTCGATGTTCGAGACGGTGGTCAGGCTGAAACCCCGGACTCAATGGCGGAAGGGGATGACCATCGAGAGCATCACCGCGGAGCTCGGCGCAAGGGTCACCAGTCCTGGCATTCAGGGTTCTTGGACGATGCCCATCAAGGCGCGCATCGACATGCTGTCCACGGGCATTCGCACGCCGATTGGCGTCAAGGTGTTCGGCAAGGACCTCGCCACCATCTCTGAAGTGAATGACCAGCTCGAGCGCGTCCTGAGGACCGTTCCTGGTACCCGCAGCGTCTACGCAGAGCGAGAGCTGGGCGGGTTCTTCCTCGACATCACGCCCAACCGGGAGGCCATCTCCCGATACGGAGTGACGGTACGCGACGTTCTCGACGTCGTGGAGAGCGTCATCGGCGGGATGGACATCGCCACCACCTACGAGGGACGCGAGCGGTACCGGGTCAACGTTCGCTACCCGCGGGACCTGCGCGACGACGTCGACTCGGTCGGGCGAATTCTCGTGCCTGTTCAGGCGACTCCGGTGCGAAGGGCGGTCGCAGCGAGAGGGGCCGCGCGTCCTGAAGACCCGGACCCCATGAGCGGAGGCGCTGGCATGGGTGGCGTCGTCGGGGCGCAGGAAGAACAAGAGCAAATGGGAGGCGGCCCGATGTCAGCCAGTCCGCCTCCACTGGCGGGCAAACGTGCCTGGGTTCCATTATCGAGCCTGGCTCACATCGAGACCGTGATGGGCCCGCCGATGATCAAGAGCGAGATGGGCTCGTTGACCGGTTGGGTCTACGTGGACCTCGAGGGCCGAGACGTGGGTGGCTACGTCGACGACGCGAAGGCCGCGGTCGCCCGGGAGGTGAAGCTGCCGGCTGGCTACTCGCTGAAATGGACCGGGCAGTACGAGCTGTTGGAGCGCGTGCGGGCGCGGCTCGCCTTCGTCCTGCCGCTCACCCTCGCGCTGGTCTTCCTCATTCTCTATCTCAACTTTCGAGGTGTGATTCAGACGCTGCTGGTGATGAGCGGAGTGCCGTTCGCTGCCGTGGGCGCGGTCTGGACGCTCTACCTGATGCGCTTCAACACCTCGGTCGCCGTGTGGGTCGGGCTGATCGCGTTGCTCGGTGTCGCGGCGGAAACCGCAAGCGTGATGGTCGTCTACCTCGACGAAGCATGGAACGCGGGACGAGCCGCGGGGACCATCACCTCCGTTCCGAGCTTGATCGATTCGGCAGTGAACGCAGGAACGATGCGCGTGCGGCCGCTGCTCATGACCGTCGCGACCAACATCTTCGGCCTGTTGCCTCTGCTGGTCGACACCGGCGTCGGTTCGGACGTCGCCAAACGAATCGCCGCGCCGATGTGGGGTGGGCTCGTGTCGCTAACCCTCCTCACGCTGCTCATCATCCCCGCGGTCTACGTCGTTTGGCGCGCACCTCAACTGCGCCGTGTTGAAGGTGAGCCGTGATGAACCAGGGACCTCATGAGCACCGCGGTGGCCACGAAGACGCCAGCGCTTCGACGACCGACCCCGTGTGCGGCATGCACGTCGTACCCTGGCATTCGAAGGGTGGGACTTGTCGGTTTCAGGGTCGCGACTTCTTTTTCTGCAGCGAGAAGTGCCGCGAGAAGTTCAAGGCCACGCCGGACGACTACGTCGCCGCAAAAAACGACCCTTCGCCACCTGAGCCGACCGCCGAGACCGAATACACCTGCCCGATGCACCCCGAGGTCGTCCGGCAGGGCCCCGGAAGTTGCCCTCGCTGTGGGATGGCGCTCGAGCCGCGCACGGTCTCGCTCAGTGAGCGGAACCCGGAACTGGAGGACATGACGCGACGGTTCTGGGTCGCCGTTGCGCTCACGAGCCCCGTCTTCGCCCTGGCCATGGCCGAGCTGTTGCCGGGTCAGCCTGTTCATCACGCACTCGGCGCGAAGCTCGTCATCTGGGTTCAGCTCGCGCTGTCGACGCCCGTGGTGCTTTGGGGGGGCTGGCCGCTCTTCCTGCGCGGCTGGGCGTCACTCCGAAACCGCAGCCTCAACATGTTCACGCTCATCGCGCTGGGGATCGGGGTCGCGTACGCCTACAGCCTCGTCGCAACGCTGGTGCCTGACCTCTTCCCACCTACGGTTCGGGGGCACGGCGGGCAGGTGGGCGTCTACTTCGAGGCAGCTGCTGGCATCACTGTGCTCGTGCTGCTCGGCCAGGTGCTCGAGCTTCGGGCACGGAGCAGCACCTCGAGCGCACTCAAGGCACTGCTTGGTCTTGCCCCGAAGACCGCTCGGGCTCTTCGCGACGACGGGTCCGAAGAAGACGTCCCGCTGCAGCACGTGAAGCCCGGCGACCGGCTGCGCGTTCGGCCCGGAGAGAAGGTGCCAGTCGATGGACTGATCGTCGACGGCGCGAGCTCGGTTGATGAGTCGATGGTCACCGGAGAGTCCATCCCGGTTGAGAAGGGTCGAGACAGCCGCGTGACCGGCGGCACCGTGAACCAGACGGGCGGCTTCATCATGCGGGCAGAGCGCGTCGGCCGCGACACGATGCTCGCTCAAATCGTGCGCATGGTGGGTGAAGCCCAGCGCAGCCGAGCGCCCATCCAGCGGCTTGCCGACGTGGTCGCCGCCTTCTTTGTTCCTGGCGTCGTCGTCGTGGCCATCGCGACCTTTGTGGTCTGGGCGCTCGTCGGGCCGGACCCGCGCATCGCCCACGCGCTCGTGAACGCGGTGGCAGTGCTGATCATCGCCTGCCCATGTGCGCTCGGGCTCGCGACGCCCATGTCGATCATGGTCGGGACGGGGCAAGGGGCGCTCGCGGGCGTCCTCATCAAGCACGCCGAGGCCATCGAAATCATGGAGCGCGTTGACACGCTGGTGGTCGACAAGACTGGCACGCTCACCGAGGGCAAACCGCGCCTGATGTCAGTTGTTTCAGCGCACGACCTGGCGGAGTCGGAGCTCTTGCGGCTGGCCGCCAGCCTGGAGCAAGGCAGCGAGCACCCGCTCGCGGCCTCGATCGTCGCGGGTGCCAGGGAGCGCGGTCTTCAGCTCGCCGACCTCAGCCATTTCCGATCGCTTTCCGGCAAGGGCGTCATTGGCTCGATCGAGGGACGAACTATCGCGCTCGGAAACCGGGGCTTGCTCGAAGAGCAGGGGGCTGCACCGGGGGTACTTGGCGAGCGAGCTGAATTGCTCCGCCGCGAGGGCCAGACGGTGGTCTTCATCGCCGTCGATGGTGCGCTCGCTGGACTCCTCGGCGTCGCCGATCCAATCAAGGCTTCGACCCCCGAGGCCCTTCGCCTGCTCCACGAGGCGGGCATTCGCGTCGTCATGCTGAGCGGCGATAGCCGCACCACCGCAAGTGCAGTCGCGAGGAGGCTCGGAATCGATGAGGTTGAGGCAGAGGTGCTGCCTGAACAGAAGCGCGACGTGGTGAAGCGCCTGCAATCTCAGGGGCGCACTGTGGCGATGGCGGGCGACGGCGTCAACGACGCCCCTGCTCTTGCGCAGGCGCACGTCGGCGTTGCCATGGGTACCGGCACCGACGTCGCGATGGAGAGCGCCGGCATCACGCTCGTGAAGGGCGACCTCCGAGGCATCGCGAAGGCGCGGCACCTCTCCCGGAGCACGATGCGGAACATCCGCCAAAACCTGTTCTTCGCCTTCATCTACAACGCGCTGGGCGTCCCTGTTGCTGCGGGCCTTCTCTATCCGGCTTTTGGCCTCCTGCTCAGCCCGATGGTCGCGAGCGCCGCCATGGCCTTCAGCTCCGTCTCGGTCATCGGCAATGCGCTTCGGCTGCGGAGGGCTCGACTGTGAGCCTCAGGGCTGCTCGATGAGAAACCTCTACGCCGTGCATCGATGGCTGGGCCTCTTGGCGCTCGGTCAAGTCTCCATCTGGTTCTTCACCGGGCTGGTGATGTCGAGCCTGCCGATTGGACAAGTTCGCGGTGACGAGACCCGCTCGCCGCTCTCGGCACCGCCGATTGACTGGGAGCGCGTCGTGATGCTCCCAGGCGACGCAGCGAGCGGCGCCGAGGAGGTTTCGCTTCGGATGCTCGATGGAGTCCCTGTGTATGAAGTGCGTGGCAAGGAGGCCAGACTCCTGGACGCGACCAGCGGTCGAGTGGTCGAGGTGGATGCGGCCCGCGCTGGTCGCATCGCCCAGGCTGACCAGCGGGGACCGCCGTCCGTCGTCGCCATTGAGCGCCTCGACGCGCCGACAGTCGAGTACCGCGAGAAGCCAGTTCCGGCGTGGGCGGTCCAACTCGCCGACGAGGCCCGCACCACCGTCTACGTCGACGCGCGAACCGGCAGGGTCTCGGCCCGCCGAAACAACTCATGGAGGGTCTTCGACTTCGTGTGGGGTCTCCACATCATGGATTGGCGGGAGCGGAAGGACTTCAACACCCTGCTCCTCTCCGTTTTCGCTGCGGCCGCCCTGGCGATGGCCGTCTCGGGTGGGGCGATCTGGGTTTTCCGGGCTCTCCGACGACTTCGGCGCTGAAATGAGGTCACGGCTTCAGCCGCTCGCGCCTATTTCCATCGTGCGAATTTCACTCCTGACCTTTTCCTTCTTCGTCGTCCTTGGGTGCAGTCCTCTGCCGGAGCCCATCTCGACCTCCGATGCGGGCGCTGACGCGGGCACGGGAACAAGTGCCCCGGTCGACGCTGGCCCGACCGGCAGCGACGGGGGAGCCGACGCGGGCATCACCGACGGCGGAATCGCCCTTCCCGTCGTCAGCTCTGCGGTCGTCGTCACCCACGGTTCGATTCGGGTGCAGTGGACCAACCCGAACCCCGCCTGTGACACCCTTACGTTGATGCGGTCGAAGGACGGGGCCGCAGCCGTGATTGCCAGCCAGCCCGCGTCGACCGCTACCGAGGTCGTGGACGCTCCGGGCCACGCGAGCGGCACCTATTGCTACTCGCTGAGTTGTTCGCGCGGCGGCGCCCCGCAGGGCACCTCGAACCAGAAGTGCGCGACGCAGTGACACCGTTTCTCTCTCAGCACGGAGTCTCACCCATGAAGAAGCCGTTGATCTTGATGCTTGTTCTCGCGGGTTGCGGTTCGGCCGGCCCTCAGGCGCCGATGCTGAAGTCCGTCGAGAAGATGGACGGAGCCCTGATGCTCTACTGGACGAACATGGAGACGGGCTGCGTGACGGTCGAGGGAGAGCGGAAGGATGGCTCTGGCGCCTACGCGGTCGTCTTCTCGGTGCCGGGTGAGGTCGACAACAAGCACGACGCGACCGCGACGAAGGACACGACCTACACGTACCGGCTCCGGTGCATGAAAGGCGACAAGGCCTCCGTCTACTCCGATGAGATGAGCATGAACCCCGTTCGGTAGCCTATGCGCTCACTTCTTGTTTCGCTCCTGGCGCTGACCGCCTGCGCCCCGTCTCAAACAGACCTCCCGACGCTTCCGAGTGTTGAAGACACGGACCCGTCATCATCCGTCGTGCACCTGGCGCTTCGAGCGCAGGTCGCGTCGGTGCGCTTCGGCGACGCCCCCCCGACCGAGGTCTGGACGTACAACGGCACGGTGCCGGGGCCTCTCATTGAGGCCAACATGGGAGACCGCCTGGTGGTCGATTTTCAGAACGACCTCCCCGAGGCCACCACCATCCACTGGCATGGCGTTCGTGTGCCGAACTCGATGGACGGCGTGCCTTTGATGGACAATGCGGTGCCAGCCGGTGGCTCCTTCCGGTACGAATTCACGCTGAAAGACAGCGGCCTCTTCTGGTTCCACCCGCACGTGCGCTCGGCGATTCAAGTGCAGAAGGGGCTATACGGCGTGATTCGGGTCCGTGGTCTGGCAGAACCCTCATCAGACCTCGAGCAGGTCCTCGTCCTCGACGACATCAAGCTCCGCGCCGACGGCAGCATCTCAGAATACCTCGATGATGCTTCCGCCATGATCGGCCGCCAGGGCAACACCCTCCTCGCTAATGGGGTCGTGCACCCACTGCTTCGGCTGCCCGCTGGGGGGGTAACACGTCTCCGCGTGGTGAACACCGCCAACGCAAGGTACTTCACGCTCGGCGCGGCAGGCTTGAAGTTCCTCGTCTTTGGAACTGACGGATCGCCGTACGCCAAGCCCTTTGAAGCGGAGACAGTGATGTTGGTGCCTGGTGAGCGCCTTGACCTGTTCGTCAAAGGGCCCGCCAGCGGTGATGTCGAGCTGATGGCGCTCCCCTACGAGCGCGGGCACATGACCGGGAACGCATCGCCGCTCGCAGTCGCCACGCTCCGCTTTTCAGGCAAGCCAAGCGCAACCGAGCTCCCTGCCGAACCAACTGACATCGAGGCACTGCCTGTGCCTGCGAGCCCGTCGTTTCGAATCGCCCTGAGCGAGCAGGCCGAGGCGGGGAACATCCGCTTCTTCGTCAACGAGAGGCAATGGCCCGACGTCGCCGCCTGGACGCCAGGGGCCGGCGTGAGCGTCTTTGAGGTCGTCAACGAGTCGGAGATGGATCACCCGTTCCACCTTCATGGCTTCTTCTTCCAGGTCCTGAGCAGAAACGACGTAGCTGAGGCCTCCGCGAGGCGCGTGTGGAAGGACACCATCAACATCCCCGCGAAGTCGTCTATCAAGGCCGTCGTGCGCTTCGACGAGCCCGGCCGCTGGATGTACCACTGCCATATCCTCGAGCACGCGGAGGGCGGGATGATGGGAGAGGTCTCCATCCCGTAGAAGCAAGGTGAGCGATGCGAGCATCGTCTTCGCCGACATTGCTGGCTTCACGGCCCTCACAGAGGCGCACGGCGACGACCACGCCGCGACGATGGTCGACCAATACTACGCACTCGCTGCGGTCTCGCTTTGCGATGGCGCGCGGCTCGTGAAGCACATTGGCGACGCGGTGATGCTCTGGGCACCGACGCCGCTGGCAGCGGTGCGCTCAGCCCTCCGGCTGATGCGCTCGGTCGACAGCGAGCCAGGCTGGCCGGCGCTCCGTGTCGGCGTGCACGCGGGACCGGTCGTGGAGAAGTCGGGCGACTATTTCGGAACCACGGTCAACACCGCGGCACGAGTGGCTGCCCACGCGCATAGCGGGCAGCTGCTCTGCACGCGCTCCGTGGTTCGAGGTCTGGCGGCGACCGAGTTCGCTTTCCGGCCGCTCGGAGACCTCCATTTGAAGAACCTCCACGAGCCTGTCACCGTCTTCGAGCTCGCGGACGAGGCCTCGATGGCTGCAGCCGACGTCGATCCGGTGTGCCGCATGCGAGTTGACCGGGTACGAGCTCCGGCGCGGCTTCCCTTCCGTGGCCAGTCGTATTCGTTCTGTTCCCTGAAGTGCGCTCAGGCGTTCGCCGCCGATCCCCTGGGGTACATGAAGCCCTGAGATCGCGGATAGATTGCTCATGTGGACCTACGAGAAATTGAAGAGGCTTGGCACGCGGGCGAGGTGCTGGTCGTCGTCCGACTCGCGACGGAGGCGCTCCAGCAGAACCCGACAGCGTTTGAGCCGGTCGCCTGGGTTGGGCTCACGCAGTGGTTCGAGGGCCAGGTGCCGGCGGCACAAGCCGCGCTGCGCGATGCTTTCGCGCGAGTACGCGATCGGCATGACGACGAGACTGATTGGGAACGCCACGCCTTCTGCAACAGACTGATCGAGGTGGCTGCCGACGGAGACCAAGTGGCGGTCGCACGGTTCATCGTGGAACAGCTGGCCGTCGAGCACGGGACCAGCTTGCGTCTCCTGGCTGAAGAAGCCGCGCCATCAAATCCGGTGGCGGCGCTGGCGCTCGTTCGGCGCGCCATCGCAGCCGATCCTGCCGATGCAGAGGCGCACTACCTCGCTGCGAAGTTCTTCGCGGGATTGGGCAAGAGGCCGCTCACCATCAAGCACCTCGAGGCGGCCCTCGAGCACGGTGCTGGCGTGCTGGCGGTGCGCATCCTGGCGCGCGTGGACAGCGAGTTCGATGGGCTTCGCGCAGACGAGCGATTCAACGCTCTCATTGACCCACTTCCACAAGGGCCGCTCAGGCCACTCTACGCGGCGCTCGCAGCTGGCCGACTGAATGAAGTCGTTGCATTGGCGGCGACGCTCGAGCGCTCACTCGACGTGCTGTACCCGCTGCGCGAGGCCCTGGAGAGGCTCATGGACGCCAGCGCGAACCCCAGCCCCTTCGACGAGATGCTGGTCGCGACGAATGACGAAATCGACGAGCGGGAAGATGCCGGTGAGGAAAGCGATGCGTACGCGAGGTACTGCGGTGAGAGCTGACCTCAGCGAGTGAACTCCCAGTGCCACGGCTCCCGCGGAATCGTCTTGAACCCGAAGCGCGCTGCGTTCGCTCTGAGCCACTGACTGGCGCCGGGGCTCGCACCGAGGTTGACGTCAACGGCGCGTCCCAGACCGTGGTTGCTCGTGCCCGGACGAGCGGCGAGCCCAAGCTTCCCGTTCGGCTGGCGCACGCCGTAGATGCCCTTGCGGCGTGCGACGTCGACCTGTGCAGAGTAGCTGCGGTAGCTGTCGGTCAACTTGATGTTCACGCCGTCGCGACGAGCCGCGTCTCGCATCTGGCTGAAGGCTCGAGCGGCGTCGCCGTACATTTTGTGGCCTCCGCCCACGCTCGTCAGCGCGCTGCTCGGGATTCGCCCGTTGGCGTAGGGCACACGCTGCGAAGAACGCGACCCTACTGGTTGAGGCTGGGTGCGCGAGGCGTTTCGTGCGTGGGTGTGACCAGTCGCCGCGGGGCGTCCCGACCGTCGCGTTGGCGCTGCGTCGAAGCTGTCACGACTCCCAGGCAGCTGAAGCCGCTGACCCACCTTCAGGCTGCGCGGGTTGACTTTAGGGTTGGCCGCGCGCAGCCGTGCGAGGTCGATGCCTCGCCGCTTCGCGATGCCGTACATCGTGTCACCGCGTCGAACGCTCACTGTCGCCATAGAAACCTCCGAGAAAATCTCTTGGGTTGTCGGCGGTGGCTTCGCGCTGGACCGGCCCGAAATTGTAAAGCGGCTTCGTCATCGCCCTTCGCCGGCGAGCAGGCGAGCGCTCGCTGGAGGCCACAGCGTCGCCTCGAAGGGTCGAACTCCTCCGCCGAACTCGGGTGCCCAACCGCTCCGTCTAGAATGACCCGCCGCGCCTGACGCGGCGAACACGATGCACGGGTGGCGGGTCCCATCGAACGTGTCGCGTGGAACCCGGACGGAGTTCTTCGAGTTCCTCGAGCGAGACTTGCCGCGAAAGCGGACCCACCTCGAGTTCGTCCTCGCCTCGGAGCGTCGCGACGAGCTCGGCCCCGTGAAGAGCGAACGGGATCCGCGCTGCGCCGAGCGCGATCGCCATCTTCACCGCCTCGAGCGCGAGCCCCTGGTTGCTGACCGACAGCGAGAATCGCCAGCGGCCGTCCTCGAGCGTCGGCGCGAGGTGAATACCGTGTGGATGCCCGAAGACGATCTCCCACGGGTGACTGCCCGACCAGGCCCGCGACTGGAACCAGCGTCGAAAAGCATCCGCGCCCGCGCGTGGCAGGTCGAGCAGTCCACCGTGTCGACCGTCTGCGCGACGCCGGTAGGCTGCAAGCGGAGAACGCCCACGCAGGTCGCGGAAGGCGGCTCCAAGGGCCACACTCGCAATCCGAAGGTACGCCGCGGCCGAGAGCTTCCTGAGCGCCGGCGACTCCGCGCCGCGCCGAACGGCGCGTTCGAGCCGGTCGAACCGCGCTTCGCTGAGCGGCGAAACCTGGTCCTCTGGCCATGCGTGCTTCCGGAGGATGTGTCCGGTGCGAGAGTTCAACGGGAGGCGTCTCGCGACCCTCGCGTTGAACGCGCCTTCGCCGCGCAGCGCGCTCCGCAGCCTTCGCTCCAGCTGATCAAGCAGAGTCGCCCAGAAGCGAAGACCCGTCGGCTCCGGCAATCCGAGAAAGGCGCGCGGCTCGATCGTCACCTCCCCACCGACGATGTCCCAGACCAACTGCGCACGCCGGCTCCCCAGCTCGACTTCGACGTAACCGTCCGGGGATCGACGTCTTGACCAGCGCACAGCACGTCGCCTGAGCGACGGCCGCCGGCTCCACTTCAGGTAGCGTCTCCGGGCTCAGCGGGCGGCGGGCCGTGCCAGTTGTGCGGCAGCAGCTCATCGATGCGCGAGTTGGGGTGCGTGTGGACGCGGGTGAGCACGTCCTGGAGGTAGGCGAGCGGGTTGACGTCGTTCGCCTCGCAGGTGGCGACGAGAGAGTAGAGGCCGGCCAGGTTCTCTCCGGCCTCGTCATTGCCGACGAAGAGGAAGTTCTTCCGGCCCAGGGCGACGCGCCGAAGCGCGGCCTCAGCGGGGTTGTTGTCGAGCGGCACGCGGACGTTCTCGAGGAAGAGCCCAAGCTCGTCCCAGCGGTTGAGGGTGTAGCGAAGCGCGTCGCCCATTGGACTCTTAGGCGGATGTCGCGGCTGCTGGGCGTCGAGCCAGGCCTTGAGGGCGTCGCGGATGCCACGAGACTTCGTGCGACGGAGTTCGAGGTGCGCGGCGGTGCCTGCAATGGCCGCCTCGCAGGCGTCAGACTCGACGCGATACAGCTTCGCGATGAGGGCCAGCGCCTCGGCGGCCTCGGGCGCCGTCTTCATCGCGTCGAAGAAGTACCGACGGACGTGTGCGTGGCAGGCCCCGCGGTCGCGGCCATCCACATCCGTGACGGTGTTGTAGCCGGTGTACCCGTCCACCATCAGGGCACCCTTCGTCCCGCCGAGGATGCCTCGCGGCGTGTCACCGCTGCGTGAGGGCGCGAAGCGGTAGGCGATGAGGGGCGCCGGCCACGTCGTGCGGAAGTTCCACACGAAGCCGTTGCGGCACTCGCCCTCCGCCTGCACCTTCAGCGATGTCTCGTCTGCGTGCACCACCTCGGACTCGCGAATGATGTCCAGCAGCCGCCTCGACAGCGGCTCCAGGACGTCGGCCGCGGTGTGGAAGAGGTCCGTCATGGTGCTGCGCGACAGCGGAATGCCCAGCCGCTGGAATTCCTTCTCCAGCCGGTACAGGGGGATGCTGTCCGCGCACTTCGCGGTGATGAGGTGCGCCACCATCGAGGGCGCGTAGCGGCTCTTCTCCTGCCAATTCACCGGCCCCTCGGCGGTGACGACGCACTCGCCGCATGCACACGCGAGCGTCTCGCGCACCTGGCGGTGGGCGATGATGCGTGCAGGCACGTACTCGTACAGCGTCGACACCTTGCCCTCCCCGACGCGCTTCATGTCGGTGCGGCCGCACTTCGGGCACGTGCGTTGCGACTCCGCCACGGGGTGCACCGTCGTGATGGTCTCGAGCGCCGCCTTCTTCTTCTGGCGCTCGCGGCGCTTGCGTTGCACCGCTTCCCAGTCGGGCTTCTTCTCTTCGCCGGCGCCGGGTTCCTGGCCGACGGGCGGCATCTTCTCGGACTTCGGGCCCAGCGTCCGACGCATCAGCGTGTCGAGTTGCTGCTTCAGCGACGAGAGCTGGCCCTCGACGACGTGGAGCTTCTCTTCGAGGGCCTCGGCCTTTCCGCGCCACTCGCAGTCGTGCGTCGCGCTGTCCGGGCCGGGCGCCATCGGTCAGGAGAGATCAAATTCCCGGGGATTTGTCGATCCCCCACGACGACTTCCGGGCTCCACTTCTTCGGGCGGCGGACGTGGGAGACGTCGATGCCGTCCAGCAGCATGGTGAGCTGCGTCGAGTCCAGCTGGGCGCCCAGGGCATCGTCGTGGAAGGCGGGCAGGCGGAAGCGGCCCTGCTCGAGGCGCTTGTAGACGACGACGAAGCCGCCGTTGTCCCAGGTGAGAATCTTCACCCTGTCCCTGCGGCGGGAGATGAAGACGAAGAGGTGGCCGGCGTACACGTTCTCGTGCCAGCCCGAGCGCACCAGCGCCGACAGCGCATCGATTCCGCTGCGGAGGTCCACGGGCTTCGCCGCGAGAAGAATGCGGACCGCGCGAGGGATGGAGAACACGCGCTCACCCGAGCGCCGCGACGAGTTCCGCGACGTAGCGGGAGTCCGTGCCGACTGCGAAGCGCACCAGGACGCCGCTGGTCAACGCGAGCTCGACCACCTCTCCCCGCGCCTTCGGCGCGGGCGAGGCTACCACCGTGACCGGGAGGAACTTCGGCCGCGGTTTGGACTCGAGTTGCACACGCTTGGCTCGACGGTACAGCCAATACCGGAACGTCCCGAGCGAGATGTCGTGCTTCGCCGCGAACTCTTTCTGCTCGAGCGAGCTCGTCTGGAACTCCTCGAGAAGCTTCAGCCACTCTGCCGGGGTCGGGTAGCGCATCGCGCGGAGATCGCCCGCCCGCCGCTCACGAACAAGACGCCGTTCGTCGGACGGTTACCTTCGACGAACACGCGCTCGCGATACCGAGGAAGCTGGTGGGCCACCAAGCTCGCGCCCGAGGAATGAAGTACGGGCCGAGCCAGAGCGTGTCGGAGTCGTCCCGAAGCGGCTCGAAGTGCTCGAGCAGACGAAGGACACGTCGAAGGTGAGGAACGAGGTTCACGCCAAGTTCAACGCGACTCTGAAACTTCCTGTGGGACAGCAGCACACCACGACGTCAACACCACTGGGGACGAATCAGCTGAAGGCCAACAAGCAACGTGTCGATTCGGGATCATGAGCGCTCGACCTGGGATTCTGCCGTTCCTCCTGTTGCTTCTCGCGTCGTGCGCAACGCCGGAACGCAAGCTCCTGGCGACACTCACGAGCCTTGCGCACCATGAACACCTCCGGCAATTCGAAGGCGAGTGCCGGCTCAAACAATCTGGAGTCGATACCTTCGAGTTCGACTGCAAGGGAGTCGCCCCGGTGGTCGTTCGATGTTCGATTGCAGGCGCGGCTGACTGCTGCTGGGTCGTCGACGACAGCTCACCTCAACAAGAAGACCGTAAGTGCGGGGAACGACGTGTCGCCTCAAGGCCCGCCCATCGCCCTCATTGACAGGCAGCCATCCACAAGCTTGAAACTGCGAAGCAGGTCGGTGCATTCTCCATGAGCGTGATGACGAAGGCCATCAGAGGGCGGTCGCTGCTCACCCGATGGGTCTTGGTCCTCATGCTCGCGTTTGTGACCCCAGCGGTTCAGGACGTGCTGACCGACGTGACGATGTGGGTGACTGGCCAAAGCTGTTGCCCCGACGACTGTGACGAAACGGGCTCGCGCTGCCCCCAGCAGTGCGCCCACTGCCCCTGCGGAAGTCTTCGCGCAATCACGCTTCACGGAGCCACTCCCCAGGCGCCTCTGATCGCCCGAAGCGAGCCCATTTTCACGGACAGCCTTTTGGCTCCGACGTGCACGACGCTCGACCCTCCGTTCCGGCCTCCGGTGAGCTGACGAAGAAGCTGTGAATGGCGCCCGGTGTCGGCGCCGCTCTTCGTCTCTTTCCGAAAGCCAATTCCATGAAACTTGCCGTCACGCGAGGCGTCTGCCCGCGAATCTCGGCGCTCATCACCATCGCGATGGCAGTCAGCGCGCGAGCTGCTGAGCCCGACTGCAACGAGGGCCTCACCCGAAGCACGCTCACCACTTGTGGATTGAACAACAGCCCTGTCCTTGCGGCGGAGTTGGCGACTGTCCATTCGTCAACGGCCCGTCGCGAAGCAGCGCGCCCCTTCCTGCCGTCGAACCCCAGTGTCGGGGCGACGCTGGGCTCGAGAGCGACCGCAGATGCCCGAGCGACGAACTGGTCCGTCACGCTCGCGCAGGAGTTGGAGGTCGCCGGCCAAAGCCTGCTGCGTGTCGATGTGGCCGACGACGAACTCAGCGCCGCGAACGCCCAGCTGCGCGTGGTTCGCGCCGAGCTCGCAGAGCAGCTGTGGCTGGCCTGGTTCGACGCCATCGCCGCGCGAGAGCGCGTCAAACTGGCCAGCCGCCTGGAGCAAGCCACTGGAGATGTCGCGCGCACCGCACGAGGGATGGCATCGAACGGACTCTCGTCGACGGTGGACGCAGCCTTGGCGGACGCCGCGTGGGTGGCCGCCAGCGAACGCCGGCTCGAAGCTCAGCGCGAAGCTCGAGCGTCTCTCCTGCGCCTCCAGTCGCTGACTGGCGTTCACGTCGAGTTGGGTGGCGACGCTGACCTCGAGCCCTTGCGCGCGACTGGCAACGCAGAGGTTCGTCCCGAGCTGAAGGCTCTCGAAGCCCTGAAGTCGGCGTCGAGTCGAAGGGTCGAGCTCCTCCGCCGAACTCGGGTGCCCAACCCCACCATCACCCTGTTCGCTCAGAATGACGGCTTCAACGAGCGCGTGCTGGGCGTCGGCGTTGGCGTGCCAATTCCTCTCCCGCAGCCGGTCGGCAGAACGAGGGCAGGTGAAATTGACGAAGCGCTCGCTGCGGAAGAGCGCCTGCAGGCCGAGCTCGGAGGAATGCTGCGGCGGCTCGCCACGGAGCGTGGGCTGGCGGACAGTGACACGCTCGCGGTGTCCGAGAAGCGCTCGCTCTTCACCGCAGAGCGCATCGAAACGGCCACCCGCGCCCTTCAGGCGCTCTCAACTCAACTGAGCGCCGGCCGACTCACGGTACGGGAGGCGCTCGTCTCCCAGCAGTCTTTCGTCGAATTGCTCCAGTCCGAACTCGCCATGCGTGAGGCTGCCTGCGTCGCCTCCGTGCGCGCCACCCGCGCCAATGGCCTCTCCCTCGAAGGTGACCTGTGAGTCCACGCCTCTTCCTGATGCTCGTCGTCCTACTCACTGCCTGCAAGGAAGCGCCGGTCGCCCCGGCAACCGAGGAACCCCACCGCGACGAAGAGACCCACGCAGAGCTGCCCCGCCAGGTAAGCCTCGACGCCACACAACTCACGCAGGCCGGGATTCAGACTGTCCCTGTCCGGAAGGCGGCCCTGCCGTCAACCTTGACGCTCACGGGGGAAGTCATCGCCGAGCCGGACCGGACCGCGCGACTCTCGTCGGCAACCGCCGGACGACTGGAGCAAGTCCTCTTCAACGAGGGCGCGACCGTGAAGCGCGGCGACATCCTCGCGACGGTGCGCGTCCCCGACGTCGGGCGACTTCGCGGGGCTTACGCTGCAGCGACGTCGCGCGCGCGTGCCTCGAAGCTGAACGCCGAGCGCCTCGAGGCCCTGAAGGCGAGCGGCCTCGGAGCGGAGCAGGCACTGGTTGATGCGCAGGCCGATGCTCGCGCCCAGGAGGCCGAGGCTCGGGCGCTCGGGGAGCAACTGACGGCGATTGGTGTCAACGCAGAGTCTGGAGGCTTCATCGTCGCGCTGCGGGCGCCCATCAGCGGCGTCGTCGTCTCGCGTGACGCCATCGTCGGCCAGCCCATCAGCACCGAGGCCGTCCTGGCCACCATCGTGGACCTGTCCGAGGTGTGGTTCCTCGGGCGCGTCTTCGAGAAGGACCTCTCGCGGCTGCGCGTCGGCACCAGCGCCGAGCTCGAGCTGAACGCCTACCCGGGTGGGCACTTCCACGGCACCGTCGACTACGTCAGCCAGCAGATTGACCCGATGGCGCGCACGCTGACGGCGCGCATTCGGGTGGCCAACGAGACGAGCCAGCTGCGCCTTGGGCTCTTCGGGCGCGCGCACGTCGACATTGGGGAGCCCGGCAAGCAGGCCACCGGCCTCGTGGTGCCCCGCGATGCAGTGCTGGAAGTGGCAGGGAAGAAGGTCGTCTTCGTGAAGGAGAAGGACGGCGACTTCGTGCTGCACGAGGTGACCGTCGGTGACTCGGCGATGGACGACGTGCAGCTCCTCAGCGGCGTCTCAGAAGGCGAAGAGGTGGTGTCGAAGGGCGGCTTCACGCTCAAGAGCCTGCTCCTCAAGTCGACGCTCGCGGAGGACGAGTAAATGCTCTCCCTCCTCTCGGCCATCGTCCGCTGGTCTCTCAAGAACCGCTCCGTCGTCCTCATCGCGACCGTCCTCTTCGTCGTCGTCGGCCTCCGCTCGGCGCTCCAACTGCCCATCGACGCGGTGCCCGACGTCACCAACATCCAGGTGCAGGTCATCACCGCAGCGCCGGCCCTCTCGCCCGTGGAGGTCGAGCAATACGTCACCGTACCCGTCGAGCGGGCGATGGCGGGGTTGCCGAAGTCGACCGAGGTGCGCTCGGTGTCGAAGTACGGCCTCTCGGTCGTCACCGTCGTTTTCCGGGACGGCACCGACATCTACTGGGCCAGACAGCTCGTCAGTGAGCGCATGAGGGAAGCGCAGGAGGCGGTGCCCTCTCAATACGGCAAGCCCGAGATGGGCCCCATCACCACGGGGCTCGGGGAGATTTTCCAGTTCGTCGTGCGCAACGACCAGCTGACGTTGATGCAGCTCGAGGAGCAACTCGACTGGTTCATCGCGCCGCAACTGCGCATGGTGCCGGGCATCGTCGAGGTCAACAGCTTCGGTGGCGAGGAGCGGCAGTACCAGGTGATGTTGGACCCATCGCGCCTGCAGGCAACCGGCGTCTCCATCGCCCAGGTGGTGGACGCGCTGAACAAGGCGAACGCCAATGCCGGCGGCGGCTACATCGAGCACAACCGCGAGTACTTCGTCATCGGCACGGATGGCCTGGTGAAGGACCTCGACGACCTGAACCGCGTCGTCATCGGCGCAACTCCTCAGGGCGTTCCCATCACCATCGCGACCGTCGGCGAGGTGAAGTTCGGGCCGCGCATGCGACGTGGAGCGGCGTCACGTAACGGCGAAGGCGAAGTCGTCGTCGGAGTCGCGCTGATGTTGATGGGGGAAAACTCACGCACGGTCACCGAGGCGGTGAAGGCGAAGCTCGACGCCATCGCGCCGTCGCTCCCGCCCGGCACCACCATCGAGCCCTTTTACGACCGCTCGACGATGGTGGCTCGCACCATTCACACCGTCGGGAAGAACCTCCTCGAGGGCGCGCTGCTCGTCATCTTCGTGTTGCTCATCTTGCTGGGCGACCTGCGCGCGGGGTTGGTGGTGGCCATCACCATCCCGCTCTCGCTGCTGTTCGCCATCACCGCGATGAATCTCCTCGGCCTCTCGGGCAACCTGATGAGCCTCGGGGCCATCGACTTCGGGCTGCTCGTCGACGGTGCCGTCATCATCGTGGAGAACGCGGTGCGACGCCTCGCGGAGCGACAAGCCGGAGCCCCGCCGCTGACTGACGCAGAGCGCGTCGACGTGGTTGAGAAGGCGACAATGGAGGTGCGGGCGGCGAGCGTCTTCGGCGAGGCCATCATCGCCATCGTGTACCTGCCAATCCTCGCGTTGGTCGGCATCGAGGGGAAGCTCTTCAGGCCCATGGCCACCACGGTGCTGCTCGCGCTCGCGGGGGCCTTCGTGCTGTCGCTGACTGTCGTGCCAGTGTTGACCAGCCTCTTCGTCAAGCCTGCTGGGCACCACCAGGAGACGTGGCTCCTCCGCAAAGCGCATGCCCTCTACGTGCCGCTCTTCTCGAAGGCGATGGCGAGGCGCGGCCTCACGGTGGGTCTCGGGGTGATGCTCCTGGCCGTCGCCGCAGGGCTCTTCACGCGGCTGGGCGCGGAATTCATCCCCCAACTCGACGAAGGCGACCTGCTCATCGAGGCGCGGCGACTCACTGGTGCCGCCCTGACCGAGTCAGTCCGCACGGACCTCAACCTCGAGAAGGGACTGCGGGAAATTCCCGAAGTCCAACAGGTGGTGTCGCGCACTGGTGCACCGGAGGTCGCGACGGACCCGATGAGCCTCGAGCAGTCCGATATCTACATTCAGCTGAAGCCCCGCGACGAATGGCGAAGCGGCATCACCAAGGCTGACATCGCGAAGCAAGCGGCCGAGGTCTTGGAGTCCTCGCCTGAGATTGGTGGCGCCGTCTCTCAGCCGATTCAAATGCGGACGAATGAGCTCGTCGCTGGCATCCGCTCGGACGTCGGCGTGCTGCTCTACGGGCCCGACTTGTCCGAGCTCGCGAGGCAGGGCGAAGCGTACGCCGCGCTGCTCCGCCGGGTGCCGGGCGCAGTCGATGTGCGCGTCGAGCAGGTGGAGGGCCTTCGCTACCTCCGCATCACCCCGGACCGCACTCGGCTTGCGCGGTACGGCCTCACCGTCGAGGACATCAACCAGCTGACTGAGACCCTCTCAGTCGGCCACCGAGTCGGTGACGTGCTCGAAGGTGAGCGCCGCTTCGGCATCATCGTCAAGGCCGCGTACCCTTTCACTGGAGACCTCGAGCCGCTGCGCGCCCTGCCCCTTCGTTCCGTCACCGGACAGGTGGTGCCGCTCGGCGACGTCGCCGACGTGGAGTTCAAGACAGGGCCCGCGCAGGTGAGCCGGGAGCGTCAGTCGCGCCGCATCACCGTCGAGTTCAACGTGCGAGGCCGAGACCTGCTCTCTGTCGTGAAGGAAGCCCAGGCCATCACCGCTGGCGTCAAACTGCCGGTCGGCTACCGCGCGGAATGGGGAGGCCAGTTCGAGAACTACCTCGAGGCGAAGGAACGCCTGTCCATCGTGGTTCCGCTCGCCCTCGCGCTCATCCTCTTCTTGCTGTGGCTCACCTTTCACTCGGTGAAGACGGGGCTCCTCATCTTCCTCAACGTGCCCTTCGCCATCGTCGGCGGCGTCATCGCGCTGTGGATTCGAGACATTCCCTTCTCAATCTCGGCCGGCGTGGGCTTCATTGCGCTGTTCGGCGTCGCCGTGCTGAACGGCCTTGTCCTCGTGTCGTTCGCGCGAGACCTCGAGGCGACCGGTCTCACGCGGCTCGATGCCATGAAACAGGCTGCGGAGGGTCGGCTGCGCCCTGTCCTGATGACGGCGCTGGTGGCGTCGCTCGGGTTCATCCCGATGGCGCTCTCGACGGCGCCCGGTGCCGAGGTGCAACGCCCGCTCGCCACCGTCGTCATCGGCGGGTTGGTGTCGGCGACGCTGCTGACGCTCTTCGTCCTGCCAGCGCTCTACACGTGGTTCGGCCGCGGGAAACCTGCGGTCGCTGCGTCGCTCGCGGAGGCCCCTTGAGCAAGCGAAAGGTGGAACTCAACCTCGTCCTTCCGGGCGACGCTGGCGAGTGCGAGGCGTGTGTGGCGCGATTGAGCGCCGCGGTCTCTTCCTTGCCTGCGGTGGGGAAGGTCCACGTCGACCGCGGGGACGCTGCGAGCCCCAAGCTGTGCCTCCACTACAACCCAGCCGCTCTGCGAGTCGAAGAGCTGGAGGCTGTCGTCGCCAGGACAGGAGCGACACTTGCTGCGCAGTACGCACACGTCTCGATTCCTGCAGTGGGCCTGCGGCACGAGCGTCAGGCCCGGCTTGTCGAAGGCGTGTTCACCCGACACCCCGGAGTATTGAGTGCCTCGGCGTCCTTCGGCGCGCGGCGCGTCTACGTGGAGTTCGACCCGGCGAAGACCAACCGGGAGGCCCTGGGCGCCGTCGCGGCGAAGGCAGGCATCACCTCGTTCGAGGAGCCGGCCAGCCCATCCGAGGCCGCCACCGAGCATGACGAGCACGAGCATGCGCACGGCGGGCCTTTCGGTGAGCGCTCCGAGCTCGTATTCAGTCTCGCTTGCGGGGCACTCACAGGAGTCGGTTGGGCGCTCGAGAGGTTCGGAGTCTCGTGGGTCGCCGCGACAGGCACCTTCGTCGTCGCCTACGCCCTCGGCGCCTGGTTCACCCTGAAGGAGGTCGTCGTCGCGCTCCGTGCGCGAAAGTTCGAAATCGACTTCCTGATGCTCCTCGCGGCAATCGGCGCGGCGATCCTCGGCGAGTGGTTCGAGGGCGCTCTGCTCCTCTTCCTCTTCACGCTCGGGCACGGCCTTGAAGGCTACGCGATGCGCCGCGCGCGCAACGCCATCAGCGCGCTCGCCAGGTTGGTGCCTGAGACTGCGTTCCGTCTCCTCGGAGAGGATGGTGGCGACGAAGAGGTGCCTGTGAGCGCGCTGGTCATCGGTGACCGCGTTCGGGTGAAGCCCAACACGCGCCTGCCTGCCGACGGGTTCGTCATCGCCGGCTCGAGCAGCGTCAACCAGGCGCCCATCACCGGCGAGAGTCTTCCCGTCGACAAGCGAGCGGTCTCCGACGTTCCTGCTGCGATGTCCGCGCCAGACACTCTGGGGTCCGAGCATCGCGTGTTCGCTGGCACCATCAATGGCGCGGCGGCCCTTACCATCGTCGTCACCAGGGCTTCGGCCGAGAGCACACTCGCGCGCGTCGTGAAGATGGTGGCGGAGGCTGAGACGCAGAAGTCGCCAACGCAGCAATTCACCGACCGCTTCGAGCGCGCTTTCGTTCCGCTCATCCTCGCCGTCGTCGGCGCGTTGATGTTCGCCTGGCTGGTCGTCGACGAGCCATTCGCGCGGAGCTTCTACCGCGCCATGGCGGTGCTGGTGGCTGCCAGTCCGTGTGCGCTGGCCATCGCAACACCCAGCGCTGTACTGGCCGGTGTCGCTCGAGCGGCGCGCGCCGGCGTGCTGGTGAAGGGCGGCGCGCACCTCGAGTCCCTTGGGCTGGTTCGCGCCATTGCGTTCGACAAGACAGGCACCCTGACTGAGGGGAAGCCACGACTCACCGACGTCATCGTTGTGGATGGGACGTCGGAGGACGAGCTGCTCGCCGTTGCCCTGGCGGTCGAGAAGCAGTCGGACCACCCCCTGGCCAGCGCCATCGTCGAGGGCGCCCGAGTGAGGCGTCCGGCCCTCGCCGAACTGGAGGCGTCGAGCGTCGAGGCGGTGGTGGGCTTCGGAGTTCGCGCGGTGGTCGGTGGGCGCCTCGTGGCGATTGGCAAGCCCGGCCTCTTCACTCGCGAGGGCGCGCTCGCCGAGTACGTGGCCGACGCCGTTGCGAGACTTCAGAACGAGGGACGAACCGTGATGGTCGTTCGCTCGGGCGACCGCTTCCTTGGTGTCCTCGGAGTGATGGACACGCCACGGGAGAGTGCTGGCGCGGTGGTCGCCGAGCTCCACGCGCTCGGCATCGAGCAGACCATTATGTTGACGGGCGACAACCAGCGCGTGGCGGACGCCGTCGCGAAACACGTCGGCATTCGCACAGCACGCGGTGAGTTGCTGCCGGAGCAGAAGGTCGCAGCCATCGCAGAGCTGGCCAGCTCGAAGAGCAAGGTGGCGATGGTGGGCGACGGTGTCAACGACGCACCTGCGATGGCCAATGCCACGGTCGGAATCGCGATGGGCGCGGGAGGGTCTGACGTCGCCCTCGAGACCGCGGACGTCGCGCTCATGGGTGACGACCTTCGTGCACTGCCGTTCGCGGTGGGACTCAGCCGCGCCGCCAGGAGCATCATTCGTCAGAACCTCTGGGCCAGCCTTGGGATGGTGGCCTTCCTCGTCCCAGCGACCATCTTCGGCTTCGCCAAAATCGGCGTCGCCGTGGCACTGCACGAAGGGTCGACCCTGCTCGTCGTCGCCAACGCGCTGAGGCTGTTGGCCTACGAGCATCGCCGAACAGCGCATTGATCGACCACGCAAAGGAGATCATCGTGAAGAATGAAGCCACTCGCTTCGAGGTTCGAGTTCAACACCTCGACTGCGAGGACGACGCCGCGAAGCTCGAGGCTGGCCTGCGAAGCCACCAGGGCGTCGTCGAGACTCGTGCCTTCCCCAAGGCGGGCAAGGTCGCCCTGGCGTTCGACCCCGCGAAGACGTCACGCGAAGCCGTCGAGCACGAGCTTGCCTCGCTCGGGTTTCCGGTGGCCCGAGACACAGAGCGCGAAGCGCCATCATGGCGAAACCCCAAGGTCCTCGCCTCCGTCACGTCGGGTGTGCTCGTAGCGCTTGGCTGGCTGCTCGCCCGTGCGTTGCCTGCCACGGCGCCCAGCCTCGTTGCGTTGGGGCTCGCCATCCTGGTCGGAGGGTATTCCTTCGCGCGCGAGGGTCTCCAGAAGCTCGTCAGGAAACGAATCCTCGGCATCGAAGTGTTGATGTCGACCGCTGCTCTCGGCGCCGCGGCGCTCGGCGAGCCCCTCGAGGCTGCAATGCTGGTGTTCCTGTACTCGATCAGCGAGGCCGCAGAAGGGTTCACGGAGCAGAAGACTCGGGCTGCTGTGCGCGCGCTGATGAAGTTGGTCCCCAAGGTGGCGCTCGTGCGCCGCGACGGTGTCGACGTGGAAGTCCCGGTTGAGAGCCTTGCAGTCGGAGACACCTTCGTTGTGCGCCCCGGCGAAGCTGTCGCCACCGACGGCGAGGTGCTGAGCGGCGAGACGTCTATGAACCAGGCGCCTGTCACTGGCGAGAGTGTCCCTGTGAAAAAGGCCGCAGGCGACGAGGTCTTCGCAGGCACCATCAACGCCGAAGGCGTCATCGAGGTGCGAGCGACGAAGACGTTTCACGAGAACACTGTCGCGAAGATCATCCACCTCGTGGAGGAGGCGCAGGAAAAGAAGGGCGAAAGCCAGCGTTTCATCGAGCGCTTCGGAGCGCGCTACAGCCCAGCCGTGCTCGTCGGCGGTCTGCTCATCGCTGCGGCGCTGGCACTCGCGTTTGACTTCGCCTGGTCGAGTGCACTGCACCGCGCGGTCGTCTTCATCGTGGCGGCCGCGCCGTGCGCACTCGTGATCTCAGTGCCGATCACCCTGGTCGCTGCCCTCGGGACCGGCGCCCGACACGGGGTCCTCATCAAGGGAGGCGTCATTCTGGAGCGGCTCGCGACGATTCGGACCGTCGCGCTCGACAAGACTGGCACCCTCACTCGTGGAGAGCCCGTGGTGACAGACTTTGTTCGGCTGAACGCGAGCCCCTTTACTGAGCGCGAGACCCTCTCGCGGCTCGCGACCATCGAATCGCGAAGCGAGCATCCTGTCGCGCGCGCCATTGTGGCGCATGCTCGAGCTCTCAACGCACCGGTCCTCGAGGTGACCGGTGTCAGCGCACTGCCGGGCGCGGGCGTGGTGGCGACCATTGATGGAGTGGCGGTCCTGGCTGGTCGGCCTGGCCGCTTCGGTGTCGGTGCAGAGAACGAAGCGGAAGCGATGGCTGAAGTCCGCCGCCTCGAGGGGGACGGGAAGACCGTCATTGTCGCTGGGACGAACTCTCGCATCTGGTGCGTGGTGGCCGTGCAGGATGCCGTTCGTGATGAAACCCCTGAGGCCGTTCGCCTGCTGCGCGGGCGCGGCGTGGAGGTCATCGTCCTCTCCGGCGACCAGATGATCGCTGTGGAACGCGTCGCCTCGACGCTCGGTATCCAGCGGTTTCGGGGGGCCCTGACGCCCGAAGACAAGCTGACCGAGATCCGCGCGCTCGCCGAGCAAGGGCCCATCGCGATGGTTGGCGACGGGGTGAATGACGCCCCCGCCCTCGCTCAGGCGACAGTGGGAATCGCGATGGGTGCAGCCGGAACGGACGTCGCGCTGGAGACTGCCGACGTCGCCCTGATGGGTGATGACCTTCGTCGCCTCGCCTTTGCGCTCTCCCTGGCGAAGCGTACCCAACGGGTCGTGCGCCAGAACCTCGCTCTCTCGATCCTCGTGATCGGCACGCTTGCCATCGGCGCGGTTGCTGGTGTCTTCAGCCTTCCGGTGGCGGTGTTGGTGCACGAACTCAGCGAGTTCATCGTCATCGGCAGCGGCCTCAGGATGCTGCGCGCTCCCGCTAGAATGGACGCAAGCGCTTGAGACACACCGATCGAAACTACTGGGACAAGCATGCCAAGAACTACGACCGTTCGATGTCGCTTCTCGGAGGGCCACTCCCGCGGATGATCGAGCTCGCTGCGGAGGGGACTCGAGGCCTTGACCGAGTCCTCGAGGTGGCGGCAGGCACTGGCCTCGTGACACCTGCGCTTGCCGCCGGTGCACGAGAGGTCATCGCCACCGACTACTCAGCGCCGATGGTCGCATCGCTTGAGCGTCGCGTGCGAGACGCCGGTGTTCGGAACGTTGCTTGCGAGCAGGCCGACCTCTACGCCCTCCGGTTCGAGGACGCATCGTTCGACGGCGTCGTCGCGGCGAACGTGCTCCACCTCGTGCCGGACTTGCCACGAGGATTGGCAGCACTCCGTCGCGTGCTGAAGCCGGGTGGGCGACTCATTGTTCCGACCTTCTGTCACGACGAGACCGCGCTCTCGTGGGTCGTCTCGCGCGCGCTCGCGGTCACAGGCTTTCCCGGCCACCGACGCTTCACGGTGAAGTCGCTTCAGCTGGCGGTGGAAGAAGCGGGCGTTGTCGTTGGCCGAGCCGTGTTGCTGCCGGGCCTCATCCCCATTGGCTACGTCGAGGGCAGCTTCGAGTAGACGGGGTGTCTTCACCTTCGGTTGAACGCCAGTTTGTGTCACTCGCTGCACGATGATCACGGAAGAGAGCGACGAGACGTTGTTCGAACCTGACGTCCCGAAGCCGCTCGCGTTCGCCTTTGCCAGGGACATGAACGCGATGCGGATGGGCATTGAGTGGGGCGGCATTCAGGGCTGGACGGTGCGAACGCGAAGAGCCGTCCAGGTGCAACTCGCGCAACCCGCTGATTCGCGGAGGAGCCGATGAAGATGGACGGTGTGATTCCGGTTGAGGTGGCCAGTTTTAGGCTTGGAGAACGGTTGGTTTCGGGCGTACAATGCGGAGCTGAAGGTCGCCGTTCACCAACGGTCGCCTCATGAAAGTTAACTGACGGCCCCGCGGAGAAATCCTCGGGGCCGTTTGATTTTCTGTCCACGTTCCCGCCGAGTTCGACGCTGCTTCGCTCGTGTCGCGCAGCTGGACGGAGCTCGTGCAGAGAGCGAACGAGCCGCTGCGTGCCTCACTTGCACGCGCGAGCGAGGTCGGGCCGACAACGATCTCGTTACCAAACTGCGAATGCCGTTAGAAACGGGCACTACCCTTCGAAACTCGTTACTTCGCTGGCGCCTGAGGGAGCCCCTTCATGTGCGTCTTGACCGCCCGTTCCATCGCCTTCACTTCTTCTTCGGACAACATCGCGAAGTGCTTCTTACGCTTCGACATGGAGAGCCGACCGGCATTGCTCAGGCACAGCTTGATGAACAAGTTCATCAAGCGGTCCGGCAGCTCAACAATCGCCTCGAGCG
>JACSRE010000145.1 GCA_014879945.1 Myxococcus sp.
AGCTCGGCGCCGAGACGAAGCAGCGCGCCTTCGGTGGAAACCCGCGAGACTGCGAAGAACCGCTGGCGGTTGCGCGACGGGAGCACGGTCGTGTTGTCTTCTAAGCCATTCCCGCTATAGATGCACCACGGAGTTCAAAACAGCTTGAACTCGGTGAACTGAGAGGACGAACATGGGCGCGTCGGGGCCGAGGCAGGTGCTGCGGGAGCCGGGAGAGGCCACCCGACGGGTGCGGTTCGGGCCGATCGAGCTGGGCGGCGATTTCGTGGTGATCGCGGGCCCTTGCGCGCTCGAGAACCAGGAGCAGGTCGATCAGGCCGCGCTGGCGGTGAAGTCGGCCGGGGGGCACGCGCTGCGCGGCGGCGCCTTCAAGCCCCGCACGAGCCCGTACACGTTTCAGGGCATGGGTGAGCCGGGCCTCAAGCTCCTCACCGACGCGGGCCGCAAGCTGCGCATGCCGGTCGTCTCGGAGGTGATGGACGCCGCCCAGCTGCCCACCCTGCTCGAGTACGTCGACGTGCTGCAGGTCGGCGCGCGCAACATGCAGAACTTCTCG
Organism: Myxococcus sp.; assembly: GCA_014879945.1. GTDB lineage: Bacteria > Myxococcota > Myxococcia > Myxococcales > Myxococcaceae > Xiheimicrobium. The sequence continues at coordinate 557 of JACSRE010000145.1, forward strand.
CTCTTGCGCGCCCTCTCGAAGATCGAGCGGCCGGTGCTGCTCAAGCGCGGCTTCGGCGCCACCCTCGAGGAGTGGATCCTCGCGGCCGAGTACCTGCTCGAGGGCGGCAACGATCAGGTGGTGCTGTGCGAGCGCGGCATTCGCAGCTTCGACACCACCCTGCGCAACACGCTCGATCTCGCGGGCATGGCGTACGTGAAGCAGAAGGTGAAGCTGCCCATCATCGTCGACCCATCGCACTCGACGGGCATGTCTTCGCTGGTGACGCCGATGGCCCTGGCCGCGGCCGCGGCAGGCGCTGACGGCTTGTTGGTCGAGGTGCACCCCACGCCCGAGACGGCGCTGTGCGATGGGCCGCAGGCGCTCACGCCCCAGGCCTTCGAGGCGATGATGAAGGGCGTCGGAGCCGTGCTGACGGCCACCGGGCGCCGCTTCGCCGACGGCAAGCCGCTCGCCGCGGTGGGAGGCGCGCGATGAGCGAGCAGGTGCACCAGATGTTCACGCAGATCGCGCCCCGCTACGACGTCGCCAACGACGTGCTGTCCATGGGCACGCACCGCATCTGGCGCAAGAAGGCGGTCAAGCTGTCGGGCGCGAAGCCGGGCGACGCGGTGCTCGACTGCGCCACCGGCACCGGCGATCTGGCCATCGACTTCAAGAAGACCGTGGGGCCCGGGGGCTCGGTGCTGGGCACCGACTTCAACGCCGCCATGCTCTCGAGCGCCCCGGCCAAGGCGAAGGCGGCCGGGCTCGAGGTGCAGTTCGAGGTGGCCGACGCCACGAAGCTCCCCTACCCCGCGGCCCGGTTCGACGTCGCGTCGATCTCCTTCGGCATTCGCAACGTCGACGATCCGAAGCAGTGCCTGATGGAGCTGGCCCGCGTGCTCAAGCCCGGCGGCCGCGTGGTGGTGCTGGAGTTCGGCCAGCCCACCGGCGCGTTCGGCGCCTTCTTCAAGCTCTACTCGCGCTTCGTGATGCCGCTCATCGGCCAGGCGCTCACCGGCAACCGCGCGGCCTACGAGTACCTGCCGCGCACCGCCGCCGCGTTCCCCGCGGGCGAGCGCTTCGTGGCCCTCATGCGCGAGACCGGCCGCTTCACCCAGGCCACCGCGCACCCGCTGATGGCCGGCCTCGCCTACGTCTACGTCGGCGTCGTGGCCTGAGGCGCGCGGCGCCGGCGCAGCAGCCCCATCACCAGCCGCGTCCCCACCGCCACCACCACCAGCGAACCGCCGGCCAGCGCAGCCTTGAGGAACGCCGCCTCTTTCGCGCCCTCGACGCCCTCGGCGACCGCCGCCGAGAACCACGTCGACACCACCACCCCGGGCAACAGGCCGATGAAGTGCCCCACCAGGAACTGACGCCAGGTGATGGGCGAGGCCCCGCACACCAGGTTGGTGGCCATGAAGGGAATGGGCGTCTGCCGCAGCACCAACACCGTCACCACGCCGGCCTGCTCCAGCTCGGCGATGGCGGCCGTCCAATTGCGGCGGATCAAGAGCTGGCGCATGCGCTCGCGGCCCAGCCACCGGCCGACGGCGAAGTGCAGGTGGCCCACCACGTTGGCGAGCACCAGGTTCGGCCACAGCCCGCCCCAGAAGCCCCACATCGCGCCTGACACCACGTTGAGCACCGCCGACGGCAGGAGCGCCGAGGTCGCCAGCAGGTAGAGGGCGGCGAACGCCGGGAGCGCGCCGCCACGGTCACCCCACCCCTTGAGCGTCTCGACCAGGGCCCTGGGCTCGAACGAAGCGCCGAAGACGGCGCGCGCCCCCACCGCAGCGGCGAGCATTACAGCCAGAAGCAAGAGAGGACCGGCGCGGCGCTTCACGGGCCGGGCTTCTACTCTTTTTCGTTGAAATGGCTGGGGTCCGGTGCGACTCAAAGCCCATGGCCAACGACACGCTCTCAGTCACCGACAACCGCACCGGCAAGAAGTTCGAGCTCAAGATCGAGAACGGCTGCGTCCGCGCGATGGAGTTCCGGCAGATGAAGGTCGACGCCGAAGACTTCGGTCTGATGACGTACGACCCGGCGTTCCTCAACACCGCCAACTGCAAGAGCGCCATCACCTTCATCGACGGCGACAAGGGCATTCTCGAGTACCGCGGGTACCCGATCGATCAGCTCGCCGACAAGTCCACGCACCTCGAGACGGCGTACCTGCTGATGAACGGCGAGCTGCCCAACAAGACCCAGCTCGACGAGTTCACCAACAAGATCACCCTGCACACCTACGTGCACGAGAACATCAAGCAGTTCATGGACGGGTTCCGCTACGACGCGCACCCGATGTCGATGCTGGCCTCGACCGTCGCCGCGCTCTCGAGCTTCTACCCAGAGGCCCGGCAGGTGCGGAACAAGGAGGTGCGCCGTCACCAGATGATGCGGCTCATCGCCAAGATGCCCACGCTCGCGGCGTTCTCGTACCGCCACAGCCAAGGCCTGCCGTACATCTACCCGAACAACGATCTCTCCTACACCGAGAACTTCCTCACGATGGTCAAGAGCATCGGCAAGCCCAACTGGCGCCCCCACCCGGCCCTGGTTCGCGCGCTCGACGTGCTCTTCATCCTCCACGCCGATCACGAGCAGAACTGCTCGACCACCTCGGTGCGCGTGGTGGGCTCCTCCGAGGTCGACCCCTACTCGGCCTGCGCCGGCGGCATCACCGCGCTGTACGGCCCGCTGCACGGCGGCGCCAACGAAGCGGTGCTGCGCATGCTGCGCGAGATCGGCGACAAGAAGAACGTCCCCGAGTTCATCGCGAAGGTGAAGGACAAGGACGGCGACAAGAAGCTGATGGGCTTCGGGCACCGCGTCTACAAGAACTACGACCCGCGGGCGAAGGTCATCAAGAAGGCCTGCGACGAGGTCTTCGAGGTGACGGGCAAGAACCCCCTCATCGACATCGCCGTCGAGCTCGAGCGCATCGCCCTGCAGGACGACTACTTCGTGCAGCGCAAGCTCTACCCGAACGTCGATTTCTATTCGGGCCTCATCTACGAGGCGATGGGCTTCCCCATGGAGTTCTTCACCTGCCTGTTCGCCATTCCCCGCACGGTGGGCTGGGTGACGCAGTTCGAAGAGATGATCACCGACAACGAGCAGAAGATCGCGCGCCCGCGCCAGATCTTCACCGGGTCGAAGAAGCGCGACTACGTCGCGATGGACAAGCGCTGACCGCGCGACGACGCCTCAGACGGCGTGGCTCCCCACCGAGCCCGCCGCGTAGAGCGCGTCGAGCTGGGCCGCGTACTTCTGCTCGCAGACCGCGCGCTTGACCTTGAGGGTGGGCGTCAGCTCGCCCGTCGCCACCGAGAAGTCGGTGGGCAACACGGTGAAGCGCTTGATCGTCTCGAAGCGGGCCACCTTCGCGTTCACCTCGGTGTCGATGCGCCCCCGAAGCCAGTCGTGGAAGCGCGCGTCGGCGGCGAGCACCTCGGCCTGGGCCGAAAAGCCGTGCGCCTCGGCGAAGGCCGGCAGCTTCTCGGCGTCGAGGGTCAGCAGCGCCACCAGGTACGGCCGGCGATCGCCCACCACCAGCGCCTGACCGATGGGCGCGATGCCCTTGAGCAGCCCTTCGAGCGTGGCTGGCGGCGTCTTCTTGCCGCCCGCGGTGACGATGATCTCCTTCTTGCGGCCGGTGATGCGGAGGAAGCCCTCGGCGTCGAGCTCGCCCACGTCACCCGAGTGCAGCCACCCATCGACGATCAGCTCCGACGTCGCCGCTGGATCTTTGAAGTAGCCGGCGCACACGTTCTCGCCCTTGACGAGGATCTCGCCGTCGTCGGCGATGCGCACCGCCACGCCCTGCAGCGGCCGCCCCAGCGTGCCCAGGCGCGTGCGCTCGGCGGTGTTGGTCGAGGTGGGCCCCGTTACCTCGGACTGGCCGTACAGCTCGCGGAGCACCAGGTCGATCGACGCGAAGAACTCGAGCACGTCTCGCCCGATGGGGGCGGCCGAGGTGACGAGCACGCGGCACCGATCGAGCCCGATGCGGCGCTTGAGCGGCTCGAAGACCAGGCGCTGCGCCAGGGCGTACTGGGCCGCGAGGCGAATGGTGGGCTGCCGGTGCTCCATGGTGGTGCTGTGGTACCGGAGCGCGACCTCACGGGCCCACGCCAGCACGCGCTGCCGGGCCTTCGGCTGCTGCGCCATCGAGGCCTCGGCCTTCGCCTTGAACTTCTCCCACACGCGCGGCACCCCGAAGAACACCGTCGGCCGCACGCTGCGCAGGTCGTCGCCCAGGGCCTCGAACGACTCGGCGAACGACACCTGCATGCCGGCGATCAGCGGGCCGGCGATCGAGGCGATCTGCTCGGCGATGTGAGACAGCGGCAGGTACGAGAGCACCCGCTCGTCGTCGCCCACCTCGAAGGCGTCGGCCAGGCGCGCCGCCGTCCACGCCAGGTTGCGGTGGGTCAGCATCACGCCCTTGGGCTGGCCGGTGGTGCCCGAGGTGTAGATGAGGCTCGCCAGATCGTCGGGGCGGGCGGCGTCGACGCGCTGGTAGTACGGGGCGTCAGGCAGGCTCGCGCCCCGGGCCAGCAGGGCCTCGTAGCTCATGGTGCCCTCGGGCAACGCCGCCGGCGGCTCCATCACGATCACGTGCTCGAGGGCCGGCAGCTTCGCGCGCACCGCCTCGAGGGTCGCCAGGTACGACGCGTTCTCGACGATCACGATGGGGGCTGCGCAGTGGCCCAGCACGTAGGCGATCTGCTCCGGCGACGACGTGGTGTAGACGCCCACGGGCACTCCGCGCGCCGCGGTCGCCGCCAGCGCGCTCACCACCCACTCTTCCCGGTTGAAGCCGATGATGCCCACCGCCTGGGTCGGCTCGAGGCCCAGGTCGATCAACGCCAGTGACAGGTGCTTCACGCGCCGGGCGTACTCCCGCCACGAGGTCGGCACCCAGGTGCCAGCGCGCCGCGTCCACAGGGCGGGCCGGTCGGAGAGCCGCTCCGCCTGAATCTGCAGCTGGTGAACCATCGTCCGGGGCACGGCGCGCATGCGACGACCTTCGTGGAAGGTCGTTGACACGTCAACGCTCCCGAAATTACCTGCGCCCGTCATGACCATCGAGTTCACGTGTCAGAAGTGCGAGGGGACGTTCGAGATCGACATGCAGGCGTTGATCGACGGCACAGAGCCGCTCGAATGCCCCCACTGCGGCAACAAGGCGACCAAGGCCATGGGAGAAGATCTCATCTCGGCCCTCGTCGAGCTGCAGGCGCAGATCACCGCGCTCGCGAAGAAGTTCACCCTCACCCTCGAGATCGACACCGAAGAGTTCGGGTCGGCCGCCCTCGAAGAAGAGGACGAGGACGATGATGACGACGACGACGACGATGACGAGGATGACGACGACGACGAGGACGACGACGACGATGACGAGGACGAGGACGAAGAGCTCGACGACGACGACGAGTGACCGCGTCGGCGGGTGATCGCCCGCCCCTTTGACGCAAGAAAGCCCGGCCCCCTCCCATGGGACGCCGGGCTTTCGCGTCTCAGCAGACCAGGGCGACTCAGAACTTGTCGGCGAGATCCGAGATCAGGGGAATGCGCCAACGCTCGCCGTTGAGGCTCTTCACCAGGCCCAGAATGCTCAGCACCATGCCGCCGATGCCGACGATGGGCATCAAGCACAGGCCGATGGCCACCAGGGACAGCACGGCCGAGATGAGGAACAGGCCGAACGTCACCCCGAAGATCACCAGCGCCTGCTTGGCGTGCCACTTGATGAAGTCGTCATCCTTCACCGTGAGGAGCGGGATGATCGCCAGGGGGATGCCGAACACGTTGCCCAGGTACGAGAGGAACAGGTGGATCTTGTTCTCTTCCCTGATGGTCTCGCGGGTCGGCACGGACTGAATCGGCGACTGCTGCTGTTGGTCCTGCGGCGTCATTCACACTCCAACGTAAGGGGGAATTCACCTCGACAGCCCGCTCGTAGGGCGCGGCCCGTGGTCCGTCAAGGCGCCAGCGCCTCGTCGCCGAGCATGACCCTCGCGCCTCGCAGCCTGCGGGCCGCTGACTTGAGCGCGTAGCGGTGGGCGCGCGTGGGCGTCAGGTGCACGGGGAGCACGAGGTGAACCTCGTCGAGCTCGGCCGGCCCAAGCAACACCAGCACCGACGCCAGCCGCGACAGCCGCTCTTCGACGTCGCGCAGGCCCTCGCCGGCGACGACGACGTCGAGCCTCGGCCACGCGCCGTGGGCGCCACGGCGGAGCGTCATCACCAGGCCAGGGGCGTCGATGCTGAAGCGCTCCCCACCCGGCCACCTGAGCTCGAGCTCACGGCGGTGCTCGTGCGGCAGCGTCAGCCAGGTGGCGACCCCTTCGAAGACGCCGTACGGCGCCACCAACCGCAGCTCGGGAACCGCGGCGCAGCGCGTGAGCTGCTCGCGTAGGGAGCGGAACGTCGCGTGCGCGTGGACCGAGGCGAACAGCTGGTACGAGACGAGCTCCCACCGGGGCGTCGCGCGGGCGATGGCCACCCCGTCGAAGGCCTCGAAGGCGCGCTCGCGGGCGCCGGTGTCGGCGACCCCCAGGGCCTCGAGGGTGAAGGGCAACGCGGGGCCGGCCAGCGCCTCGACCGCCAGCGGGTTCACCACCAGCCGCGTCAGCGACGCGAAGGTGGGCTGACGCAAGAAGGCCCCCAACGGCTGGGGCTTTCTGATCGCCGAGGTGTCGAGCGAGCGCACCGTGGCGAGCCGCGGCTCGTCGCGCGTCGAGAGCAGGTCGGCCGCGCGCGCGTTGAAGGCGAGCTTGAGCGCGTCGAGGAAGCCGGCCTTGAACGAGGTCTCGGCCAGATCGGTGATGCGCTCGAGCGGGCCCAGCCAGCGGCGGGCGTGGTCGGCGATGATCGCCTTGACCCGTCGGCGCTCGGCGAGCGTCAGCGCCCCCCGCGCCGACAGCGCGATCACCTCGGCCCGCGGGTCGCCCTGCTCCGCCAGCAGATCGGCGTAGACGAGGCGCGGCTCGAGCTCGAAGGGCCGCACGGCTATCTGTCGAAGGAGCTCGTCTTCGGTCACAGCGGTCGAACCTACCGCAGTCGGGCGGCGCTCACGGGGCGCGGCGGCAGGCGCGGCGGCAATCGCGGGGACGACCGCCGCGGGCGCGAAGCGACCGCAGTCAGGCGGCGCTCACGGGGCGGGCGCGGCGGCAGGCGCGGGGACGACCGCCGCGGCCGCCGCTGGAGGAGCCTCGGGGGGCGCCGCCTGCGCAGCCTTCTTGATCGCCGCCTCGGCCTCGTCGGCCAGCGGGCACGGGCTGATGCCCTCGGCGGCCGCCTCGCGCCGCAGCAGCTCGAGCTTCTCGGCGTTGCGCATCGAGCCCAGCGAGAGGAAGACCTTCTTGCCCTTCGGCGAGTGGATGTTGACGAAGAGGTGCGCCTTGATCAGCTCGGCCTCGTCGTCGACCTTCGTGCCCGCGGGAATCCGGGTTCGCTCGCGAGCATTGCAGACGAGCTCGACGTCGTTCTTGTAGCCGCTGCAACCCACCACGAGGAGCATCGTCGCCAGCACGCCGAGAGTTCGCATGCCGGGCACCGTAGCCCGCGCGACCGGGTGACGTACGTCTGCCACCTACCCGGGTGACGCGCGCCGACTCGACTCCTGGCTCACCTTCACACGTCACCAGCCGAGCGTCTGGAACGACGCCGAGGCGCGCTTGGCGTCGGCCACCGCGCGCCCAGCGGCGGCGCCATCGTCGGTCAGCTCGAACTTCACCTCACCGTGCGCCATCGGGCCGGTGACGCGAGCGCCGGTGGGGCCGTGGCACATCAGGCACGTCGCGGCCGAGGGCAGCCGGCTGGTGAAGTCGGGCATGCAGGTGGCGCCCACCGGCAAGAGGGCGTCGCGGCCGAGCAGCCGGAGGCCTCCGGTCTGCGCGAAGGCGCGCGTCAGCTCGGCGCGCGTGCCTTCGAGCACGTCATGCGCCAGCGCGCCGACCGAGCCGGGCGCGAAGCCCTCGGGCATCGCCAGGCGGGTCTCGACCAGGGTGATGAACGGCGCGGCCTCGAGCGTGCCCTCCCGGGTCAGCGCCATGGGCGCGCCGGTGATCACGAACCGCGTGCCGGCCGGCAGGGGCTCGGGCCACCGCGCCAGGGCGACCTCGAGGGCGGCGCGCCCCTTCTGGTGGTGAATGAAGACCCGGAACACCATGCGGTGGCCGTGCCGCTCGGCGTGGCGGGTGGTGGTGTTCCAGACCGTCGCGCCCTGGTGCTCGGTCGAGCGGGCGCGCAGCTCCACCCAGCCATCCCGCTTCGCGAAGCCGGCGAGGAGCTCGGGGTACCGCTGCTCCACCGCGGCGTCGTTCGAGCCCAGGGCGGCCAGCTGCGCCTTCGAGAGCGCCACGTGCCGCATCACCGCGACGAAGCGCGAGCGCAGGTCCTCCAGGGCGGCCCAGTCGGCCTGAGGCTCGGTGCGAATGGCGGCGCTGACGGCGTCGGCGCGCTCCCAGAGATCGTTCTGGAAGAGCACCGCCGCCAGCGGCGCCGAGGCCGGGTCGATCTGCAGCGCCTCAGAGAGCGCGTGTGTGAGCGCCGCGCGGCGGCGGTCCTCTTCGAGGAACGTCACCTGCTCGCCGATGAAGGCCAGCGGCTCGTCACGGCCCAGCACCGTCGGCAGGCCCACCATCGGCTCGGCCCGCATCGCCGTCGGCTCCACGCCCAGACAGCCGGCGTCGGCCACGTGACAGGCCGGCACGCCGATCGACACCGGGCGCTCGAACGCCAGCGCGAACACCCGCGACCACGCGGGCACCCCGTAGACGTCTTCGGGCACGGCTGCCACCTCGTGCCTGGCCCAGCGGGTCTGCGCGTGCGCGACCTTCGGAGGCGTCGCCGTCACGGCCTGCCGCTCTCTGCAGCGACACCCCGCCAGCGTCAGCAGCAGCACGAGCCCAGCGCGCATCTGGCGGTCTCCCGAAACGACGAAGCGGAGCGCCCCGTGAGGAAACGCCCCGCCTCGCACATGAACTCAGGCTGCGGTCGGTTTCAGCCCAGGAAGCCGCGGGCGATCGTCATCAGCTCGACGTTCGCGGCGACCGACTTGGTGAAGGCCTCTTTCTCGCTCGCCGACAGCTCGAACTCGAAGACCTTCTCGGCGCCCTTCGCCGACAGCACCACCGGCACGCCCACGAAGGCGTCCTTCACGCCGAACTCACCCTGGAGCTCGACCGAGCACGGCAGCACGCGCTTCTGGTTGCGCACGATGGCCTCGACCATCAGGCAGGTGCCTGCGCCCGGCGCGAGCCAGGCCGAGGTGCCCATCAGCGCCGTCAGCGTGGCGCCGCCCTTCTTGGTGTCGTCCACCACCTTGGTGAGCTGCTCGGCGGTGAGGAACTTGCCGACCGGCACGTTGCCGATGGTGGCCGTGGACAGCACCGGCACCATGTCCTTGTCGGTGTGGGCGCCGAGCACGATCGCGTGCACGTCTTCCACGCTGACGCCGGCCGCCATGGCCAGGTAGGTGCGGAAGCGGGCCGAGTCGAGCACGCCCGCCGAGCCGATCACGCGCTCGCGCGGGAAGCCGGTCATCTGCTTGGCGACGAAGACCATCGCGTCGAGCGGGTTCGAGACGACGATCAGCACCGAGTCGGGCGCGTGCGTCTTCACGTTCTTGCAGATGTCGCGAACGATGCCGGCGTTGATGTTGATGAGCTCTTCGCGCGACTGGCCCGGCTTGCGGGGCACGCCGGCCGTCATCACGACGACGTCGGCGCCCGCCATCGCCTCGACCTTGTCGGTCGCGACGAAGCTGGTGTTGTTGAACCCTTCCCACGCGCCGCACTGCGTGAGATCGAGCGCGCGACCTTCGGCCGCGGTGGCCTTGAGGTCGATCAGCACGAGGTCGCCGAGCTCCTTGAGCACGGCCCACTGCGCGACCGCCGCGCCGACGTTTCCACCTGCTCCAACGATCGCAATCTTGGGACGCTTCACCATGGTGTTGTCTCCTTGTTCTCTCGAATGAAATGAGCGGAACAGCCGCTCACATGCTGGCGATGACTGCCTTGCCGAACTCGCTGCACTTCACCTCGGTCGGGTTCTGGCCTTCCTGCTTCATGAGGCGCGCGAAGTCGTAGGTGACGGTGCGCTTGCTGATGGCGCCGTCCATGCCCTTGATGATCAGGTCGGCGGCCTCGTTCCACTTCATGTGGCGCAGCATCATCTCGGCCGAGAGGATGACCGAGCCCGGGTTCACCTTGTCCTGGTTGGCGTACTTGGGAGCGGTGCCGTGGGTGGCCTCGAACACCGCGTGGCCGGTGACGCCGTTGATGTTGCCGCCCGGCGCGATGCCGATGCCGCCGACCTGCGCGGCGAGGGCGTCAGAGAGGTAGTCGCCGTTGAGGTTGAGCGTGGCGATGACGTCGAACTCGTCGGGCCGCGTCAGCACCTGCTGCAGCGTGATGTCGGCGATCGAGTCCTTGATGACGAGGCCGGCGCCCGGCTTGCCCTCGGGGATCTTGCACCACGGGCCGCCGTCGAGGAGCTCGGCGCCGAACTGCTCGCGGGCCACCTTGTAGCTCCACTCGCAGAAGGCGCCCTCGGTGTACTTCATGATGTTGCCCTTGTGGACGATGGTCACGCTCTTGCGCTTGTTGGCGATCGCGTAGCTCATCGCGCTGTGCATCAGGCGCTCGGTGCCGAGGTAGCTGATGGCCTTGAGCCCGACGCCGACGTTCACGCCGACCTCGCGCTTGGCCATGCCGATGCCCTCGAGCGCGCCCTGCCACTCGGTCGAGGCCTTCTGGGTGCCGAAGCGGATCTTGGCGAAGTCCTTGGGGAACTCTTTGGCCCAGAACTCGAGCACCTTCTGTGCCTCGGGCGAGCCGGCCGGGTAGTCGATGCCGGCGTAGATGTCTTCGGTGTTCTCGCGGAAGATCACCATGTCCACCTTCTCGGGCGCCTTCACCGGCGAGGGCACGCCCTTGAAGTAGCGCACGGGCCGCAGGCAGACGTACAGATCGAGCATCTGGCGGAGCGCGACGTTGAGCGACCGAATGCCGCCGCCGACGGGCGTGGTGAGCGGGCCCTTGATGCCGATGAGGTACTCACGGAACGCGGTGATGGTCTCGTCGGGCAGCCAGTTGTTGGTCTGCTTGAAGGCCTTCTCGCCGGCGAGCACCTCGAGCCACGAGATCTTCCGCTCACCCTTGTAGGCCTTCTCGACGGCCGCATCGACGACCATCTGCGACGCGCGCCAGATGTCGGGCCCGGTGCCGTCACCTTCGATGAACGGGAGGATCGGGTTCTTGGGGACGTTCAGCTTACCGTTCGACATCGTGATTTTTTCGCCAGTGGCCATGTGGTGTTCCTTGGGGAAAATGGGCGCGCGCACCATGTCAGCGGCGCAGGAGTTTTCAACGAGAACCCGCCACGCGCTGACGCGTTGTGCAGCCCGGCTGCATCGGTGTAGTCACTCCAGCTGATGCCTCAGGCCACCGAACGTCTCCAAAGCCCCGGCGCGCTGCTGCGCCTGGACCGCGCCTCGAACACCCTCAAGGAGCGCAAGTACCAGGTCACCGTGACCGCGGGCCCCGACGCGGGCAAGACGCGGCCCATCGACGGCCGGGTGGTGGTGGGCTCACACGAAGACTCGGGGCTGCCGCTGACCGACACCACGGTGTCGCGCTACCACGTCGAGCTCGACGCGCGGCCCGACGGCGTGCTGGTGCGCGACCTCGAGTCCACCAACGGCACCTACCTCGCGGGCAACCGCATCACCGAGATGATCGTGGAGGATCAGGCGGTGGTGGTGGTGGGGAAGACGACGCTCCGAATCGGCATGGTCGAGGCCGATCTCGGGCTGCCCCAGGCGCAGGCCTCGTTCGGGCCGGCCATCGGCGCGGCGCAGTCGATGAAGCAGCTGTTCGGCATTCTCGAGAAGGTGTCTCCGACCGAGTCGACGGTGCTGCTGCTGGGTGAGACGGGCACCGGCAAAGAGGTGCTGGCGCGGGCGATTCACACCAAGTCCAAGCGCGCGGCGCGGCCCTTCGTGGTGGTGGACTGCGGCGCGGTGGCGCCCACGCTCATCGAGAGCGAGCTGTTCGGCCACGTGCGGGGCTCGTTCACCGGCGCGGTCGGCGATCGCAACGGCGCCTTCCTCGAGGCCGACGGGGGCACCATCTTCCTCGACGAGATCGGCGAGCTGCCGCTCGAGCTTCAGCCCAAGCTGCTGCGCGTGCTCGAGGCAGGCACGGTGCGGCGGGTGGGCGAAGACAAGTACCGGCGGGTCGACGTGCGCATCGTCGGCGCGACCCACCGCGATCTCGAGAAAGAGGTCGAGGCCGGGCGCTTCCGCCGCGACCTGTATTACCGGCTCGCGGTGGTGCTGGTGACGGTGCCGCCGCTGCGAGATCGCCTCGACGACATTCCGATGCTGACGCACCACTTCGTGCAGGGCATGGGGCGCGGAGACTTCGAGCTCCCTCGTGGCCTGCTGGCGCGCTTCTCGGCGTACCACTGGCCGGGCAACGTGCGTGAGCTGCGCAACCTGGTGGAGCGCTCGCTCGCCGGCGCCGACCTCGAGACCATGCCGCACGAGACGAACGTCGCCGCGCGCACGCTCAGCTCGACCGAGAACATCACCGACCTGCCCTTCAAAGAGGCCAAGGAGCGCCTCGTCGAGTCGTTCACCAAGGAGTACCTGGTGGCGCTGCTCGAGAAGTGCGAGGGCAACATCAGCCAGGCGGCACGCGAGGCGGGCATCGCGCGCAACTACGTGCACCGGCTGGTGGCGAAGTACGGGCTCAAGGGGCACGACTGACTTCGCCGTCGCGCCCCTCCAGACTCGCCCTCTTCATCGGTGTCGCGTTCCTGACCTCGTCGGTCGTCTCGTCGACGCTGGGAGACCTCGGCGCGTTTCGCTACCCGCACGCAGTGCTGGCGGTCGCGCTCTTCTGGGTGGGCCTGAAGCACCCGGCGCTCGACCTCGCTGGAGCCAGAGGCATCGTCGTCACCGTGACCAGTCTCATCTGGTGCGGGTGGACGGTCGTCTCGCGCCACGAGGGGTTCGGCATCAACGGTGTCGACTTCTCGATCTTCGATTGGCAGATCGCGAGCACCGCCGCCGGGAACTTCGGCTACTCGCCGATCTACGACGTCAACCACTTCGCCGTTCACCCGACCTTCCTGCTGCTCGCGCTCGTGCCGTTTCACGCGCTCGCCCCGTCGCCGTACTGGCTGTTGGGCCTCGGAGCGCTCTCGATCTGGGCGGGCATCTTTCCACTGCGGCGCTTACTGCGCGCGGTGCTGGGCGAGAAGCCCGACCCTGCGTTCGAGCTGCTCATCGTGCTCGCCTGGCTCGACAACGCGTGGACGGGCCGGCTGCTCAACGCCGGCTTTCGAATCGAGTCGTTGACCCCGCCCCTGCTGCTGCTGTTCCTGGCGGCGTGGTTCGAGAAGAAGCGGTGGTTGGTGATCGTCTCGACGCTCGCGCTGCTGATGGTGAAGGAAGACGTCGCGTTGGTCCTTCCGGCGTTCGCCATCGCCGCGTCGATGCGAGACCGTGAACTGCGCCGCGTCGCCGCTGCGGTGACGCTCTGCTCCGGCGGCTGGCTGTGGCTCTACGTCGCGAAGATTCAACCCGCGCTCGCGAGCGCCGGGCCGACGTACCTCTCGTTCTGGAGCGACTTCGGCAGTACCCCGAAAGGCATCGTGGTGGGCGTCTTGAAGCACCCGTTCCGGTTCGCGGAGCTGATGGCGACGTCGGCCTGGTGGACGGTCGCCGCTCCGAGCCTCTTCCTGCCCTTCCTCTCGTTTCGGGCCCTGGCCGGCATGCTGCCGACGCTCGTCATGCTTGGCGCGTCGTCGAACCCGTCAATGCACGACTACTGGACGTACTACCCCGTCGCGTTGGTGCCCTTTGTCCTGCTGGGCATTATCGAGGCCCGAGCGCGCGGAGGCCGTTGGGCCATCGCCGCCCTGATCGCCGCGGGCACCATGCCGCTGTTCTGGTACGGCTATGCACGCGCGATCGCTCCGCGCTTCGAGCTGGCGACCGCGCTCGAGGAGCAGCGCACACGCGCCGAGACGGCCCCGCGGGTGGTGGTGCAGACGATTCTCTTTCCGCACGTCGGGTACAAACAGAACCTGCGGCCGTTCTTGAGCCCCGACGACCTGCTCGCGAAACCAGGTGACGTCTACCTGCTGGCTCCAGACCTCGACAGCTGGCCCTTCGAGTACGACGCTCCTCGGGGGTTCTCGACGCGGCTGGCCGCATGCGGCCAGCGCACCATCGACCCCTCGGGGCTCGAGACCATCACGATCGAGACGGTCTGCGACGCGCGGTGACGAGGGCTACTTCTTGGAAGGCAGCGGCGGCACTGTCTGGAGGTACGCCCACATCGAGGCGATCTCGGCCTCGCTCATGTTCTGCCCGTACTTGCCCATCAGGTTCATCGGAGCACCGAGGGTACGGCCGCCCTTGCCCTTGCCCTCGCGCAGCGCGACCTTGAAGTCGTCGAACGAGTACGCCGCGATGCCGTCGGCGTGCGGGGTGATGTTGGCCGCGGGCAGCCAATCGGGCGGAGAACCGGGAATCGGGCCTCCGACGAAGGTGACCCCGTGGCACCCGGTGCAGATGCGGGTGAGGTGCTCCCCGTAGGCCAGGGGCTCTTTCTCGTCGGGCCGCTCGAGCTTGTGCGCCTGCTGGTGGTCGACCCGCTCGCCGTCGAGCGGCCACTCGGCTCGAGCCAGCAGCATGAGGCCCACGGGCCCGAACTGAGGCCGCGGCACCTCTCTGTCGACCGGCGGCATCGACTGAATGTACGCGACGATGTCGGACAGCTCCCGGTCGGACATGTTGACGAAGTCGCCCGACGGCATCGAGGTCGGCGTTCCGTCTGGCTTCACGCCGTGGCGCACCATCCGATCCCAGTCGGCCGGCGTGTACTTCTCGACGACCCCGCCCTTTCCGCGCGTCAGGTTCATGCCGAAGATCCTCCCGACGGGAGGCGAATCGACCATCGTGCCGCCGGCGAAGTCGACGCCGTGGCACTCGATGCACGGGTAGATCGACTCGACCAGGTGTTTGCCACGCGCGCGCGCCCGCTCGAGCGCGATGGCGGCGAGATCGACCCCCGCGAGGGCATCGACCTCGACGCCCGCGTCACCAGCGTCGGCAGGCGCTGCCCGCTCGGCCCGCAGCCCGGCCAGCTCGGCCTCGGTGAGCGGAAACGGCACCGGAAACCCAGCGCGGTGCGTCTCGAACTTCTTCGTCAGCCGCGTCGTGGCGGCCGAGCGCGCCCACGCGTACGCCGCGCCGCCGACGACCAGCAACACCACCAACACTGCCGCCAGACCACGAACCAGCTTCTTCATGTGCGTGCCCCCCCCCGGGAAATGGGCAACAGGTCTTCCTGATCTCGTCGAGGACCACCAGCGCCATCCGCCAGAATCAGCCGGTGGCTGACATGAGCCAGTCTCGGGCGCTCGAAGCGCTGGAGGACGGGCTCTCGCTCAGCGGCGGAAGAGCTTCTTCACCCTGGCGCGCTCGATCTCGACCCACTTGAAGGCCGAGGCCGTCTCCATCGCGTGCGAGAAGCGCACGCGCGCCGCCTCCAAAGACGGGAGCGTGGCGACGTTGACGAGCTCTCCGAACGAGCTGCCCGCGTGCCCCATGGCGGACCAGACGCTGTCGCCACGTAGCGCCCAGGCGCGCACGATGGTCAGCTTCCCGCGCTTCTCGATGAAGAACCGCGCGTCCTCGGGCAGCGGGCCGACGAAGTCGCCGGTGAACCCGGGCAGGCGGTAGTCCGCC
>JACSRE010000116.1 GCA_014879945.1 Myxococcus sp.
CACGGTCTCATGATCGACCGCGATCAGCCAAAGTTGCGGGTGGGCCTATTTCGCGACTGCTCTTGAGTCCATGGCGGGTGGCCTCGACGCGAGCGGCCGGGCAGGAGCGGCGCAGCGAGCGCGACGGGGCCTGAGTTTGACGGCGAGGGCGAGCGTGCGCTCGGGCGTCGCGATGAACGACCACCGCAGCGGCGTCACGAGTCGGCGCGCGCCGAGCGCCACGCTTCGGCCTCACCCAACCACCGCAACAGGCTGGCGCGCTCGCCCTCGAGCAGGGTGTTGGCGACGCCTCGCTCGGGCCGTGGCGCCAGCGAGGCGAGGCGGGCCCGGGCAACGGCGATCGCCTCGTCCATGGCCTCGCGCTCCGAGGCGCGGCAGTGGTGCGGAGCGCCACCCACCGCCGCCACCACCGCGCCTTCGTGCCCACGCGTGAGCAGGGCCGTCCAGCGGGCCGTCACGGGGCCTGGGGCCGGGCTCGTCAGCGGCAGCAGGGCGCAGTGATCGGCCACGGCCAACCACGCCAACACCTGGCCCGCCGCCACCACCTCACCTTCGGCGACGCACCACTCGAGGCCAACGGCTGCAGGCAGGCGGACGTCCGTCATGAGGGGTTGGAGCCCGCCGAAACGAAAACGGCCCCGGTTTCCCGAGGCCGCGTCCGTCAGTCGAGCGCTTCGCGTGCGCTTTAGCTGCAGCCGGTGGTGGCGCCGCAGTTGTGGCACTTGTAGCAGGCGCCGTTACGCACGGTGATGGTGCCGCAGACGGGGCAGGGCGGGGCGTCGGCCTGGTTGAGGAACGAGAAGCCCGCCCCCTTGGCCTCGGCGACCGGCGGCGACGGCAGCGGCGCCTTCACCGAGTGCACCGCGGCCACCTTCTTCGCCTCGGTCTCCATCAGGCTCTCGGTCGCGCCCTCCTGGGGCAGGAACTTCAGCGACAGCCACCGGAAGATGTAGTCGGTGATCGACTTGGCGATCGGCAGGTCGGGGTTGTTGGTGAACCCGGCCGGCTCGAAGCGGGTGTGGCTGAACTTGTCGGCCAGCACCTGCAGGGGCACGCCGTACTGGAGCGAGAGCGAGATGGCCGTGGCGAACGAGTCCATCAGGCCCGACACCGTGCTGCCCTCTTTGGCCATGGTGATGAAGAGCTCGCCCGGCTGACCATCTTCGTACATGCCGACGGTGAGGTAGCCCTCGTGGCCGGCGATGCTGAACTTGTGGGTGATGGCGCGGCGCTCGTCGAGCAGGCGGCGGCGGGCGTCACGCTGCACCGCGGGGGCCGCCTCGACCTTCTTCTTCTCGGCGTCCTTCGAGGTGTTGAGCGGCTGGCTGCGCTTGCACCCGTCGCGGTAGACGGCGACGGCCTTGAGGCCCGCGCGCCACGACTCGAGGTAGGCCATCTCGATGTCTTCGACGGTGGCCTCGTTGGGGAGGTTGACCGTCTTCGAGATGGCGCCCGAGAGGAACGGCTGCGCGGCGCCCATCATCTTGATGTGCCCCATGTAGTGGATGGAGCGGCTGCCCTTCGACGGCTTGAAGGCGCAGTCGAACACCGGGAGGTGCTCGGCCTTGAGCACCGGCGCGCCCTCGATGGTCTCTTGCTTGTCGAGGTAGCTGATGATCGCCTCGATCTCGGTGCTGCTGTAGCCGAGCTTCTGGAGCGCGAACGGCACGGTGGTGTTGACGATCTTCAGCATGCCGCCGCCGACCAGCTTCTTGTACTTGATGAGCGCGATGTCGGGCTCGATGCCGGTGGTGTCGCAGTCCATCATGAAGCCGATGGTGCCGGTGGGCGCGAGCACGGTGACCTGGGCGTTGCGGTACCCGGCCTGCTCACCCAGCGAGAGCGCCTCGTCCCAGGCGGCCTTCTGCGAGACATGGAGCTTCGAGTCGGTCTTGTGCACGGGCAGCTGGTAGGCGGCCTTGCGGTGCTTGCGGATGACGCCGAGCATCGGCTCCCGGTTGGCGGCGTAGCCGGCGAAGGCGCCCAGGTGCTCGGCGATCTTGGCAGACTGCAGGTACGCGCGGCCGGCCATCAGCGAGGTGATGGCGCCGGCGTAGGCGCGGCCCTCGTCTGAGTCGTACGGCAGGCCCGCCGCCATCAGGAGCGCTCCGAGGTTGGCGTAGCCCAGCCCCAGCGGACGGTAGTCGTAGGAGTTCTTGGTGATGCGCTCGGTCGGGTACTTCGAGAACCCGACGACGATCTCCTGGCCCAGCAGCGTCACGTCGACCGCGTGCTCGAAGGCCGGCACGTCGAACTCGCCGTCGATGGAGCGGAAGTGCATCAGGTTCAGCGACGCCAGGTTGCAGGCGGTGTCGTCGAGGAACATGTACTCGGAGCACGGGTTCGAGGCGTTGATGCGGGCCGTGTTCGCCGAGGTGTGCCAGGCGTTGATGGTGGTGTCGAACTGCAGGCCCGGGTCGCCGCAGTGCCAGGCGGCCTCGGAGATCTCACGGAACACGTCGCGGGCGCGGTAGGTGTCCATGGGGGCGCCGTCGCGCACCGCGCGGGTCTGGAAGGCGCGATCTTCGACGACGGCCTTCATGAACTCGTCGGTGACGCGCACCGAGTTGTTCGAGTTCTGGAAGAAGATCGACGAGTAGGCCTCGCCGTTGAACGAGCTGTCGTAGCCGCCGTCGATGAGCGTCCACGCCTTCTTCTCTTCGTTCACCTTGCAGCGGATGAACTCGAGGATGTCGGGGTGCTCGACGTTCAAGATCACCATCTTGGCCGCGCGGCGCGTCTTGCCGCCCGACTTGATGACGCCGGCGAAGGCGTCGAAGCCCTTCATGAAGCTGACCGGGCCCGAGGCGGTGCCGCCGCCCTTGAGCTGCTCCTTCGAGGAGCGGATCGGCGAGAGGTTCGAGCCGGTGCCCGAGCCGTACTTGAAGAGCATGCCCTCGGTCTTCGCCAGTCCGAGGATCGACTCCATCGAGTCTTCCACCGAGTTGATGAAGCAGGCCGAGCACTGGGGGTGCTCCTCGACGCCGACGTTGAACCAGACGGGCGAGTTGAAGGCGACCTTCTGGCGGAGGAGCAGGTGGGTCAGCTCGGCGTGGAACGCGGCCTTGTCTTCGCCGGTGGCGAAGTAGCCGCCCGTCTCACCCCACGCGGTGATGGTGTCGGCGACGCGGCCGACCAGCCGGCGCACGCTCGTCTCGCGGTCGGGGGTGCCCGGGGTGCCGCGGAAGTACTTCGACGCGACGACGTTGGTGGCCAGCATCGACCACGACTTGGGGACCTCGACATTTTTCTGCTCGAAGACGACCTTGCCGTCTTCGCCCGCGATCGAGGCGGTGCGGTACTCCCACGCGATCTCGTCGGCCGGGTCGACGCCCGGCGTGGTGAAGTACCGCTTCACCGTCAGGCCCTGGCGCTTCCCGTTGCGCGGCACTGCGCGGGTATCGAGCCCAGCGGCTCCCTGGTTGACCGCGACGTTCATGGACGACAGCTCCTTCTCCATGTGGTTTCCCCTCAGTGTTACCGCGTGGTCTGACAATTGACTGCAGGTGTGGGTGACGAGCGACGACTGATCACCCCTCAGGGTAACGGCCCCTGGGGGTGCAAAGCGTGAAAGGTGGGAGTTTTCGCACCCGGGATCCCTCCCGGACCGGGTGCTACAGGGTGCTTCGCCTCCGAAATCGGAGGCCGCTTATGCGCTCGCCACATTTCGGTGTCAAGGGTAGAGCCCCAACATGTTGTGTCAAATTTTCGACCGATACCCAACACTTAGGGGGTTTTTACACCCCTGTGGAAAACCCGATCTCGCAGAATCGCGGTAAATCGGCCTGGGAGCCGCCTTCAGCCGAAACGTGCGACACCCTGCGCATCAGCGCCGCTTCTGCATATGGTCACTGCCCTACATCGCTTTTCATCGGTCGCCGATTGAGTCGCGCGCGTATTTGCTGAGAGTGCGTCTCGCGAGCTGATCAAATTCCTCTCGGAAACGGCGCTTCGTCCGAGGCGAGCGGCCGTTTTGCGGCGCCGCACCGTCAGCCACGGCGCCCTTCGGGAGCGCGCGAAAGCGCCCGGCGCTGGCGAAGGGGCGCGGGCCTGCGTATCACCCGGTCATGCCTCCTCCGTATACCCGCCACGTCTTCGTCTGCACCAACCGCCGCCCCGACGGCGTGCCCAAGGGCTGCTGCGCCTCGAAGGGCAGCGAGGAGCTGCGGTTGATGCTCAAGAAGGAGCTCGACGCCCAGGAGGTGAAGGGCACGCGCATCAACACCGCCGGCTGCCTCGACGCCTGCGAGCGCGGCATCTCGATGGTCGTCTACCCGGAGCAGGTCTGGTACGGCCCGGTGACGAAGGACGACGTCAACGAGATCGTCACCTCGCACCTGAAGAACGGCCAGGTGGTGGAGCGGCTGCGCATGGCCGAGCCCATCGAGCGCAAGAAGGCCTGAAAAAGACGACGGGCCAACGCCGTCAAGGCGCTGGCCCGGGTGCTCGCCTCGACGCTGGGCTCGTCAGCGACGGCTGCCGAAGAGCCGCAGGATGTTGAGGAAGAGGTTGATGAAGTCGAGGTACAGCACCAGCGCGCCGTTGATGGCGAGGCTGCCCGCGCTCGAGTACCCGCTCGAGGCGTGCATCTGGCGCAGCTTCTGGGTGTCGTAGGCGGTCAGGCCGGCGAACACCACGACCGCGGCGCAGCTCATCACGAAGCCCAGGAAGTCGCTGCGCAGGAAGAGGTTCACCACGCTCGCCACCACCACGCCGATGAGGCCCATGAAGAGGAAGGTGCCCCATGACGAGAGGTCCTTCTTGGTGACGGTGCCGTAGACGCTCAGGGCGCCGAACATGGCCGCGGTGATGAAGAACGCCGTGCTGATCGAGCCCAGCTTGTAGACGAAGAAGATCGCCGACAGGGTGAGCCCCGACAGGAACGAGTACCCCATGAACATGGCGGCGGCCACGGTGCCGCTGATGCGCGGGGCGATCATCGAGAAGACGAACACCACCGCGAGCTCGGCGATGATGAGCGGCAGGAAGAGCCCCTGCACGAGGCTGAAGGCCTGCTGGTTGCTGGCGACGAACCACGCGGTGACCGCGGTGAGCGACAGCCCCGCCACCATCCACCGGTAGACCTTCGCCATGTAGGCGCTGGCCGACTCTTCGGCGAGGAGCGAGGCGGCCGACGGCAGGCCGAACTGCTGCTGGTGCGAGGACTGCTGGGGGTCGAAAGCCATGGTGCTCGTTCTCCTTGTTGGTCAGTCAGAACAGCCAGACGCCTGACCGTGCGTCTACCTCACCCGGCTCATCACCGCCGCGTGCAACTGCGCCGCGACGTCTTCTGTCATTAAGGGCAACACGCCACCGCCGCCAACGATGTTGACGATGTGAGAGAGCGACCCGCGACAGACGCCGCCCCACGCTGGCTGTTCGAGCAGGCCCACCGAGGCATAGGACGAGTAGTCAACGAAGAGGTCGGCCCAGGATTGCGCCTCGCCCGAGCACAGCAGGTGCCGTTCGGGCAGGGTGTCGACGACCTGCTGCACCACGAAGCCTCCGCCGGTCTGGTCGGCGGCGGCGCGGGCGCAGGTCTGCTCCCAGTCGAGCGCCTCGCCGTAGGCCGCCTTCACGCGCTCCGAGAACGACGCCTCGCCGCGGGTTCGCCCGACGAAGACCGCGCGCCCGCCGTAGTCCCACGAGCGCTTGATCACGTAGCGGTCGGGGTTCGCCTGCACCTCGGCCAGCAGCGCCTCTCCGCGGAACAGGCGGGTCCACGGCACCGTGCTGCCAATGGCCCCGAGCTCGTCGTCGCTGAGCCTGGCGGCGCGCGCGATCGACGCGTCCTCCACGGCCTGCGACATCAGCCCGAACACCGCCTTCACCTCGACCTGCGAGGCCGGCGGGTTGAGCACCACCGCGCGCGTGCCGTTGGGCTCGAGCAGCAGCGCCCTGACGTACTCGGCCCCCACGAGGTCGGGCTCCTCGAGCCGGCGAACGAAGAGGTGCCGGTAGATCAGATCGAACGTCTTGCCGTTGGCGTTGACGCGATCGGTGCCGCTGAGCTGATCGGGGTGCACCACCTCGGCCTCGACGCCGAGCGCGTTGAAGCGCGCGCACAGGGCCCGCTGCTCGGTCAGCTGCGCGTCGTGGCGCCGGCTCAAGAGCGCGATGCGCGACGGCCGCCGCGCCGGCCGCACCTTGGCGTAGCCGGCCATCAGGGCGTCGAACAGCGCCTTCGCGTTGCTGCCGTTCTGCGTCTTCCAGGCCTCGAGCTGGGCCTCGGTGGCGCCGAAGTGCCGGCCGACCACCTCGAGGAAGGTGTGGGCGGCGATGTCGCTGTAGGCCTGCATCGCGGGAATGGTGGCGTTGAGCTCGAGCGCCTTCACCGCGTCGCCGACGAAGAAGTCTACCCGCGTGGTGACGAGCGTGTCGAGGCGCTCGAAGGTGGCGTCGGCCATGCGCTGCTCGAGCGGAGACAGGCCGTTGAAGACGACGTCGCGGTCGAGGCCGCGGAGCACCGCCCGCGACATCTTGAGGCCCGCCGACGACAGCAGCGCCGCGAGGCGTTGGCGGCGCACCAGCTCGTCGCGGGCGATGATGACGGGCGTCGCGGTGATGGGGATGGGCTTCTGCGTGCCGTCTTCCTTCTTCGTCACGGCCAGGCCGCGCTCGGCCGCCAGCCTCGCCAGGGTGGGGCCGAACTGGCTCGCCTCACGCTCGAGGGCCGCGCGCAGCTCGTCGTTCATCGCTTTCGTCATCGCTGGCATCGTGGAATGAACCTTGTCGCAGCCCCGACGCGACTCAAGGTGAAACCGCCTGAAAGGCCGACCAAATGAGCGGGCAGGTGCAGTTCTTCTTCGACTTCATGAGCCCGTACTCGTACCTGGCCTCGACGCGCATCGAGGCGATGGTCTCGGCCGCAGGCGGCACGGTGGCGTGGCGCCCCTGTTTCCTTCCCGCGATCCTCAAGGCCACCGACAACCGCGGCCAGGGGCAGATCCCCGCGAAGATCCCCTGGGTGGTGAAAGATCTCGCCGACTGGGCCTCCTACCTCGGCCTGGCTCCAGTGAAGGTGCCCGACGCGTTTCCGTTCCTCACCACCCAGGCCAACCGCTGCGCGCTGGTCGCGAACGACGAAGGCAAGGGGCCGGCCTTCTCGAAGGCGATGTTCGCGGCCATCTGGCGCGACGGCCTCGACCCGAACGACCCCGCGGTGATCGCGACCGTGCTCCGCGGCTCTGGGCTCGACCCCGACCGGGTGCAGGCGCTGGCGGCCAGTCAGCCGCTGAAGGACCGCCTGCGCGCCGAGTCCGACGCCGCGGTGCAGATGGGCGCCTTCGGGGTGCCGACCTTCTTCGTCGGCGACGAGATGTTCGTCGGCAATGATCGCCTCGACTTCGTGGTGCGCCGGCTCGAGGCCGCTAGGAGAACGCCTTGACCCCGTCGTGTACGTCGATGGTCGCGAGCGTCTTCTTGCCGCCCGAGTAGTCGCGCGTCGCCACCGTCACCAGCTCCCAGGCGGGCAGCACCAGGGCGGTCAGCCCACGCCCGAACACTGCGCCGGTGTCGACCCCGACGGCCCACTCAGTGACGAGCGGCCGATCGAGCACCGAGTGCCCGAAGATGATCCGCTCCGGGCCCCGCCAGAAGTTCGTCCAGAAGCGGTGATCGCCCGGCGCCTTCGAGGGCCAATACGACTTCGTCGCCGGCGGGTTGATGTGCTGCAGGTGGAGCAGGTGGTGGGTTGACTGGGCCTCGAGGGGCACGCCTGGAAAGCAGCCCGCGTGAACGACCGCGGCGCCGAACTCCGGCAGCCGGATGAAGCGGGGCAGGGCGGCGAAGTAGTCGTAGTGGCGGTCGTCGAGCGCCTCGCGCGTCTTCAGGTGATCGGGTGAGAGCTTCTCGGCTGCGCGTCGGCGCTGCTGCAGGTGCTTCTCCTCGTGGTTGCCGATCACGCACTCGTGCCGCATGGCCAGCTCGACGCACTCGCGGGGCCGGGGGCCGCGGTCGACCAGATCTCCGGCGAAGATGACGCGATCGTTCACCGTGACCGCGAGGCGGTCGAGCAGGGTGAGGGCCTCGTCGTGACAGCCGTGAAGATCTCCGATGACGATGGTTCGGCGCATGTCAGTGACTCCGTCCCGCAGGCGCGGGGAATGAAGAGGTAGGAGACTGGCGCAGGTTGCCTTGCACGGTAGCCTCCACGTTCTGCGGGGGACTGACGTCGAGCCAAACCGCCGGCTGACCTGCAACGAAGGGTGTTCACGTGTCGCGCGAGATCGTGCTCCAGCAGTGGGTCGAGTGTCAGAGCGACGTGTGCTCGATCTGGAAGGGGCTGTCTGACACCGAGTGGCTCAACCGCGCGATGGGTAACGAGCGGCTCGAGGTCAAGAGCGCCAGCCCCGACGACAGCGCGGCCCGCTACCAGGTGAAGACGCGGCTGGGCGGGTTCGAGGTGAGCTGGACCGAGAAGCCCTACGAGTTCGACTTCATGAAGTCGCTCAAGGTGCAGCGCGACATGCAGTCGGGCCCGGTGGAGCGCCTCTGCATCGCCTACCTCACCGAGGCCCGGGGGCTGGGCAGCAGGGTCGGCATCACGCTCACCCTCACGCCGCGCACGGTCCTCCTCTCGCCCATCATCCGGCTGTCGGCGTCGAGCACGCTCAAGAAGCTCGTCACCGCCATCGAGGTGCTCGACCAGGCGCTGGTGCGAAACGGCCAGCCGCCCGCGCTCCCGCCGTCGCACCCCGTGCACCAGGAGCGCCTCGATCGCGCCGCGGCGGCCCTGCAGGAAGCCGGCGCAGGCGCGCTGGGGCGGCGCCTCGTCGAGCTCGTCGCCCACGCTCCCGACGACCAGGTGATGCGGATTCGGCCCTATGAGCTGGCCGCCGAGTGGAGCGCGCCGCGCCGTGACGTGCTCGCGGCGTGTCTGCTCGCGGTGAAGGCCGGGCTGCTGCAGCTGCAGTGGGACGTGGTGTGCCCCAGCTGCCGCACCGGAGCGTCGTCGATCGACTCGCTGGGCGAGCTCACCGCACACGGCTTCTGCCAGCTCTGCGAGATCGGCTTCGGCCTCGACTTCGACGACTCCGTCGAGGCCACCTTCCGCCCCGTCGTCGGCGTTCGGCAGGTCGAGGCGGGCCCGTACTGCGTGGGGAGCCCCGCGCGCATGCCCCACGTGGTGAGCCAGGCGATCCTCCCCACCGCTGGAAGGGCGCTCTTGCGCGTGCCCGACGAAGAGGGGCTCTTTCGCCTCTTCATGCGCGGCGGCAAGGCTGCGCTGGTGACGTCCAGAGTCGGCGGCGCGACCTGGGCAGAGGTGCCCGACGGCGCAGAGGACTGGCCGGAGCGGCTCCAGCTGTCGCCCTCGGCCGAGATCGCCGTGCAGTCGGGCGGCGAGAGTGAGCGGCACGTCAAGCTCGAGAAGGCCTCGTGGGCGAACCTGGCCGCCACCGCGCGCGACGTGATGATGCTCCCCCTGTTTCGCCGCGAGTTCTCGGCCCAGGTGCTGCGCCCCGGCCTCTCGCTGCAGGTGCAGCGCTTCGCCCTGGTGTTCACCGATCTGACCGGCTCGACCGAGCTGTACGCCCACGCGGGAGACGCCGAGGCCTTTCGCTTCGTGCAGGCCCACTTCGAGGTCCTCACCAGGGCCGTCGAGGCGAACGGGGGCGCGGTGGTGAAGACGATGGGTGACGCCGTGATGGCGGCCTTCCCCGACGAGCTCGCCGCGGTGGCCGGCGCGTGCGCCATGCTGCGCGACTTCGAGGGCTTCAGGAGCCTCGATCCGCTCGGCGCGCGCACCTCGCTGAAGCTGGGCGTCTTCGGCGGCCCGGGGTTCGTCGCCACCGCCAACAAGGTGCTCGACTACTTCGGGCAGACGGTGAACGTGGCGGCGCGGCTGCAGGGCGAAGCCCAGCCCGGCCAGCTGGTGCTGCCCACCGAGGTCGCCGATCAGGCCATCGCCAGGGGCCTCTTCGACGCCGTGCACGTCAGCGAGCGCTACCTGGCGACCCTCAAAGGGGTCGACGCGCCGCTTCAGGTCGCGCGGGTGCGCCTCACCTCGCTGAGCGCCGACCGCGCCGCGTGAAGCGCCTGATGTTCGAGCGCTTCTTTTCGGCCGCCCCGCTCGTCAGGAATCCGCTTCGGTCGACGTAGGAGCGGGTATGGTCGTCGGCTCTTGCCCATGCTCAACGACGACGAACTGTTCGCCGACATCTCGAGACGTAAAGCCGACGGCCGCGACTTCAAGAAGCAGCTCGGCGAGCTCGTCTTCCGCTGGAGAGACCCCTCTGCCACCGTCATTCGCCGGGTGCAGGGCGCGTTCATGAGGGGCTCGCCCGACGACATCGACGAGGTGTTTCAAGACGCCGCGGCGAAGTTCATGTCTCGCGGGCTCGAGCAGTTCCGCGGCGTGTCGGAGCAGATGCCGGGCAAGGCCGCCTCACCCAAGACGTTCTTCCTGCGCATCGTGAAGCACTGCGCGATCGACCGGTACCGCCGGCAGCGTGAAGAGCTCGCCGAGGCCCCTCGCGACGAAGACGATGAGCGCGAAGAGTCGCTCCCCGAGGCCAACCGCGCCGTCGCCTTCTCGAACGCCAGGGCCGACGCCGCCGAGGCCAACGAGGAGTACTGGGCCGCCTTCCGCAAGCTGCAGGAAGAGCACCCCAACGAGGCGGCCGCCTGGGATCTGTACCACCACCAGGACATGGACGATCACGAAGAGGTCGCGCGCCAGCTCGGCATCAGCGTCGTCAATTCCTACAAGCGCGTCAGCCGCGCGCAGGCCTGGCTCAAGTCGTACGTGTTGGAAGCACGCAAGGAGGAGTCGTGACCGTCTCGCCCATCGAAAAGTACCGCGCCCGCATCGACGAGCTCGAATCGCTCAAGGCCGAGCTCGAGGCCGCCAGTCGTCCCGGAGACCCGGCGCCCGTCATCGGCCGGCTGCTCGAGGCCGCCGGAGACCTGATCAGACGGCGCGCGAAGGTGCCGTGCGACGAGGGGCTGATCGACGCGGCGCTGTCGGTGGTGCCAGAGCAGGGGCTCCACTCGTGGGCCGAGGGCGTGAAGGCCGACGAGGTGCGGGCCCGCGTCGAGCGCGCCGCCGACCAGGCCGTCGACGCCGCCATTCCCGAGACCGACGCCGACGGCAAGACGCTCTCGACGTGGGCCATGCAGGCGCTGATGGCCAGAGATCGGCTCGAGTCGGCCCGCTGCTCGGTCGAGCGCATGGCCGGTCGCGGTCGGCCCGGCGCGCAGGTGACGTTGCAGCGGCTCACCCAGGAGCTGCGGCAGGCCGACGAGAAGGCGCGGCGCTGTACCACCCGCCTCACCGCGCTCAACCCCGACCGGCGCGACGAGGTGGCGATTCTCGACGTGGAGCAGCGCGGGGCGGCGTGGTGGTTGTCGGACAAGGCGGGTCTGGAGCACGACCTGGTGGTGAAGGTGCTCGGTGGTGAAGCCCGCGGAAGCCTCTCGAGAGGCGCCCAGGCGGCCCACGAGCTCGTGATGCAGAAGCGCTCGCGCCGGTTCTCGTTCGACGAGCTGCTGCGCTTCGACCTCGGCCTCGGGAGCGCCGCCGAGCGCGAGGCCATTCGCAAGGCCGCCGCCGCCGACCCCGAGCTGGCCCTGGCCCTCGAGGCGATCGCCGCCGGCGACGAGGCCATCGACGAGCTGACGAAGGGCGACGTGGTGACGCTGCGCCCGGTCGCGGCCGCCGCGAGCGCCGCTCGCCCCAACGACGCGCTCGAGGTGATCGAGGAGCGCACCGAGTTCAAGCTGCTGGTGTTCCGCTCGAAGCAGCGCGTCCAGGTGGTGGTTCAACCCCGCCGCCAGGACCGCTTCGCCGCCGCCGCCGTCTACCTGCCCGACCACCCTCAGCGCAGTGTTCCCCACGAGCCCGGCGAGCACGGCCTGCACTTCGACGTGGGCACCGCCGAGCACGTTCGAGGCGTGGTCGCGCGCGTCGTCGTTCAGCTGGTGGACGGCCGGAGCGTGACGAGCGAGGTCTCGCTTTGATCCGTCGGGCCATCAAGAAGTCGTCTGCCCAGGCGAAGAAGCCGGTCAGCGTGGTGCTCGTCACCGCCCCCAACGAGGCCAGCGCCGCCAGGCTCGCCCGCACCCTGGTCGAGGAGCGGCTGGTCGCCTGCGCCAACCTGGTGCCGAAGATCCGCTCCATCTACCGCTGGAAGGGCAAGATCGAAGACGCCCCCGAGGTGCTGGTGCTGCTGAAGACGCGCGGCCCCGCGGTCGAGGCGCTGATCGCCCGGGTGAAGGCGCTCCACTCGTACTCGGTGCCCGAGGTGCTGGAGCTGCCCGTCAACCGCGCCTTCGCGCCGTACCTCGACTGGGTCTGGGAAGAGACCGAGCGGCCGATCGCCCGCCGGCGCCGCCTCACCCTGGTGTAAAGTATCTTGCCTACAGGGTGGCACACCGTCCCACCCGGGCCGCCGATACTTCAGGTAGCGGTCATGCAAGGAGCTCCACGTGGTTCGGCTCACCTCCCGTTCAAAAGCAGCTGGCGCCGCAGGGCAGAAGGGGCCGTCGCAGCGCCTTCAGAAAGACGCCGAGCGGCTCGCGAAGTCCAAGCGCGCCGAGGTCTCGACGGCCGCTGACGGCACCGTCACCCGGACCAAGAGCTCACGCCGCAAGGGCGTCGAGTCGACCCAGACGCTCACCAGCTCCGAGGGCAAGGGGCTCGCGTCGACCGTCGAGTACCGCAAGCAGACCTCGAGGCCCGGCCGTCAGTCCGAGACGCAGTTCGTCGACGAGCGCGATCTGCTGGGCCGGCGCTCCACCACCTCGCGCACCGAGACCACCTCCGAGAAGAACGGGAAGAGCCGCCTCACCGTCACCACCGCTGGCGCAGACGTCTATGGGGTGACCCGCAACGGCCGCGAGCAGACGGTGGACAGCGCGCTGGCCGACGGCAGCCGCAGCGCCACCCACACGCGCTCGAGCGACTCGCTCGGCAACGCGCACCGCGCCTCTGACGTCACCACCGTGCGCGAGCAGGGGGCGCACACCGCCACCCGCAACGAGCGCCGCGCCAACGGCTCGCAGCTCGAGACCTCCTCCACGGCCTCCTACGACGACGGGCTGTTCACCCTCGGGGGCGGGGCCGACTGGAAGAAGGGCTCCAGCGTCGATCGCTCGTTCCTCAAGGAGCGCGCGGCCGACACCTCGAAGGCCACCGCGCGCGCCGACAAGATCGCCGAGCGCGCAGGCAAGGTGATGGACTGGCTGGGGCTCTCTCCGGCCGAGGTGTCGAGCGAGGTCGACCCCGAGCGCATGCACGAGAAGACGCTCGCGGAAGGCGAGCACGGCAGCGTCTCGACCCAGTACGGGGTGAGCGGCCACCAGAGCGCGAGCTTCGACGGCCGCGGCGTCAGCGCCACCTTCAACCGTGAGGCCCGCGCCGGCGTGTACGCCGAGTCCTCCGGGCGCGTCTCGGGCCGCTACGGTGAGGCGTCGTACGACGCGCGCGCGAAGGCCGAGGTGAAGGCGAGCGTCGACGCCCGCGGCCGGCTCGACCTCAACGGCCTCGACGCCAGCGTGAACGCCCGCGTCGGCGCGTCGATCGAGGCCGAGGTGACGGGCCGCGCGAGCACCCGCAGCGTCACCATCAGTGGCGTCGAGGTCGACGCGTCGGTTGAAGGTCACGCGCGCGCCTCCGCCGAGGCCGTCGCCGAGGTGACCGGCACCGTGCAGATCACCCGCAACCCGCCCACGGCCATCGCCAGGGGCGAGGCCGGCGCGTCAGCGGTCGCGAAGGTCGAAGGCGAGGTGCGCTTCTCGGCCGGGCCGTTCGCGGTGGTGGCCAGCGGCTACGCGAGCGCCGGCGCCGAAGCCCGCGCCTCAGGGGTCATCGGCTACGAGGACGGCAAGCTGAAGCTGGGCGGCAGCCTCGGCGCGGCGCTCGGCGTCGGCCTGGGCGGCTCGGCGACGGTCGAGGTCGACGTTCGGCAGATCGGCCAGATGGTGAAGAACGCCGCCGACGTGAACCAGGACGGCAAGGTGGACTTCTGGGACGCCACCGCGGCCGTCGGCAAGACGGCGAAGTGGGTCAGCGGGTGGCTGCACCCGCCCTCGCCCACGCCGCGCACCTTCGTTCGAACGACGCCTGTCTTCTTCACCCCTCCAATGGTGATGTCGTGGTCTCCATGGCCCATTCCCAAACTTTTCAACGTGCAGAGCGCGCGCTGAAGGCCGGCTCCTACGACGAAGCGAAGAAGCTCTTTCGCGAGGACGAAGAGGCGAACGGTTCGGTGTCTGACACGCGCGCGAAGCTGCAGGCGGCAGAGGCGAAGCTCGCCGCCGGTGACGTCAACGCCGCCGCCGCGCTCTACGAGGCCGTGCTCGAGGTGAACCCGTCGATCGCCGACGCCTATGCCGGCCTCGCGCGCGTCGCGCTCTTCACCAACCAGCTCGACGCCGCCAAGGTGCACGCCATGGCCGCCGTTCGGCTGGCGCCGCGGCAGGGCGTCGGGTGGACGCTGGTGGGCCTGACGCACGAGAGCCTGGGCGAAATGGAGCTGGCCCTCGACGCGCTCAAGAAGGGCGCCGAGCTGTCACCCGAGGTGTTCCTCTGCCAGCTGAACCTGGGGCGCGTGCTCGCCGCGCAAGGCAAGGCACAAGAGGCCGTCGCCGCGCTCACCCAGGCCACCACGATCGCGCCGCAGAACCCCGACGCCTTCCTCTTCCTCGGCATGGCCTACCGCTTGGGCAAGCAGCACCGGCTGGCGCTGCGGGCGCTCGAGAAGGCGAAGGACCTGGCTCCCAGGAGCGTCAGCGCCTGGGCCACGCTCGGCGACGTGTTGTTCGAGCTCAAGGAGTTCAAGGCCGCGCGCGACGTGTTCGATCTCGGCCTCAAGGCGTGTGGCGATCACCCGGCCCTCCTCGAGAAGGCGTTGGCCGCCACCATGATGCTCGACGACGCGCCGGCGGCCGTCGGCTACCTGGAGCGGGAGCTCCTCGTGGCGCCGGACCACGAGCAGGCCTGGCTCAACCTGGCCAACGTGTTGATGCTCACCGGAGACCTCGACAAGGCCGAGCAGGTGGCGCTCGAGCTCCTCGAGAAGAACCCGAAGCAGTGGGAGGCGCACTTCGCGCTGGGCAACCTCTACGCCGCGGTGCCGCTCGCCGAGAAGGCCGAGCAGGCGTACCGAAAGGCCATCGCGCTCGCGCCCGAGAACTTCAGGCCGCTGGTCAACCTCGCGACCCTCTTCGTCGAAGGCGCCGTCGCCGCCCAGCACGCCGAGGCCGTCACCCTCCTGGAGAAGGCCGCCGCGCTCGCGCCAGCCAACGAGTGGCGCATTCCCTACAACCAGGCGCTCGCGTGGACCCGCCTCGGCAAGCGCGACCGCGCGCTCGAGCTCGTGCGCGGCTTGATGAAGAAGGCGCCGGCCGATCACCCGTTGGTCGCCGAAGCCAGGAAGCTCGAGTCGAACCTGCTCGAGGGCTGACACAGCCGAGTCGGACGTGTTCCAGTCGGACCTGCGCGAGCCGGACCTGTACGCCTCTGCTCCGCTTCGGGCCGCTGTCGGGTTGCACCTACCTGCCGCCTCGCGGGTCGTGCCGCCATGAGGCTCCTCCTGCTCTCCTGCTCGGTGTTGCTCTGCGCCTGTCCTCCCGCCGGCGTTGGCGTCGAAGGGCCTCGCGGCGAGCGGGGAGAGCCTGGGCCTGCTGGAGCGCCTGGCCCCGCGGGGATGGTTGGCGCCACCGGTCCGCAGGGCGAACGCGGCGCCGACGGTGCCCCCGGCCCTCGCGGTGACGTGGGCCCGGTCGGTCCCGCAGGTCCAACGGGCTTGAGCGGGCCGCAGGGCCTTCAAGGTCCGCCGGGGCAGGTGCTGGTGCTCGACGGCGGCGTGGTGACGGGCCCCGCGGGCGCTTCGGTCGTGGTGGCCGCCATCGCCACAGGGAGCGCCGAGTGCCCTACGGGCGGCGTTCGTGTCACCCAGGTCAGCGATGGGGGCGTCTCGACGATCTGCAACGGCGCCGTCGGCCCGCGAGGCGTTCCCGGGTTCTCAGCCACCGTCACCACCCTGCCGCCGATGAGCCCGGGCTGCGCCGCAGGGGGCTTCTCGTTCTCGCTCGCCGACGGTGGCGCGGTCGCGGTCTGCCACGGCGCCCAGGGGCCGATGGGTGTGGCAGGGCCGATGGGCGCGCCCGGCAGCGCAGGGCCGATGGGCGCCCAGGGACCGATGGGCCCTCAAGGGCCGATGGGAATGCCAGGGCCCGCAGGCGCGACGGGCGCCGTGGGGGCGCAAGGGCCCGCAGGCGTCCAGGGGCCGCCGGGCGCTGCGGGCGTGGTGC
>JACSRE010000440.1 GCA_014879945.1 Myxococcus sp.
CTGGCGCGCGCGACGTGAGACGTTGGCGCGACACGGAGCCCTGGCGCTGATGGCGGCGCACCTCGACGCCGCGAACAGCCTCAGCCTGAAGCGCGCCCAGCGGCAGCGCGCCGGGGCACGGGGCAGCTCGACGCCCAAGAGCGGTAGGCTCCCACGCATGACCTTCCGTGCGCTGCTGTGCTTGCTGGGATGGGTGACGATGAGCTGCTCCGGGGTGACGCCGAGCGCGGACGGAGGGACTGCGGGCGGTGGCTCCGCGACAGGCGGCGGCTCTGCGACAGGCGGCGGCTCTGCGACAGGCGGCGGCTCTGCGACGGGCGGCGGCTCCGCGACGGGCGGTGGCTCCTCAGGCGGCGGCTCTGCGACGGGCGGTGGCTCCTCGACGGGCGGCGGCTCCGCGACGGGCGGTGGCTCCTCGGGCGGCGGCTCCGCGACGGGCGGTGGCTCCGCGACGGGCGGCGGCTCCGCGACGGGCGGTGGCTCCTCGGGCGGTGGCTCCTCGGGCGGTGGCTCCTCGGGCGGCGGCTCCGCGACGGGCGGTGGCTCCTCGGGCGGCTGCACGCCGGCCTGCGGCATCGGGCGCACCTGCTGCAACGGCGCGTGCGTCAACACCGCGAACGACCCACGCCACTGCGGGGCCTGCGACACCGCCTGTGCTGGTGCGACGCCGTTCTGCGGTGGCAGCTGCATGCCCACGCCCTGCTCCATCGACGCGGGCGTCTGCGGCAGCGCAGAGACCTGCTGCGGCAGGAGCTGCTGCGGCGCCGGCCAGCTGTGCTGCGACCCGCAGGGCTCGGTCTCAGGGGCGCCCGTCTGCTTCACGCCGACCGCGGAGCAGCCGACGTGCGCACAGGGCTGCGCGCCCCTGTGCGTCAGCGACCGCGCCCTCAAGACCGACGTGCGGCCCGTCGACGAGCAGCAGGTCCTCGAGCGCGTCGCCGCGCTGCCGCTGACGACCTGGCGCTACACCAGCGACCCGGGTGAGGTGCGCCACCTCGGACCCATGGCGCAGGACTTCCGCGCCGCGTTCGGGTTGGGCAACACCGACACCGGCTACCACGCCATCGACGCACACGGCGTCTCGCTCGCCTCCATCAAGGCCCTCTATGAGCTCGTGCAGCAGCAAGACGAACGCCTGCGCCGCCTCGAGGTGGAGAACGAGCGGCTCAGGGCCGCCGCCTCGACCTGCAGGTAGGTCACCTCAGCAGCGTGCCCATCCACCGGTCCCACGCGCTCGAGTAGAGCCCGTAGTTCCCTCGCACGGCCACGTGGTGCTGGTTGTGCATCGTCGCGAAGTTCAGCCACTTCAGGACCGGGTGCTGCTGCCACGAGAGCGGGTACGGCTCGACGCCGCAGTGGCCGATGACGTTGATGCCGATGGCGAGGAACGAGAACACCAGCCACACCACCGACGGCACCGGCACCCAGCGCACCAGCGGCACGGCCCAGGCCACCTGCACCACCGCGTCGAGCACGCCGAACGACAGGGCCGCGAACGGCGAGGGGTTTCGCGACCGGTGGTGCAGCGCGTGGAGCCAGGGGAAGACGCGCGGGTGATGGGCCAGCCGGTGCGACCAGTAGAAGTACGTGTCGTGTACCAGCAGGAGGAAGCCGAGCCACGCCGAGAACTCGAGCGCCGCGCGCGCGCCCGTGTGGCTCAGGGGCACCACTGGCAGCCCCGCGTACACGACGCCGAAGAGCGCGCCGAACACCAGCGCGGTCCGGAGCGAGGTGAGAAGCTCGCGGCGCACGTCTTCACGCGTGAAGGCGGCGTGCTGGAGCCGCCGGCGCGTCGTCATCGGGTTGGCGCGCCACGCCCAGAAGAAGAGCCAGGCGCTCCCCGCCGCGAGCAGGTAGCGGGTCGCGTGCAGCGTCACGAGCGCCACCACCATCGGGAAGACCTGGGTCGTGTCGACCGGCACCGCGACGACGCTACTGCACCGCCCGAGGCGCGCGGGTGACCATCGCCTCCAGGACGACTCCAGCGGTCAGCGTCGGCAGGACGAGTCGAGCGCGGGCTCTCGACGGCACGCGGAGGGGTCGAGCGGCGCGTCTCGCGCACAGGCGCTCTGACACGAGAAGTCGCAGGCCGACATGCAGCGCATGAAGGCGCCGCTGCAGCGGTCGACGGCCGCGGCCGAGGGGCAGGCGTAGCCCGCGCCGTTGATGCAGCAGGTCGCCGACGAGGTGCCCGCGCCCTGCGACGAGGAGCGCTCGTCGACGGTGACGGTGACGCCGGGCATCACCCCGCCGCCGATGGAGATGGTGGTCGTCTCGACGTGCGCGGCCTCCGGGGCTGGCTGCGCCACCAGCGGCGCCGGCTGCACCACCACGGCCGGCGGCGGCATCAGCATGCTGCGGCTGGCCACGGCGAGGCTCCAGAGCTGGTCGGCGCGGGCCTTGGCGACCTCGAAGCGCGCCTGGGCCTCGGCGTCGGGGATCTTGTCGGGCAGGCTCATCACCAGAATGAACTCGTCGTCGCCCGCGCTGTTCTGCCACGACAGCATCACGCCATCTTCGAGGTTGGTGACGGCGCCGTTGGGCCCGTGGAACGACTCGAGGCCCTGCTCCTGGGAGGCCGCGATGAGGGCGGGCACCATCGCCTGGCCTTCGGCGGTGGACAGCGGCAGCTTGTAGACGCGCATGGTGACGCAGCTGGTGAGCGACAGGGCCAGCACGAGGACGGCGCGGGTGGGAAGCATGGGGGCTCCAGACGGGTGAGGTGGCGGCGTTGCGCGACGGGCACGCGGTGGCGGCTCAGGGCTTGGGCGCGCCCTTGAGCTCGAACAGCTGCTTCTTCTCTTGATCGACGGCCACGCGCAGGCCGACCAGCTCGGCGCGCACCAGGCGCCCGGCGCCCCAGTCTTCGGTGCCGCCGCCGAAGGCCAGCGTCTCGCCCGCGGCCTTCTCCTGCACCTTGGCGACCTTCTTCAGCTTCTTGTCGACCTCGGCCTTGCCCATCGTGAACACCACGCGGGCGGTGAGGCCGAGCGCGTTGTTCTGCATGAAGGTCTTCGCCTCGGTCATCGACTTGATGGGCAACGAGAAGGCGACCGGCGGCGCGAGCCACATGTTCTGCACCAGCTCGCTGCCCTCCTTCGCGGCCG
>JACSRE010000293.1 GCA_014879945.1 Myxococcus sp.
CACGGCGCGGCCGTGCGCGACCCCGACGCGACGGACGGTGACGCCCGAGAACACCCGCGCGCCGACGTCCACCGCGTCGCGAAGGAAGGTGCGGTCGACGGTCGCCTTGGCGCCATGCGGGCAGCCCTGCAGACACCGGCCCGACCCGCGACAGCCAGCGGCGTTGCGCCGAATCGGGCGGTGCTCGAGCCCGAGCGCCTGCGCTCCTCGGGCGAGCAGCCGGTTCTTGGCGCCCGCGACGGCCTCGTCGGTCGGCTCGACCCCCAGCCGCGCGTCGACCATCGCCTCGGCCCCGCTCAGCGCCTCGAACGGGAGCCCGTCGGCCAACGCGCCATCGTCGCGCACCCAGCCGTCGTAGACGTCACGGGGGAGCCGCCAGCAGATGGCGCCGTTGATGAGCGAGGTGCCGCCCACCGCGCGCCCCTGCAGGTACGGAATCACGGCAGGCCCCAGCGCCACCGTCATGCCGAGGTCGCGGTACCAGCGGGCCATCGCCTCGAGGCCGCTGACAGGGAAGTCGGCGCTCGTCGCCTCGTGCCCCTCCTCGACCACCACGACCCGCAGGCCCCTGCGCGACATCGCGCGCGCTGCGGCGCCACCAGCGGGGCCGCTGCCGACCACCACCACGTCGGCCTCGACGGTGAGCGGCGCGCGCACCGTGCGCCCATCGATCTCGACCAGCGGCGTCGTCACCGCGCGCCTCCAGCCTGTGCGCCCGCGGGCCCGGCGGCGGCAGCCAGGGCGCTCCTGACCCCGGGCGCCTCGACGAGCGCGAACGACGCCAGCACCTTGAGCGTCGACACCACCTGTCGAACGAGCAACCGCGGATGGCTCGCCATCACCTCGATGCACGCCAGCTGCGCCGGCGCGTCGAGCGCGAAGAAGGGCCGCCGAAACCCGCGCAGCGTGAGGGGCAGGAAGGTGAGCGTGTGCACGGCCAGTCGCAGGCCCGGGGCCAGCGCCGCCGGCCCGTGCGCCGCCAGCAGCGCCCAGAAGCGCTCGCGGTCGTCGACGGGAGTGCCCAGCACGGCGTCGAACAGCGCGTCGGCCCAGCGACGCTCGAAGGCCTGCAGGAGCGCGCCCGGCGCGAACGGCGGCGGCACGAAACGAACGGGGTGCTCGCGCTCGAGGACGAACCAGGTCGGCGTCTCGACGCACACGCCCCCGAGGCTGACCACGCTGACCCCGAGCAGGGTGTCGGCGTTGCCAGGCGCGAGCGACACCAGGGGGTCTTTCACCGCCCGCATCGAGTCGGCCACGCCCGCGAACGGCGCGTAGTCGATGAGCAGGCCGCGGTCGAAGCCCGGCGGCACCACGCCCTCCCGCGGCTCGACGACCTCGAAGGGCCAGGCCGTGACGGGCACGCCTCGCCTGGTGCGCGGTCGGCTCGGCGCGCCCGCTCCGTCTTGATGAACGCGCACGTTCCAGCCCACCAGCCTCCCGGTGTCGGGCTGCCGGTGAAACGCCTTCTGAAAGGTCTGCCACGTCAGGCGCTCGACGAAGGCCGGCGCGGCGAGCACCGTGCCCCGGTAGGCCCAGCCCTCGAGGGCCGCCGGGTCCACCGGGTGCCCCTGCCTGAGGAGCGCCCGCAGCTGGGCGCGCGAGCGGGCGCGCAGCGCGCCGATCATCGGCCGCCCCGGGCCCGGGTACGGCGCCGGCGCGCGACCGCCTTGAGCACCTCGACGTCGGCGAGCTCGAGCGCGCGGCGGAGCACCGTGCGCGCCACCTCTGCGTCGCGCCCCTGAATCAACGCGAGGGTGACAGTGTACCCGGCGAGAGAGCGCTCACGGTCGTCCGCCAGGGCCTCGGCCACCTCGGGGTGCGCCGCCGAGATGGGCGCGAGGGTGTTGAAGAGGAGCAGCGACGCGAAGGCCTGCGCCGAGCGCAACACCGCGCGCGCGAACTCGAGGTCACGGGCGAGGTAGCGGGCCTGGTCGAGCTCGACCGCCTGCGCGTCGGCGAGCCTCTGCAGCTCGGCCACGTCTCGGGCGGTCGCCCGTTCACAGGCCTGCGCGACCGCCTCGACCGCCACCGCGCGCCGCAGCTCGAGGAACGACCGGAGCATGTCGGGTCGCTGGGCGAGGTCGAAGTGAGCCATCACCGCCAGCCCGGCGTTCTCCATGACGTCGAGCACCTCGACGCCCCTTCCCTGTCGGGCGCGCACCAGCCCCTCGGCCTCGAGCCGGGCGACGGCAGCCCGGAGCGTCAGCCGGCTGACCCCCAGGTCCGCGGCGAGCTCGCGCTCCGGAGGGAGGTGGTCGGCGGCGGCGTAGCGACCGTTCACGACGGCGTCGCGGAGCCGCTCGAGCACGGCGTCGACAGGGCGGGGCACACGGGCGAGCGGGGCGATCCGGGGCATTGGTTTAGCCACTTAACCAATTCACGCACAGGCCGGCAAGCCCGCCCCGCACGCGTCGTGCGCGGCCGCGGAATCGCTCAGGGAGCGCTGGAGCGTGCGCACGTCTTCTCCGCTCGAGCCGCGACGGAGGGCGCGGTGGCTGCGAGGCGTCGGGGACGCGGGACGGCGCGGCGTCGTGGACGCGGGCGCGGCGCGGCGTCGTGGACGCGCGTCGCGACGCGGGGGCGGCGAGGCGTCCTGGGCGCTGCTCGAGCGCGGGCCGAGCGAACCGGAGAGCGCGCGCAGACGCGATGGCGGCGAGGCGTCCTGGGCGCTGCTCAGTGCCGGGGACGGCGCGCAGACCCGGCCGCGCCGCGGGCGCCCCCCATCTCGAGGGGCACCGGCCCGGCGGTCAGGGGCAGGGGCAGGCCGCCCGCGGAGGGCGGCGCGGCTACTTCTTCCTGGGGTTCGCCGCCGAGGCCTTGCCCGCCTTCACCGTCAGCACGCAGTGGTGGAAGGTGCCGTCGATGAGCACCGCCACGAACTTCGCCGAGGGGTGCCAGAAGGCCTTCTGCAGCTTCGACGACTCACGCAGGCCAGACGCGGAGCAGGTCTGCGCCTTGCCCCCGCCCTCGACCACGAAGCCGGGCGACTCCCCGTCGGTGACGAGCTCGGCGCCGAGCGCGAGGCCGGCGTGGGCCGTGCCCTGCTCTCCCACCGCCAGCAGCTTCTGCCACTGGTACGGCGCCTTGTTCTGGTCGAGGAACCGAACGCACTCGAGGCCGGCCTCGGTCATGCGGTCCTGCTCGTTGAGAATGGCGGGCCACTTCGGGGCGGCGTCGGAGGTCTGGCAGAAGTACAGCTCCACCACGTCGTTCCGGCCGGGGCGCGCGAAGGCCAGCCAGGAGCCGTCCTTCGACCACCCGTGAAAGACGTCGCTCTGTGCGAACGCGGGCGCGGCGCCGAGCGCCAACAGCATCACCAACCTGCAAAGACGGGTCGTCATGGCTTGTTCTCAGGTGCGGGGGTCGGGGGCGCCGGCGCGGCCGCGGGCTCCGTCGCAGGGGCGCTGGGCTCGGGGAGCTCCGGGGCGGGCATGATGGGCGACGCCGCGGGCGGCTCGGGCGGCGCGACCGGCAGCGGCGGCGGCGCGAGGGCCAGCGCGTACCTCGAGGTCCCCGGGGGCAGGAGCAGCACCAGCACCGGGTTCTCGTCGAGGTACTTCTTCTCGACCGGCAACGAGAAGGTGCCGTCGGCCGCGCTGGTCACCGCCACCTTGTTCTTCCACTCCGAGAGCTCCACCTTCACGTTGGGCACCGGCGCTCCGTTGCCGTCGGTGACCAGCAGCTGCACCGTCTTCGCCTCGGTCTTCGGGCTCACGAAGTCCCGGTACCGGTGCCTCAGCGCACACGACTGCCCCAGCGCCACCACCACCACTGCCAGCACGACTCGAGCTCCACGCATGGATTGGCCTTCTAACGGCACGCCGGGGAAAGGTCAGCGACCAAGACGCCGGGCCGCGCGGGAACTTCACGACCCCGGTCAGGACCCGGCGCGCACCATCGGCAACACGATGCAGAAGGCCGAGCCCTGCCCTGGCACGCTCTCGACGGTGATCTTCCCGCCGTGGTTCTCGACGATGCCCTGCACGATGGACAGGCCCAGCCCGGTGCCCTTCCCGTCGGGCTTGGTGGTGAAGAAGGGCTCGAACACCCGGCTCTGCACCTCGAGCGGCATGCCCGCCCCCGTGTCTCGAATCTCGATCGACACCTGGTTCTCACAGGCGCGGGTCGACACGCTGATCCGCCCTCCGGCCGGCGTGGCGTGACAGGCGTTGGTGATGAGGTTGACGAAGACCTGCACCAGGTTCTGGCGCACCGCGAGGAACCGCGGCACCTCGCCGAAGCTCCGCTCCAGCGTCACGCCGTGCTTGTGGAGCACGTGCTCACAGAAGCCGACCGCCCGGTCGATCGCCTCGTTGACGTCGACCTCTTCCGGCGTGTCCTGGGCGGGCCGCGCGTAGCTGACCAGGTCGCGCGTGAAGCGCAGCACCCGGTCGGTGTTCTCGACGATCTTGCGGTACTTGCTGACGTCGTTGGAGTCGGCGGTGAGCGAGGTCGACGCGCGCGTCAGCAGCGCGTCGGCGTAGGTGGCCACGGCCGTCATGGGGTTGTTGATCTCGTGCACCACCGAGGCGGCGAGCTGCCCGAGCGAGGCCAGCTTCTCGGCCTGCACCACGCGCTTCTCGAGGTCGCGCATGCGCGAGAGGTCCTGCCCGATGGCGATGACGCCCTCGATGTCGCCCGACTGGCTCACCACCGCGCTCGAGGCGACGGTGACCCGCGCCTCGCGGCCGTCCTTGGTGAGCAGGGCTGTCTCGAAGGCCGCCTGAGACTGGCCGATCAGCGCGTCGTTGAAGACCCGCAAGACGTTCAGCTTCATCTTCGGCGCGACCAGCTCGTGGAAGTCGCGGCCCAGCACCTCTGACTTCGTCCACCCGGTGAGCTGCGTGAGGGCGCGGTTGAAGACCACCACCTTGCCCTCGCGGTTGGTCACCACGATAAGGGCGTTGCCGTTCTCGATCAGCTCCTCGAGGTACTTGCGCACGAAGGTGAGCTCGTCGATTAGCTTGGCGTTGCGCACCGCGACCGAGACCTGGTTGGCGAGCTGAATGAGCACCCGCTCGTCGGCCACCACGTCGGCGGTGAGGCCTGCCGGGTACTCGATGTTGATGGCCCCCACCAGCTGGCCCGAGGCCACCAGCGGCGCCGCGATGCCGCGCACGCTCCCGGTGAAGACCAGGGGCAGGTCCGAGGTGGTGACGAGCACCTTGTCCTTCGGGAGGTGGCTGGTCTCGAGGTGCGTCTTCTCGACCATCGACCGCCGCAGGTGGAAGACGTCGCGCTGCCCGTCGCGCAGCCGGCCCTCGGCGTAGAGCGAGGTGAGCGCGCAGGTGCGCGGGTCGACGATGCGCACCACGAAGGTGCGCCCGGGGAAGAGGCCCTTCACCCCGCGCGCGACGGTGGCCACCAGCTCCTCTTCGCCGGTCGAGCCGGCGACGTTGCGGCCGATCTCGAGCAGCTGCGACTCGACGCGGGCCTGCTCGATGAGCGCCCGGCCCGCGGCCGCCAACGAGTCGAGCATGGGCGAGAGCCGGCGGGCCACCACCGCCACGGTCTCGCCGCGGCGGCTCACCGTCAACGTGACGTGCTGGCCGCTCTTGAGCACCACCTCGAGGTCCACCGGCCGCTGCTCTTCGGGCGTGGCCATGGCTCCGGTGCCCAGCGCCTCGGCGAGCGTCAGCCCCACGACGTCCTTGCGGCCGGTCAGCACCTCGAACGCCGCGTTCACCGTGAGGATGGTGAGGCTCAGGTCGCAGAGCGCGGCGGGCGCGTCGACCATGTCGAAGAAGGCCTGAAACGCGTCGGCCGCGGGGCCTGAGCTGGCGAACGGCCTGAGCTGGGTCGGTTCACTCTTCATGCGACGACGCCTTGTCGAGGTCGACGATCTGCGAGGTGCCCACGTACGTCGTGGTCTCGTACCGGGTGATCTTACCAATCTTTCGAACGATCTCGGCCATGCGCTCGGCCTCTCGGTAGATGATGTCGACGTACTTGGTCGAGGGGTCGTCGCCCTTGAGCTTGCGCTTGAGCAGCTCGGCGTAGCCGGTGACCGAGGTGAGCGGCTGGTTCAGCTCGTGGGCGGTGGTGCCGGCGAGGGCCACGATGACGGCGTTCTTCTCGCTCTCGAGCAGCCGCGCCTCGACGTCGGTGAGCTTGCGCTCGAGGTTGAGCCGATCGCGCAGGTCGGTGAAGAGCCCCACGGTGCCGACCTCGCGGGTGCCGTCGTGAATGACCGCCGCCGTCATGTTGACGGGAATGCGCTCTCCGGTGCTGCTGACCAGCTCGTTGCGGGTGGTGGCGAGGCGGCCCGGGCCCCCGTGCTCACCCGAGCGCAGCCGCGACATCACGTCTCGCGCGATGCCGTTGGGGTACAGCCGGGTGACGTGCAGCTTGCCGATGATGTCTTCGCCCCGGTAGCCGGTGATGCCTTCGGCGGCCTTGTTGAAGAGCGTGAGGTTGCCCTTCATGTCGGCGGCGATGATGGCGTCGACGCTCGAGTCGATGAGGCGCTCGAGGTACTCCTTGGTGCGGCGCAGCTCGTCGGCCATCTGGCGCTGGCGGGTGACGTCGCGCATGGTGACGATGGCCACGCCCTCGCCCGCGTCGCCCGACAGGGGCGCCGCCGAGATGGCCAGGGTGAGGCGGCGGCCGGCGCCGGTGCGCACGTGCAGGTCGACGTCGTTGCGCACCAGCCCCTTCGAGACCGAGTACAGCACGTCGAGCAGCAGCCCATCGTCGCTGGGGTTGGTGAGCGCGTTGACGTGTCGGCCGAAGTAGTCGTCGGGCGAGAGGTCGAGCAGCCGCTGGCCCGCGGGGTTCAGCGACAGTACGCAGGCGCGCCCGTCGAGAATCGCCACGCCGTCAGAGAGGTGCGCGAAGTACGAGGCGTACCGCCCCAGCTCGTGCACGCGCTCCTCGGCGGCCAGGCGCGCGGTCTTCTCGATCTCACGCTTGCCGCGCTCGCGGTCGAGCTGGCGGATGTTGCGAAACGCGATGGCCGTGGCGTGGGCGACGGTGGTGAGGAAGTCGATCTCGCGCGGGTTGAAGGCGCCGCGCTCCGACGAGCGCCTCACCAGGAGCACGCTCAGCACCTTGCCGCTGACGATGAGGGGGAAGGCGGCGATGTTGCGAATGTTGCGCGCCTTCACCGACTCCTTCACGTCTTCGAGCAGCGGGTGCGAGGGCGCGTCTTCGACGATGACGGGCTTGCCGGTGCGCACGGCCTCGCGGATCTCGGGGTACCGCGACAGCTCGACCCGCAGGTCCTTCAGCGAGGCGTCGTCCGACGCGGCGACGATGGTGCCGAGCTGCTTCTCGACGTCGACCATCACCAGCGTCGCCCGGTCGATGTCGAAGTCTTCGGCGAGCTTGCGGGTGACGTCGTGGAGCAGCTCCTCGACGTCGGTGGCCTCGGCGTAGCGCGCGGTGAGGTCGAGCAGCACCTTGAGGTCGCGCTGGCGGGCGACCGCGTCTTGCTGGCTCACCAGGCGGGCCCGCAGGCGGCTGAGGCGGGGCAGGAGCTCTGACTCGAGCGAGTCGGGCGTCACCACCTCGAGCACCGCGCTCTCGAGGGCGATGTCGCCGCTCGAGATGACCAGCACGCCCAGGCGGGGCACGCGCGTCATCAGGGCCCGCTTGCGCGCCAGCCCGTCGGGCGTCGTCACGTCGCACACCGCCACGTCGACGGCGGGCGTCACCTCGGCGGCGATGGGCACGCGCGCGCCGTCGAGCAGGTCCTTCACCCGCGACAGGAAGGGGCCACTGGGTTCGACGAACACGGGCCGCACGGGAACAGGGGTTTCCACTGGGAGGCGATGCTAGCCGACTCGCCGCGCGCGCGTGTGCTCGTCTGCACGGGCGCGGGGGCGTGGCGCGGCGCGCCGAAGGCACTCCCCCTTCCGCGGAACCAGCCCTTGCCAGAGGCCCCACCTCGAAGCGACAAGGCGCCGCATGGAACGCTCCGCGGCCACCCTGCCGTCACACCTGCAGCGCTACGTCGTCGACCAGGAGTATGCGTCGTATACGCCGCGCGACCAGGCGGTCTGGCGCCACATCATGAAGCGCCTGCGCAGCCACCTCGACGGCCGCGCGCACGACGTCTACCTGCGGGGCCTCGACGCCACCGGCATCGACCTCGAGCGCATTCCCCACCTCGAGACGATGAACGAGAAGCTGGCGCCGCTGGGCTGGAGCGCGGTGGGCGTGCGCGGCTTCATTCCGCCGGCGGTCTTCACCGAGATGCAGGCCCGCGGGGTGCTGGCCATCGCCGCCGACATTCGCAGCCACGAGCACATCTCGTACACGCCCGCGCCCGACATCGTGCACGAGTCGGCGGGCCACGCGCCCATCATCGCCGACGCGGCCTACGCGCGGTTCCTCAAGGCCGCGGGCGAGGTGGGCTTCAAGGCCATCGCGTCGGCCGAGGACCGCGCCATGTTCGAGGCGATTCGCAACGTGTCGGTGGTGAAGGAAGACCCCTTCTCGACGCGCGACGACGTGCTGCACGCCGAGAACCGGCTCCAGGCCGCGGCGGCGTCGGTGCGCTACGTCTCGGAGTCGACCCGGGCCAGCCGCCTGTACTGGTGGACCGCCGAGTACGGCATGGTCGGCACGCTCGAGCAGCCCAGGCTCTACGGCGCCGGGCTGCTGTCGAGCATCGGCGAGGCCGAGCACTGCCTCACCGACGAGGTGCGCAAGGTGCCGTTGTCGATGGTGTGCACCACCACCGCCTACGACATCACCCGCATGCAGCCGCAGCTCTTCGTGGCG
The DNA here is from genome assembly GCA_014879945.1 of Myxococcus sp. Taxonomy (GTDB): domain Bacteria; phylum Myxococcota; class Myxococcia; order Myxococcales; family Myxococcaceae; genus Xiheimicrobium. The sequence continues at coordinate 8,731 of JACSRE010000293.1, forward strand.
CGTGACTTCAACCACCTCAACGACGTGCTCGACGAGTTCCGCAACACGCTGGCCTGGAGCCGCGGCGGAGACTTCGGGCTCGACGAGGCGCTGCGCTCACAGACGGTCAACCACCTGGTGCTGCGCAAGCCCTCGGGCGAGCTGCTCGAGCTGAGCGGCGAGGTGAACCAGGTGCGCCGGTTCGGGCGCGAGACGGGGCCCAACCTGACGGCGGCGGTCATCGAGCTGGGCGGCCCGGTGATGCTCTCGCAGGCCGGGCAGGTCACCGAGGGCCCCCGGAAGAACAACGCGGTGGTGCTCATCGGCACCGAGAAGCTGCCCGCGCGCGGCCACTTCAGCTTCACCCTGCGCTCGGGGGTCGAGGTGTCGGGCTTCGTCGTCGAGGGGCACGAGGTCATCGACTTCACCGCCTGGTACGCCGGCCAGCCGCTGCCGGTGCCGACGTGGGCCTACGTGGCCATCGCGCAGTCGATCCCGTCGGTCGCGGGCGGGCCCGCCGACCCGGCGTCGTGGGACAAGCACTTCGGCCAGCTCGACAGCTTCACCGCCGGCACGTCCGAGGCGCTGGCGCGCAAGCGCAAGGCCGAAGAGCTGTCGGCGGCGACGGCGCAGGCCTACCGCGAGGTCGAGAAGATGCGGCAGTCGAAGGCCGTCGACCGCAAGCAGCTCGAGGCGCTCCGCAAGGAGCACAAGGCCGAGCCGCTGCTGCTGGAAGAGATCGGCGAGCTGCTCGAGCGCAGCTGACTTCGAGGCTCACGGCAACGGGCGCACCGTGAGGGCCTTCGAGGCGAGGAACTCGGGGTTGAGCACCTTCGAGGTGTAGCGGCTGCCGTGGTCGCACAGGAAGGTGACGATGCGCTTGCCCGAGCCCTGGTAGCGCCGCGCCACCTCGTAGGCGCCGCGCACGTTCAGGGCCGCGCTGGTGCCGACCAGGAGCGCGTCGCTGCGGGCCAGGTGGTACAGCATCTCGATCATCTCCTGGTCGGTCACGCGCAGCGCCGAGTCGACGCGCGCGCGCTTGAAGTTCTCGGTCAGGCGCATGATGCCGATGCCCTCGGTGATGGAGCCGCCGGAGCCCTCGACCTTGCCGCTGGTGACGTACGAGTAGAGCCCCGAGCCGGGCGGGTCGAGCAGCACCACCTCGAGCGCGGGGTTCTTCTCTTTGAGGTAGCGCGAGACGCCGCCGAGGGTGCCGCCGGTGCCGACCGACGAGACCAGCACGTCGACGCGGCCCCCGGTCTGGGCCCAGAGCTCGGCGCCGGTGGTCTGGTAGTGGAAGTCGCCGTTGGCGGGGTTCTCGAACTGGTTGGCCCAGAACCACCCGTGCTGCTCCGAGAGGGCGCGGGCCTGGTGGTAGAAGTGGCCCGGGTTGGCGAAGGGCACCACCGGCACCCTGCGCACGTCGACGCCCATGGCCTCGAGGTAGTCGTACTTCTCGCGCGCCTGGTTGTCGGGCATCGTCACCACCACGCGGTAGCCGCGCTCGATGCCCAGCAGGGCGAGGCCGATGCCGGTGTTCCCCGCGGTGCCTTCGACGATGGTGCCGCCGGGCCCGAGCAGGCCCCGGGCCTCTGCGTCGCGGATCATGCCCTTGGCCGCGCGGTCCTTGATGCTGCCGCCGGGGTTCATGAACTCGGCCTTGCCGAAGAGCTCGCAGCCGGTGCGCTTCGAGAGCGAGCCCAGGCGCAAGAGCGGCGTGTCTCCGACACAGTCCCAGAGGGTGGTCATGCCCCGGTTCCTAGGCGCAGCCCCTCCGGCCTGCCAGCGCCGTCTGGGCGGCCCGGCGCTGACGCCGCGGCGTTTCGGCGCCGCAGTGCACGTTTGAGCCTCCCCGGGGGTCGTGCCATGAACGGCGGCCGACCACCGACTCTCTGGAGACCCTCCATGCCCAGCATCACCGTCAAGCGCGGCGTCCAGTTTCGCCCCGACCTGTTCTCGAAGAGCGACCGCTCCGCCTGGTTCGACGCCGTCGGGAAGGAGCTCGCGGCGCGCGGGGTGAGCCTGAAGGTGGGCGACGGCGCCAACGCGAAGGTGGTGACCGATGGCACCTCGCTCAAGGCGGCGATGAAGGAGCTGCAGGCCCAGGCGACGGCGGCCAACCAGCCGCTGCGCGCCTACGTGTCGGACCTGATGCAGGCCATGGACGACGTGGTGGTGGGCGGCAAGGTCAAGGCGGGCGACCTGTTCGACTTCTCGAGAGAGTCGGCGCTCTCGAAGGCCCTGGGCATGAATGACGCCTCGCGCTTCAACTACGCCGCCAGCACCACCGAGTTCGGCAAGGCCGCCCGGCTCAAGCCCGAGGCCTCGCTGGCCATCGACGGCGTCACCCTGCAGATCATCGAGCCGAAGGCGACCATCGACCTCTCGACGATTCCGCACATGAGCGCCGAGACGCTCAAGAACGCGCCGATCAGCTACGGCCGCGACGGCGAAGAGGTGGAAGACACCCGCGTCATCACCGGCCTCACCACCGCCGAGACGGTCAAGCTCGCGGCGAACTCGCTCAACGACCTGCAGCGCTCGCGCGCCGTCGCCGGCCTCACCGTCGGCACCGTGCCGCTGGAGGAGATGAGCTGGGAGAGCGAGGCCCACGCGCTGCGCCGCGCCAACCCCTACGTCTCGTTCACCCTCGACAGCCGGAGCTACGAGATCAACCCGAACAACGGCCAGCCGCGGGTCGCGGTGGGCCGCGACTTCTTCTTCGACACCTTCATGGCGAAGAAGGACCTCTCGACCGGCAAGCTGACGAAGGACCTGCAGAAGGCCGAGCTGATGTACCGCGCGCGCATCCGGTACGGCTCCGACCGCGACCCCTTCGAGGGCACGCGCGTGCTCATCGGCATGAAAGAGGGCACGGCCATCGACGCCGCGGGCACCAAGCACGCCCGGAAGATCGACAGCCGCACCGACAGCGCGAACCAGGCGATCTTCGACACCCTGCTCGCCTCGGCGGCCACCGGCAAGCTGGGCGCGGGCTGGGGCAGCTTCAGCGCCAACAACGTCGCGCCCGCGGCGGCCAGCATGTACCGGGTGGCCGTGCAGAAGGGCATCACCGAGAACGTCGGCGGTGAGACGGGCGTGCTGGCGCTCGAGGCCGGCGCCGTGGCCCGGCAGATTCGCGGCCGCTTCCACCTCGACGAGACCGACCAGAGCGCGCTGGTGACCTCGTTCCAGCAGGCCGGGGAGCCCCGCATCAAGGAGCTGGTCGAGCTCATCACGGCGGCGCCCGACTGGGCGGCGAGCAACGGCCGGCCCTCGAAGGCCGAGCTGCTGGCGACCGCGAACGGGCTGCTCGACCGCACCGCCGTCGTCACCGCGGCCGCCGAGGGCCTCAAGGCGCTCGACCCCTCGCTCACCGTCGACAAGGCGCTCATCGACCGCCTCTGGCCGGGCCAGCGCATCACCACCAAGCAGGACGCCAAGCTCCAGCGCGTGGTGGCCGACGCGATTCGCGGCCAGTACGACGGCTTCGCCGAGAGCGTCGATCAGCTCCAGCGCGCCATCGGCGGCAACGGCGACCGCGCGGTGCGCGACGCGGGCAGCGCGAACGACGTGCGCGACTTCTTGAAGACCAGGGCGGCGGTGAGCCGTTTCATGAAGCACGCCGAGCAGCGCGGCTCGACCAGCGGCGTCACCGCGGGCAACCCGGCCAGCTACGTCGCCTACGCCAGGAAGCTGATCGAGATGCCCGACGGGCGCGAGAAGACCGACCTGCTCCAGTCGATCGGCGTCGGCCTCAACCAGCTGCGCGACATGACCGAGGCGTCGTTCGCGTCTTCGGTGAAGGTCGACCCGGCCCTGACCCGGCAGCAGACCTTCGGCGGCTTCTTGAAGGAGTTCGACGCCCAGCTGGCGGGGCCGAACAAAGACGCCTTCCTCACCGAGCTGGGCGCGGCGCTCGCGCGAAGCAGCCCGGCCCTGCAGAACGCCACCGACAAGGCGAAGGTCGCGGCCGACCTGCGGAAGAACCTGGTCGCGGCGCACGCCGAGGTGCTCCACCGCATGGTCGAGGGGGCCGGCGGCTGGGGCCAGGCCATATGGTTCAACAACTATCGGCAGGCCGCGCTGAACATCAACCCGCAGTCGTGGAACTTCATCATCGGGTCCATGGACTACACCGAGTTCTACGACGCGGCGGCCGGCCAGGCCCTCACCTTCCAGGAGCGCACCAGCCGCAACCCGCTCGACCCCGCGAAGATGACGGGCGCGATGATCTCGAACGACGTGCAGATCGAGCTCGAGGCCGAGGCCGGCTACACCAGCGCCATTCGCAAGGCGCAGTACGCGCTCAACGGCGCGGCAGCGGGCCTGATGATGGACTACGCGCTGGCGAAGGGCACGCCGGGGCTCGTAGCGGGCGACGCGGCGGGCTTCGAGAAGTGGTTCTCGGTCGAGGTCGCGAAGACGGGCGCGCCGAAGCAGGCGCTCATCGACGAGCTCAACGCCTTCGCGCGGGGCAAGGGGTCGGCCATCGACTTCAACCGCGTGCTGCGCCCGCTCGACGAGCAGGAGAAGGCGATTCGCGTGCTGACCGGCTTCGCCGGGCAGAAGAACCCGGCGCTCGACGTCAGCGACCGCGCCGCCGTCGAGGCCTGGTACCGGCAGCAGGGCAACCTGCGCGAGACCGAGCTCAACGCCTTCCTCACCGAGGTGGCGCAGTACGCGGCCACCACCCGGAGCGAGCTTCCGCTCTCGCCCGAGCTGCTCAAGACGCTCGACTTCAAGCCCTTCGCGGGCAGCAACGTCGGCCAGCCGACGGCCGGGCACGGCGCGCTCCTCGACGATCTCGGCATCGCCGAGGAGGTGTGGGCGATGGTCAAGAAGGCGCAGCAAGACCTGTCGGCCGCGCGCGGCGCCGAGGTGCAGCGCATTCTGAGGGACAACGACCTGCGCGACCGCGGCTGGGACCCGCCGTCGAAGTCGAAGGGTGACTACGCCATCGACTACGCGCTTCGTTGACCTAGCATCGGGCGGGTGAGCCCACTGGTCTGCCCTTCCTGCGGCGCGTCGTTTCGTTCAGCCGACCTCGACCGCCGCCTCGCCCTCGCCAGCTGCCAGGCCTGCGGCGCGGTGATGGACCTGCGGACGCGCTCGGGCGCCACCAACGAGCTGGTCGACGCCCTCACCCGGCCGGCGCCGCCGCCGGCGCTGCCGTTGCCTGAGCAGTTCAAGGTCGTCGAGACGCCGGGCCGGCTCGACGTGCGGTGGCGCTGGTTCGCGCCGGTGCACCTGTTCCTCCTGGTGTTCGCCCTCTTCTGGAACGGCTTCATGGTGATGTGGTTCAGCATCGCCCTGGCCCAGGGCATCACCGCCATGGCGCTGTTCGGCAGCTTCCACGCCATCATCGGCATCGGGGTCGGGTACGGCGCGCTGGCCGGCCTCATCAACTCGACGCGCATCTCGCTCGAGGGCGGCCTGCTGTCGGTCAGGCACGGGCCGCTCCCGTGGGTCGGCGCGGGCGACTGGAAGAAGGAGGACCTCGCGCAGCTCTACGGCGAGCAGCGCGTGATCTCGGGAAAGAACGGCCGGCGAACGACGTTCTCGCTCAACGCCATGCTCCGCGATGGGCGGCGGGTCACCCTGGTGAAGGGGCTGACCGACAAGACGCAGGCGCTGTGGCTGGAGCGCGCGCTCGAGACCCGGCTGCAGATCGTGGACGCCCCGGTCCGCGGAGAGCTCGACAAGCGTTGAGCGGCTGAGGTGCAAGTGCGCCGAAGGATGGCGCAGGTGGCCTCGTCTTCGTCGAGGGCCCGCGGCAGGCGTCACCTCGCGGCGCCAGGTGGGGCACCGTGCCGGGCCGCGCTCGCCGCAGGGGCTCTCGACGGCGCCGCGCCACGCGTCACCTCGCGGCGCCAGGTGGGGCACCGTGCCGGCCGCGCTCGCCGCAGGGGATCTCGACGGCGCCGCGGCAGGCGTCAGCTCGCGACGCCTTCGACCAGCTCGGCCCGGAGCGCGCGCAGCTGCTCGCGGAACGCCTGGGCGGTGGTGAAGACGCGCCCCTGCATGCCCAGCGCGGTCGCGGCGTCGGCGAAGCGCGCCACGTCATCGAAGAACGCCACCCGCTCGGCGGGGGCCCGGGCCAGGGCGAGCGCGCGCCGGTAGATCTCGGGCTCGGGCTTCACGTGGCCGACCTCGTACGAGAGCACCAGGCCATCGAAGCGGGCGAGCACGGGGAGCCTGGGGCGCAGGTACTCGATGTGCTGATCATGGGTGTTCGACAGCAGCACCAGCCGAACCCGGCCGACCAGGCGCTCCACCTCGCGCACCATCTCGTCGTAGACGGTGAAGTGGCAGCTCCAGAGGTTCAGCCATTCAGCCACAGGCACCTCGCGCCCGAGCCTGGCCACCAGCTCCTGCCGCAGCGAGTCGCCCGGCAGGTGGCCCCGGTTCACCCGGTCCCACAGGCCGCCGTCGAGCCGCTCGCGGAGCGCCTCGCGGCTCGAGCCGAAGACGCGCGCCAGCTCGGAGAAGAGCTTCTCGTTGTCGTGAAAGGCGAGCACGTTGCCGAGGTCGAGGACGAGGGCGTCGATCATCGTGGTCTTCCCATGCGGCGCGAGCGCCCGAGCACGATGCCCGACGAGCCGCGCGCCCTTCCCTTGCTTCGCTTCGGAGGCCCGTCACCGATGGGGTCTGGGCAGAGGTCGAAGTAGCGGCAGCTGCGGCACTCGGCGCCGGTCCACACCGACTCGAAGAGCGCCGAGACGCGGTCGATGGTGTCGAAGTCTTCGGTGACCAGGCCCAGCTCGAAGTTGCGCGCGTCGCCGTGTTTGGCGCCGAGCCCGGCGCCGGTGAGGTTGGCGCTGCCGAGGTAGAGCCACGCGCCGTCCACCAGCACGGCCTTGAAGTGCACGCGAGGGCAGAGCTTGAGCTCCATGCGGGCGCCGCCGGCGCCGCCCTGGCGAATCAGCTTCTCGTGTTTGTCGAACGCGGCGCGAAAGGGTCGCGAGGGCAGCTCGGCGTGGAGCAGCCGCACCGAGACACCCCGCCGGGCGAGCTGCGCGAACAGGTCTGCGACCGGTCTGAAGGAGCCGTTGAGCTCGACGAGCATGGCCTTGACGTTGGCGGTGGCGATCAACACCGACTCGCGGGCTTTCGCCAGCCGATCGAGGACGACGCGTTGGTACAGCTCGTCTTTCGCGAGCAGCTCGGCTTCGAGGGTGCGCACCGAAGTCCAGTGTCGCACGAGGGCGGCGAGCAGGGCACGCGTTCAGGCCCACCTCCACGCCCCAGCCACCGAGCCGGGCGGAGACGCCTTTGACGTGCAGGCATCACCGAGGGTGTATCCTCGGGCGATGCTCCGCTCCGGCGCCTGGCCCCTGCTCCTCGTCTCGCTGGTGGCCTGCCAGCCAGCCGACGCGCCCTACCTCGACGTCACCTCGAGCCCACGCACCATCGACGGCCGCGGCGCCTCGACGACCGTCACCGTCACGGCCTTCAGGCGCCCTGACGTGCCCGGAGAGGGCGCCGTGCGGTTGTCGTCGACCGTCGGGTCCTTCACCACGGCGGCGACGGTGGCCCTCGACGCGCAGGGCGTCGCGACGGCCCCGTTCACCTGCCTGACGGCGACGGAGTCGGGGTGCAGCGGCCGCGTCAGCGTCACCGCCGAGTGGAATCACAAGGGCACCGAGGTGACGGGCGAAGTGCGTGTGCAGATCGGCTCGGCGGCAGGTGGCTCCGCGGGAGGTGGCTCCGCGGGAGGTGGCTCCGCGGGAGGTGGCTCCGCGGGAGGTGGCTCGGCGGCAGGCGGCTCGGCGGGAGGTGGCTCGGCGGGAGGTGGCTCGGCGGCAGGCGGCTCGGCGGGAGGCGGCTCGGCGGCAGGCGGCTCGGCGGCAGGTGGCTCGGCGGCAGGTGGCTCGGCGGCAGGTGGCTCGGCGGCAGGTGGCGCTGCAGACGCTGGCGCCACGGGCGGTGGGAGCTCCCCCATGAACCTCCGTTCGCCCGTCATCGACCCCAACGGCCTGGTGGCGGTCGGCGTGCTGCGAAACCGAACCTGTGAAGGCGCCTTCGCTCCATTGGACGCCGGCACGCGCCCGTTCGTGGGCGTGCCCTGTAACCTCGACGCGAACAGCGCCTTCCTCCGGCCCGACGGAGGCTTCATCTACCGACACCCGATGACGGGCCGGGTGATGGCGGCGCTCGCCGACCCGCTGGGGAGCACCTCGGTGGGGTGGCTCTACCCGGCCACCATCGAGAACGACATCGACGTGACGCCGTCGTGTGCCGGGTTGCCCACCCGCTTCGTCCTGAAGAACAACGGGGCGGTCGTCGCGCAGTGCCCCAACGGAACGTGGAGAGAGGGCTCGACGGAGCTGACCGCGCTCGCGGGCGAAGAGGTGATCGCCTTCGCCGCCAACGACACCGCGCTGGTGGTCGGCGATGGCGGGCTGCGCCTCATCGCCTCATCTGGCGCCACGACGCCCGTCACCGCGCCGTTCACCCCCAGCACCAAGATGACGCGCGCCAACGCGCAGGGCTTCCTGGCGGTGCGCGACTCGCCAACCTGCTCGCTGTACCAGTTGACGTTGACCGGCACGGCCACCCGGCTCGGTGACTTCACGACCCGCTCGGCCATCGGCACGGTGCCGCCGGCGTGCAACGGGCGCCTCGACGCCAACGGCACGCTCTTCTTCGGCTACACCACCATCGGCGGCTCGCGAATCGTGGCCCGGCCGCTCGACCCGGGAGAGATGACGCACGCCTTCGGCCTCAGCACCATGGACACGGTGTGGAACTTCGGGCCGAGCTTCAACCTGCTCATCCCCGACGGGAACGCGGTCGTCACCCGGCCGTGAGGCGCGCGCACCGATTCTGACTTCGCGGCTGCCGCGCCGACGCTACGGTGCGCCCCATGCGATACACGAGAGACTCCGTCAAAGCGCCCCGCGTCGCGGGGGTGGCCCTCAAGGCGTTCGTCGGAGCGCTGGAGAGCGCCATCGGCCCGGTGGTGCTCAACAAGCTGGTGAACGACTCGGGCATCGCGCGGTTCCGCGAGGCGAGCGCCGGCAACGCCTCGGCGATTCAGGTGCCGCTGCCCCTGGGCCCGGCGCCCACTGAAGCGGCCGACGGCGCCACCCTGGCCAGGCGCGCGCTCGACGCGCCGACGGAAATCGCGGGGGCGAAGCTCGAGACGGCGGCGGCGTTCAGGGGGGCCTACGCGAGCGGCGCCACCGACCCGGTGCGCGTGGTGCGCAAGCTCCATGACGCCCTCTTGAAGCTCGAGGGTGGCGACGGCCCGATGAACTTCTTCATCTCGCGCAAGCCCGAGCAGGTGCTCGCCGAGGCCGAGGCCTCGACCGAGCGCTGGCGGACGGGCGCTCAGCGCTCCGCGCTCGACGGCGTGCCGGTGGTGCTGAAGGACGAGGTCGACCTCGAGGGCTTCGTCACCACCCTGGGCACGAAGTTTCGCGCCGAGGTGGCCGCGCGCGACTCGGCGGTGGCCGCGCGGCTGAAGGCGGCGGGCGCGCTCATTCTCGGCAAGGCCAACATGAACGAGATCGGCATCAACCCCATCGGGCTGAACCCGCACTACGGCCCCGCGCGAAACCCGTTCGACCGCGCGCGCATCAGCGGCGGCTCCTCGTCGGGCTCGGCCGCGGTGGTGGCGGCGGGCCTGTGCCCCATCTCCATCGGCGCCGACGGTGGTGGCTCGATTCGAATTCCCGCGGCGCTGTGCGGCGTGGTGGGGCTGAAGGCCACCTTCGGGCGCATCAGCGAGGCGGGGGTGCCGCCGCTGTGCTGGAACGTGGGGCACGTCGGGCCGATCGGGCTCACCGTCGGCGACGTCGCGGCGGCGTACGCGGTGGTGGCGGGCCCCGACGCGCACGACCCCATCTCGCTGCACCAGCCGCCGCTCCACCTGAGCCAGTACGAGAACGGCGACCTCGAGGGTATTCGGCTGGGCGTCTGCCACGCGTACTTCGACGACGCCGACCCCGACGTGGTGGCCCGCTGCCGGGCGGCGCTCGAGGTGCTGACCCGCGCGGGCGCGACCCTCGTCGAGCTGCCGCCGCCCGACCTGAACCTCATTCTGTGGAGCCACTCGGTCATCATCCTCTCGGAGATGCGCGAGGCCATGCACGACGAGGTGCTGAAGGACTCGACCCGCTTCGCGCTCGACTCGCGCACCAACCTCGCCATCGGTGGGCACTTCACCTCGCGCGACTACGTGCACGCGATGCGGCACCGGCAGAAGCTGACGCGCGAGTGGCTCGAGCTGATGAAGACGTGCGACGTGGTGGTGACGCCGACGACGGCCTGCACCGCGCCGCTGATTCCCGAGGCGGCGCTGCCCGACGGCGAGTCGAACCTGCCGGTGGTCGATCAGCTGATGCGCTTCATTCGCGTGGGCAACCTCACCGGCTTCCCCGCGCTCTCGCTCCCGGTGGGCCTCGACGCCCTGGGCTTGCCGGTGGGCCTGCAGCTCATGGGGCGGCCCTACGAGGAGCACCTGCTGCTGCGGCTCGGCCGCGTCGTCGAGGCGTCGGTGCCGCGCACGCGTCCTCCCGTGCACGTGACGGCGCTGAGCTGACGCAACAAGTCCGTCGAGGGGCCAGGCGCCTCCGCTATCGTCGGCGCCATGGCCTCGACCTCGTGCCCCAACTGCAGCGCGCCGCTCTCTGAGGACCCCGCCCTCTTCGGGCCGGGGAAGCCGGGCCGGCACTGCCGCGCCTGCCAGACGTCCTTCGCTGATGGAGCGACGGCGCAGGGGCTGTTCGAGCTCGCGGGAATTCCCCTGGGTGACGTGAAGCAGGCCATCGACCGGGGCGCGCCGAAGTCGAAGGGGGCTCCGCGCACCTGCCCCACCTGCTCGAAGCCGCTGGCGCGCTTCGTCCTCAAAGGCATCGAGCTCGACCTCTGCGTCGAGTGCGGCACCACGGCGTTCGACCCCGGAGAGCTGTGGCGCCTCACCTCGGGGAAGCTGGGCACGGCGCCGTCGTCGCCGAAGCAGGGCGTGTTCGAGATGCTGTGGGACTGCGAGCACTGCGACACCCGGAGCCTGCTGGGCAAGACGAACCGCTACTGCCCCGTCTGCGGCGCCCCGCAGGACCCAAGGCGCCGTCGCTTCCCCGCGCCGGGCGAAGAGACCGCCGCCAACACCACCTACGACGGCGCCGACCACGCGTGCCCCGCCTGCTCGACCCCCAACGGCGCCAAAGCCGTGCACTGCCGGCACTGCGGCAGCCCGATGGACGGCTCGGCCGCGGTGAAGCGCGTGAGCGACCAGGTCGATGGCCGCAGCGTCGAGGTCGCCGCCACGCCTCCGCCGCCCCAGCCCCGCAGGCTGTGGCCGTGGATCGCCGGCGCCGTGCTGGTGCTGTTCTGCGGCGTGTGCGGCGTCGCGGTCACCCGCACCAAAGCGTCGAAGGCCACCGTGAGCGGGCACGAGTGGTCTCGCAGCGTCGACGTGGAGCGCTTCGGGCCGGTGAAGGACTCGGCGTGGTGCGATGAGCTGCCCTCGTCGGCCTACGACGTCTCGCGCAGCAAGAAGAAGCGGTCGACCAACAAGGTGGCCGACGGCGAGACCTGCACCACCCGCAACGTCGACCGCGGCGACGGCACCTTCGAGCGCAAGCAGGAGTGCAAGCCGAAGTACAAAGAAGAGCCCGTGTTCGACCAGCACTGCGACTTCAAGGTCGATCGCTGGTCGAAGGCCCGCAGCGTCGTGGCGAAGGGCTCACTGGCCGACACGCCCGCCTGGCCCGACGTCACCACCCTGCGGGGAGGGAGCTCGGTGGGCAGCGAGCGCGAGGGGGCGCGCCACGAGGCGTACACGGTGCGCCTCAAGGGGCCCGGCGGCGAGGCGTGGGCGTGCGACCTCTCGCAGGCCCAGTGGAGCGGACTGAAGGAAGGCACCACGCACGACGTGAAGGTGCGGGTGATGACGGGCGGCATCGACTGCGGCAGCCTGCAGGCGAGGTAGCGCGCCTCAGGGGACGCCGGTGACGAGGGCCAGGCCCTTCGGGGCGCCGGGCGTGTCACTCACCGCGGCGCGCGCGAGCTGCTCGAGGGCCGCTCCGGTGCGCTTGGTCTTCCAGTGCGCCTCGAGCGCTTCGTAGAGCCGCGAGGCCTTGCCGCCGTTCCACCCCTCGGCGAGCTCCTCCGCCTTCTGCGGCTGCCCGTCGACCGGGAGGGTGCCGAGGAAGAGGAGGCGGTGGCCGTCGTGTACGGTGGCCTCACCCCCTTCATCGAAGGCCTGGTGGCCGTCGCCCCTCACGCCGCGCGGGCCGAGCTGCACCGGCTGTCGCCACCCCTGACGAAACCACTTCACGCGCTGGTGGCGGTCAGACAGGTGCGCGACCAACACCGAGACGTCGGCGCGGCCCAGCGTCGCGAGGGCCTTGCGGCCTGCGGCGCGCGGGTTGTCGTTGTCGCCGTGGTCCTTCCGGTCGAGCACCGCGGTGACGGCCGCCTTGAACGCGGCCCACTGTTCGTCGGTGCTCCCGGGGGCGTCGAGCCACACCAGGGCGTGCCGCTCGTCGTGGAGCGGCCAGCAGGCCACGCGCTCCTCGGGCTGCGTGAGGAGCGCGGCCTCGTAGCGCTTCGTCTTGAGCACCTCGACCCGGCCCGGGGGCGTCGCGGTGGCGAGGTCAGGCAGCACGGCGCGCACGGCGACCAGCTTCACGTCGCCAGCGGGCACGGGGCGCGACCAGGTGTTCTTCTGAAAGTCCTCCCAGAAGGCGTTCTTGGCGAGGGTGACGATGCGCAGCGGGGCCTCGCCGAGGTGCTCGTTCGCGGTGTCGAGGAGCGCGCGCTGGCCGTTGCCGTAGCCCTTCGCCCCGCGCCCGAGGAAGCCCGGGCTGGGGAAGAGCACCAGGTCGTGCGCGGCGAGGTGAATGGGGCGCCCGTTCTCGAAGTGGTCTCCGCGCTCCCGCAGCGACTTGCGCTCGAGCGGCTGGCCGTGCCCCGAGGCGACGAGGGTGCGCCCCTCTTCGCTCGAGACCCAGCACAGCGCCTCGCGGCACCCGGCGGAGTACGGCGTCACCCGCATGCGCGCGGGCTCGAACAACGCGATGGCGACCTCGAGCCGGTGGGTGAAGGCGCCGCGGCAGAGGGCCTCGAGGGCGAGGTTGGCGGCCAGCCCCGGGTCGCCGTCATCACGCAGCGAGGTGGTGAGCGCCTCGAACGCGCCGTCCAGCTTCACGGTCAACGCCTCGCCCTCGGCGTCAACGACCCGCATCGAGAGGAAGGCGAAGCGGTCCTCCGGCAGCTCCAGGCCGGCGAAGACCTCGGGCGCGGCGCCGGGGATGGGCTGCTCGATGAGCGAGAGTTCGAAGCGGGGCACGGCCCAGTTGCGCAGGGTGGCCTCAGGCTCGGGGAAGGGCGGGGCCTTGGCCTTCTCGGTGGAGGGCCGCGGGGCGGTGTGGCGGGTCGAGACGGCGTGCGCCTCGACCACCAGCGTCGTCTGGCAGAACGCGCAGGTGACGCGCGCGGCGCCGGGAGGCACGTCGACGGGCGCGCCACACGAGGGGCAATGGGGAGCCTGCAGGTGCATGGGGCAGACGCTCCGTCAGTCGAGGGCCGGGTGCCAGGGAATCTCGAAACCGGGCGCCCGCGGTTCGACTATGGAGCGGCTCCCCGCACCTCGAAAGGACCCCCATGGGACAAGTCGCGCTCATCACTGGAGCCTCGGCCGGACTCGGCGAGCAGTTCGCCCACCGCTTCGCGCGTGACGGCCACGACGTCATCCTCGTCGCGCGCAACGAGGCGCGGCTCAACGCCCTGGCCGAGCGCCTGCGAATTCAGAAGGTGCGCGCCTTCGTGATGCCGTTCGACCTCGCGGACCCCAAGACACCGGGCGCGCTCTTCGACGCGGTGAAGGAGAAGGGGCTCGAGGTGGACTTCCTGGTGAACAACGCCGGCTTCGGCACCAGCGGCTCGTTCCTCGACCTCGCGCTCGAGCGGGAGCTCGAGATGGTGCAGGTCAACTGCACGGCGCTCCTCGCGCTGTGTCACCTCTTCGTGAGGCCGATGAAGGCGCGCGGCCGCGGCCGGGTGCTGAACATCGCCTCGACGGCGGCCTTTCAGCCCGGGCCCTTCATGGCGACGTACTTCGCGACCAAGGCCTTCGTGCTGAGCTTCAGCGAGGCGCTCGGCCACGAGCTCGAGGGGACGGGCGTGACGGTGACGGCCAGCTGCCCGGGCGCGACGATGACCGAGTTCTCGAAGGTGTCGGGCAACGACAAGTCGCGGCTGTTCCAGCGGCCCGGCGTGGCCAGGGCAGAGGACGTCGTCGACGAGGCCTACGAGGCGATGATGGAGGGCGTCGACGTGAAGGTGCACGGCTGGCTGAACGTGCTCGCGGCCCAGTCGGTGCGTCTGGCGCCACGGGCGGTCCTCAGGTCGATCGCCGCCTCGCTCAACCTGCCGCCGGGGAGCTGAGATGAGGCGCCTCTACACGCCCTTCATCGCGCTGCTCCTCTCGTGTGGCGCGGCAGGCACGATGAGCGACGGGGGCGAGCGCTCCGATGCGGGAACCTCGTCTGATGCAGGCGCGCCGTCCGATGCGGGCGCGCCGTCCGATGCCGGCGCGTCCTCCGACGCGGGCACCTCCTCCGACGCGGGCACCTCCTCCGACGCGGGCGGTCCCTGGGACGCGGGGGCCGTCGCCGACGCTGGCACCTCGAGCGACGCGGGGCGCCTGGGCCTGTCGCGGGTGCAATGCCACGCCTCGGCCGCCTGCCCCGGCATGTCGAGCTGCGCCGTCACCGCGCCGGGCGGCGTCTGCAACGGCTGCGGGAGCGACCGCGACTGCCCGCGCGGCACCTCGTGCGGCATGTTCGCGGCGTGCGTGCGCGACTGTCAGCGCGACGGCGACTGCGGCGGCGCGCTGCGGTGCACCTCGCAGGGGCTGTGCGCGATCCGCGCCTGCTCGGCGTCGTCGCCCTGCCCTGCTCCATATCTCTGCGGCGGCTCCGGCCTCTGCCAGCGCCCGTCTTGTGATGGCGGCTGCCCGGTGAGCCTCACCTGCGCCGGGAGCGTCTGCGTCGAGCCCTAACCCAGCAGCAGCCGGTACCTCAGCCACAGCAGGTGAAAGCCGCTGAAGATGGCGACGAAGGCCCAGCCCATCATCGGCCCGCCGTCGAGCATCGACCAGATGAGCCCCAGCGTCGCGGCGGCCGACCAGATGACCTTCAGGTTCAGCATCGCCTTGAAGGCCTCGCGCGGCTCGTCGCGCCCGAGCCACGACTGAATGCCGATGCCGAAGAGGGCCGCGGCGACGAGGCGGGTCGCGAGCGGGTCGACCGCGTGCCACCCCAGGGCAGTCAGGAGCTGAACTGGCGCGAAGAACAGCGGCACCGCGAACACCACGTCGGCGATGAAGTGCACGATGAACGCCGTCCGCAGGCCGCGAGGGAGCATGGGGTGATGGTGCTCCAATCAGGCGGGGGGCGCCACCGAGCGGAGACGATCAACCGGCGGACGCGCGCCCGTGCTTGACGGGGTGGCCCCCGGCGGCGAAAAGCCCACGCACCGATGCGCCCCCTGAAGACCCTCAAGAAGCTCTACGACGAAGAGAGTCACATCATCATCACCGAGAAGGGCAGCCCGCCCCGGGTGATGTTCTACGGTGAAGACCTCTGGGTCGAAGACCTGCCCGTCGGCACGCGCGTCATCTGCCCGCGCCCACCGCTCGAGGGCGTGCCGAACGTGAAGGCGGCCATTCGCTACGCGCTCAACCACCCCGAGGGCATGGACCCGCTCCACGCGCTGCTCAAGCCCGGCATGAAGGTGACGGTCGCGCTCGACGACATCTCGCTGCCGCTGCCGCCGATGAAGACGCCCGACGTGCGCCAGTCGGTGCTCGAGATCGTGCTCGAGCTGCTGGCCGACTCGGGCGTCGACGACGTGCACCTCGTCATCGCCAACGCGCTGCACCGGCGCATGACCGAGGCCGAGATGAAGCGCATGGTGGGCGCGACCATCTTCGACGCCTACTACCCCGACCGGTACTACAACCACGACGCCGAAGACCCCGACGGCATCGTCGAGCTCGAGCGCACCAGCCACAACGAGGTCGTCGCCATCAACCGGCGCGCGGCCGAGTCTGACCTGGTCATCTACGTCAACATCAACCTCGTCCCCATGGACGGCGGCCACAAGTCGGTGGGCACGGGCCTGACGAACTACGAGTCGCTGCGGGCGCACCACAACGCCCAGACGATTCGCGACACCGAGTCGTACATGGAGCCCTCGCGCTCCAAGCTGCACAAGTCGACCGAGCGCATCGGCCGCGTCATCGACGCGAACGTGAAGGTCTTCCACATCGAGACCACCATCAACAACCGCATGTTCGAGGAGCCGGTGGGCTTCTTGATGAAGAAGGAAGAGGACTTCACCGAGTTCGATCGCCTCAAGCTGCAGACGTTCAAGTACGGGCTGTCGAAGATGCCGCGCGCGATGAAGCGCAAGATGTTCTTCAACATCGCGGCGCCCTACGACGTGACCGGCGTCTTCGCGGGCGCGACCGAGCCCACCCACGTCAAGACGCTCGAGATGTCGTGGAAGCAGTACTCGGTGCCGGTGAACGGGCAGAGCGACATCGTCATCTTCGGCATGCCGTACGTGTCGCCGTACAACGTCAACTCCATCTTGAACCCGCTGCTGGTGCAGGTGATGGCGCTCGGCTACCTCTTCAACCTCAACCGCGGCGTGCCGCTGGTGAAGAAGGGCGGCGTCATCATCTTCACGCACCCCTGCTACGACGAGTTCGACCCCGACCACCACGCGCCGTACATCGAGTTCTTCAACCGGCTGCTGCCCGAGACGCGCGACGCGATGAAGCTCGAGCACAAGTACGAGCGCGAGTTCGCCAAGAACCCCTCGTACGTGCACCTCTACCGCAAGGGCCACGCGTACCACGGGGCCCACCCCTTCTACATGTGGTACTGGGGCGAGAACGGGCGGCAGCACGTCGGCAAGGTCATCGCCGCGGGCGCCGACAACAACCACGTGCCCGCCATCATGGGCTGGGACCGCACCGACACCCTGAGCGAGGCCATCGAAGAGGCCCGCGGCTTCATGGGGCGCAGCGCCAGCATCAGCTTCGTGAAGATCCCGCCCATTCTTCAGACCGACGTTCGGCTCTGAGGGCGCGGTGCTCCCGACGCACGAAGACCCCGGCGGGAGCAGCGGCTCCGGCCGAGGTCGTCGGGGCTTCCGCAGGCTGAGGACGGTCAGCGGCGGCTGAGCATCGTCTTGCCGCGCGCCTGCACCGTCGCGCCGCCCGGCACCTTCGCCGTCATCGCCGGCGCCATGGCGCGCAGCTCGAACACCCGCATGTCGGGGTACGGCATGTAGCGGAAGACGGGCACATTCAACGGCGCGTCGGGCAGCACCTTGCCGGTGATGATGGGGCGAGGGGGCGCCTTCGAGGCCATCAGCAGGCCCAGGGAGATCGCCAGCAGCACCGCCCCGAGGGCGATTCCCACCGCGCGAACCCGCTTGTCATCCATCAGCACCTCAAACCGCTCAGAGAACGTGTCCATGAGGCGAGGCCCACTGCCAGCGCCGCGCCAACCGATCGAAGTCCTTCGCCCTCATCGATCCAGCGGCTTGGTGACGCGCTGCTTGAACCTGTAGGAGACAGTGGCACATCGGCGCGTGGCCCAACTGGAGTTTGCCTGTCTCACGTTCAGCCGATTTACAGCGCCGGGGAGCCGCTCTCAGCACGCGAGAAAGCTCAGCCGAGCCGCTTCAACGCGACCTGCGCCGCCCAGTACCCGCACATGCCGTGCACGCCGGGCCCGGGAGGCGCCGAGGCGGAGCAGAGCAGGACCTTCTCGTTGGGCGTGACGTACGGCAGCCCGATGGTGGGGCGGAAGAAGACCTGCAGTCCCTCGACGGCGCCGGCCGAGATGTCACCGCCCAGGTAGCTGGCGTTGGTGGCCTCGAAGTCGGCGGGCGTCTTCGCGTGGCGCGCGACGACGCGCTGCCCAAAGCCGGGCGCGAAGCGCTCCAGCTGCGCCTCGACGCGCTCGCTCATGTCGACGGTGGAGCCGTTGGGCACGTGGCAGTACGCCCAAAGGGTGTGGTGGCCGGCGGGGGCGCGGCTGCCGTCGAAGCCGGAGTGCTGGGCGACGAGCACGTACGGCCGGTCGGCCACCCGGCCCGCAGAGGGAGCGGCCTCGGACTCGCTCAGCTCCTCGATCGTGCCGCACACGTGCAGGCACGAGGTGCGCCGGGCCTCTTCGTTGCTCCATGGCATCGGCCCATCGAGCGCGTAGTCGAGCTTGAACACGCCGGGGCCTCGCTTGAAGCCCTGCTCCACGCGCCGCCGGTACGACGCGGGCAGCGCCTCGCCACACACCCGCGTCATCACGTGCGCGTGGGTGTCGAAGAGCACGAGGCGGTGCGGGGGGAGCTGCTCGAGGCTCGAGACCGGCGCGTTGGCCTCGAGCTCGCCGCCGGCCTCCCGAAGCATCGCCACCAGCGCGTCCACCAGCCGCTGCGAGCCGCCCTCGATGAAGGGCCAGCCGACCGCGTGCCCCGTCATCGCCAGGATGACGCCGAAGGCGTTGGTGAGCGGCGTCGTCAGTGGAGAGAACGAGTGGGCCGCGCACCCGCCGAGGAGCGCCTTGGTGCGCGGGTGTTGGAACCGCGACTCCACGAAGTCCACGTTGCTCTCGAGCGCCGCGAGGCCGAAGCGCGCGGCGAGGAGGGGCGCCTTGAGCGGCGGCTTCGTCAGCGGGTTGAAGATGAGGTCCTTCAGGTCGTGAAAGCCGTCGACGAGCGGCTTCATCAGCCGAAGGTACGGCCCCTCATCGACGCCGAGCCTGGCGGCGGTGGCCTCGACGCTGCGCTCGAGCACCGCGGCGTCACCGTCGGCGAGCGGGTTCACCACCGGAAAGTCGGAGTGGATGAAGCGCACCCCGTGCTGCTCCAGCGGCAAGGACGAGAAGAACGGTGAGGCGGCCGCGAGCGGGTGAATGGCCGAGCAGAGGTCGTGCACGAAGCCCGGCTTCGTCAGCGCCATCGAGCGCGCGCCGCCACCGAACGTCGGCTGCCCCTCGAGCACCTTCACCGAGCGCCCCGCGCGCGCCAGCACCAGCGCCGCCGCCAGCCCGTTCGGGCCCGAGCCCACCACCACCGCGTCGTACGTCTTCACGTCGCCTCCACCCGCTCGATGCCCACCTTCGCCGCTTCACGCCAGAACCCGGGGAAGCTCTTCGTCACCGCGTCGGTGCCGCGCACCGAAATCGTCACCCCCAGCAGCGCGCCTGCCACCGTCGCCGCCATCACCAGGCGGTGGTCGTCGCGCCCATCGAAGACGCCGCCCCGGGCCACGGAGGGCGGCGTGACGACCAGCCGCTCGCCTTCCACCTCGGCGGCGCCGCCGACCAACCGCGCCAGCTCCACCAGGGCCTCGAGGCGGTCGCTCTCTTTGTGCCGGAGCACGCCGCAGCGCACGAACGTCGACGGCGCGGGCGCCACCAGCGCGACCGCCACGAGGGCGGGCACCGCGTCAGGACAGACCGCCGCGTCGACCTGCAGCCCACGCTGGAGCGCCCCCGTCACCCGCGTCGCCCCGGCCGACTGCGAGAGCCCCAGCCCCGCGTCTTCCAGGTGCGCGGCGAAGGCGCGATCGGGGTGGGCCGCGCCGCGGTCGACGTGGCTCACCGACGCGCCCGACCGCCACGCGAGCGGGAGCAGGTAGGTCAGCGACGACCAATCGCCCGGGAGCGCCGTGGGCTGCTCGGCGCGCGCCCAGCGCGTGACGGTGAGCCGTGGCGAGTCACCTTCGACCGTGAAGCCGAAGCGCGCGAGCCACGCGACGGTGAGCGCGAGGTAGCCCGCGCTGGTCGCCTCGCCCTCGACCTCGAGCGTCACCGGCGGGGCGCCTTCACGAACCAGCCGCGCGGCGCCCAGGAGCAGGCTCGAGGCGAACTGGCTCGACTCGACCCCCGAGACCCGAAACGGGCCCACGAAGCGCCGGGCGCCCGACTCGACGGCGAGCGGCCACGGCTGCCGGCCGTGCGCGATGGTGACGCCGAGCGCGCGACGGAGCGACTCGAAGAGCGGCTCGTGCGGGCGCGCACCCAGCCGCGGCGTCCCGACGAAGCGCCAGGCGGTGTGCGGCCGCAGCGCGGCTTGCGTGACGAGGAAGCGAAACGGCGCGCCCGCGTCGAGGCAGTCCACCGCTCCCGAGGTGCCCCGCAACGTGCGCAGCCCGCTCGAGAGCACCTCGACGTCGCGGGGCCGCGCGCTCGCCTCGGGGAGCAGCGCCTCGTGCGCGCCGTCGCACACCTCGGCCAGCACCAGCGCGCGGTGCGCGTCGGACTTCGAGCTGGGCGGGGTGAGGGCCTCAGCCACCCCGGCTCCACGCGCCGCGCCACAACCCCTGCCACTGGCTCGCCTCGACGCGCGCCACCCGCCAGCGGCCCAGGTCTTCGAGCAGCACCATGCGCAGCGCGCCGCCGCTGCCCTTCTTGTCGGCCGCCAACACGGTGGAGACGGCGGAGACCTTCGCCCGTGACGCCCAGCGCGAGAGCTCCCGGCGCGCGCCGGGGCGGTTGGGCAGCGCCTGCTCCACGGCGTCGGCCACGCCGCGCGGGGTCAGCCCCATCGCCACGCCCACGTCGAGCGCGCACAGCATGCCCAGGCCCACCGCGTCGCCGTGGCGCAGCGTGTAGCCGCTGACGCTCTCGAGCACGTGGCCGAAGGTGTGGCCGAAGTTCAGCACCACGCGCACGTCCTTGCGCTCGTAGGGGTCGGTGCGCACCACCGCGTCTTTCAGCCCGCGGGCTTCGCGCAAGAGCGCGCCGTCGTCGGGCGGCTTGCGGCTCCACCGCCGAAACGTCGCGGCGTCGAGCGTGGCCACCATCTTCCACGCCTCGAGGCGGCCTTCCCGCAGCTGCCCGTCACTGAGCGTCTCGAAGAAGGCCGGGCACAGCCAGGTCTCGGCCGGCGCGTGGAAGACGCCGAGCGCGTTCTTCACCTCGCCGACGTTCACCGCGCCCTTGCCGCCGATGGAGCTGTCAACCGCCGCCAGCAGCGTCGTCGGCACGTGGATGAGCCGAACGCCGCGCTTGTGCAGGTGCGCCAGCACGCCGATGACGTCGCCGATGGTGCCGCCGCCGAGCGCGACGAAGGTGGCCGAGCGCGAGACGCCGTGGAGCTTCCTGGCGAGCCGCTCCACCATGGTGAGCGACTTCGCGGGCTCACCCGCCACCATCGGGAGCACCTCGAACCGCGCCAGCGCCTTGGCGGCCGCCGGGTGCAGCCGCAGCACGCGCTGGTCTGCGAACACCACCGACTCGGGCGGCAGCGTCTTCACCAACGAGGCGAACAGGCCGGTGCGCTCGCGCGCTGGAACCACGGCGCCGGGGAGGAGGTCGTTCATGGGCGGTGCGGGCTCGCGAGCAGGGCCAACCAGAGGTCGGCGAGCGCCATCGACGCCATCGCCTCGATGACGGGGACGGCGCGGGGAAGAATGCAGGGGTCGTGTCGGCCGGCCTTCGCGTGGTCGCTCAGCGTCGCCGGCGGCTTGAACAGCACGCGCGCCAGCAGCGGAGCCCCGTTGGCGAGGCCGCCCTGAATGCCGCCGTACGCCTCGCTGGGCGTACCGTCGGCGTTGGGCGCGTGAAACGCCTTTCCAGACAGCTGCAGCCGCGCCTCGAGATCCGCCGGGCCCCACACCACGCCGGTCACCGCGCCTACGCTCGAGAAGCCGTCGGCCAGGCGCGACTTCAGCTTGCCGAACACCGGCTCGCCCAGGCCCACCGGCACGCCCTCGACCCGAACCATGATGGCGCCGCCCAGGCTGTCGCCGTCGCGCTTCGCGTCGAGAATGCGCTGCTCCATGTGGGCGGCCATCGGCGCGTCCGGACAGCGGGTGACGTGGGCGTCGACCTGCGCCCGGGTGAGGCCGCTGGCGGGCAGCGGCGCGACGAGGGGCCCCACCTGAGAGACCCACGCCACCACCCGCAGCGCCGGCACCTCACGCCGCAGCAGCGCGTCGGCCACCGCGCCGCCGATGACGCGGCACAACGTCTCACGCCCGCTGGTGCGCCCGCCGCCCCGCGGGTCCCGGTGCTGAAACCGCGCGCGCCACACCCGGTCGGCGTGGCCGGGGCGGTCTTCCTTCTTCAGCGCGTCGTAGTCCTGGCTGCGCTGGTCCTGGTTTCGCACCACCGCGGCGATGGGGGTGCCGAGCGTCTTGTCTTCGTAGACCCCCGAGAGCAGCTCGACCTGGTCGGCCTCGGCGCGCGCGGTGGTGACGGCCGACTGGCCCGGGCGCCGGCGGTCGAGCGCCTGTTGGACCTGCGCCGTCGTCAGGGGAACGCCCGCGGGGCAGCCGTCGATGACCGCGCCCATCGCCGGGCCGTGGCTCTCGCCGAAGGTGGTGACGCGGAAGAGAGAACCGAAGGTGTTCATGGCGACGACTCCCACAGCGCGCGCTGACGACGAGCCTGCGCGATGAACCACCGTGGCCCGAGTCGCACCGGCGTTCCACCGAGTTGTTCGACGCGGCGGGCGATGACCTGCGCAGGGGCGCCGTAGGCGATGACGGCCACCTGCGCGCCGGCGAGCCGCAGCGCCGGGGGCGCTTCGACGGGGGCGGGCCACGTCCACACCACCGCGCCCGTGAGCGGCCCGTTCGCCTCGGCGCGGGTGACGACCGAGAGCTCCAGCCCCAGCTGCGCGGCGGCTTCGCGGAGCGCGCCGGTGACGCCGCCATCGCCGAGCGCCGTCACCCGCGCCGCGCCGGTGCGCGCCCGGAGCGCCAACAGCACGGCCATCGCGCCCTCGCGGTCGGTGTTGTGGCCGCTGAAGCCCGCGCCCTCGCGCACCAGGGTGTTCACCGCGTCGCGCGACGCCTCGGCGACCCTCGCGGCGGCCTTCTTGAACGGGCTGGTGACGGCGAAGCCGCGGTAGTGGGGCCGCAAGGCCGAGAGGAGCCCGGGGAGGTCGACGTCGGGGGGCAGCTCGATGCGGTCGAACGGCTGCGCGTGCAGGCGGGGGCTCCGGGAGTGCGCCACCGCGCTGCCCAGGATGCCGAGCCGGCGCGTGGTGCCGTCGGGCCGTGGCGCGTGCGTCGGTGACGGGTCGACGTCTCCCGGCGCGGCAGCCGAGCGGCGCCCGCCTGGTGGAGACCGACGCGCGGTGCGCACCGCGTCGTCGAGGCGGCGCTGGCCGGGGGCGGCGCTCCACGCGTCATCGAGCGCCAGGTAGTCGAGCGCGTTGGCCTCGGCGAGCACCGCCCGAAACGGCAGCGCCAGCGGGCCCGTGCACAGCACCGTCACCCGCTCGGCGCCGTGCGCCTGTTGGAGCGCGCGCTGTGTCTGGAGGAGCCGGGGCGCCGCCGAGGCGAGCGCGCCGAGCGGCTCGACGTGCTTGACGTGGACGTGGTCGCTCACGCCCTGCCAGTGCGCGAGCGCTTCGTCGGTCGTCATCGGCGCCGCCGCGTGGTGGGAGCGCAGCGAGCCGTCATCGGCGTCGAGGAGGACGGCGAGCCGCCTCCACTCCTCGGGAGACCGACGGCCGCGCTCGGCGATGAGCAGCGGGAGCGCGCTCGCCCCCACCTCGGCGTCGGGGGGCGACAGGTCGGTGCGCACCTCGAGCAGCTCGGCGCCTGCGCCTCGGGCCTTCTGCGAGAAGGCCGCGACGTCGGCGCCGGGGGGCAGCGTCACCACCCGCCGCGGGCGCGAGGGGCGCGCGAGCGCGCGCATGAAGTCGACGAACGAGACGGTCTCGACCGCCCGGTGCTTCGCCTCGCGCTCCGACCAGCTGGCGGTGAGCTCCTCGTGCAGGCTCACGGCCGGCATCAACCGCGGCCTCGAGCGGTCGGCCGACAAGCGCTCGACGAAGGTCTCGAACGTCACCGGCACCAGCACCGTCAGGCACCCGCGCAGCAGGTCGGCGTGGAGCGACAGAAACCCGCCGCCCACGGCCACCACCCCGCCCGGCGGCAGCGCGGCGAAGACACTCCGCTCCGCGGCGCGGAACGAGGCGGCGTCGGCCTCGAACCACGACCGCAGCGAGCGCCCGGCCCGCCGCTCGAGCTCGGCGTCGAGGTCGATGGCCGGCCGGCCGAGGGCCTGCGCCACGAGGGGCAGCACCGTGGACTTGCCGGCGGCGCGGTGGCCCGCCAGCACCACCGTCACGCCGCGTGGAACGCCCTCGAGCCCGACGGGCCGCTGCGCCAGCTCGAGCGCCAGTCGGTCGCGCAGGCGTGGGTCGAGGTGACGGAGCAGGTCCACGAGCGTCGTCATAACCTCACCGAGGCGGCGGGGTGTCTGTCTTCCGACCCCCCCCCACGACGACCTCCGCCAGCGCGGTGGTGACACCTGCTCGCCGACCGTGGTGGAGCGCGTGTTCGTGTAGGCTTGGGGCCATGTCACGGCTCACCGCGGTCGCCTTCGCCCTCTCGTTCTGTCTCGGCCTCGCGTGCGGAATGCCCATGGTCACAGCCCCCGTCGCCGGCGCGGCGTGCACGCAAGAGAACGTCGGCGCGTGTGAGACGCCCACGCGGCTGCTGGCCTGCCTCGAGCAGAAGTGGGCGGTGGTGAGCGACTGCAAGGGCCCCGACGGCTGCCGGCGCAACGGCGACACGGTGGACTGCGACACGCGCGGCAACACCGTGGGCGACTTCTGCAGCAACGCCGGGCGCGTGCGCTGCGACCCGGACGGCGGCCTGCAGATTCTCCGCTGCAGCCCCGACTCAGGGCGCCTGGTCGTCGAGTTCTCGTGCCCGGCCACCGTCACGCAGACCCGCTGCGTCCTCGGAGACGCCGGGCTCACCTGCGAGTGAGCCTCTGCCCAGGAGCGCGTCCCACCCCTCGGGCGTGGTGACCAGCCGCACTCCGAGCTTCGCCGCCAGCTTCGCGTGCTGCTCCGCCCCGCGGCCGCCCACCACGAAGCTGGCGTCGTCGCCGCGCTCGCGGGTCAGCTCGGTGAGCGTCTGCTCGAAGTGCTCGGCGCCCTCGTCGTTGACGCTGCTGAGCGCCACCACCTGGGGCCGCACCACCCGCACCACGCGAGCCAGGTGCTCGGCCGGCGTGCGGGCGCCGAGGAACGTCACCCGCCACCCGGCGTGCCGAAAGCGCAGGGCCGCCGCCAACAACCCCAGCTCGTGGTCCTCGTCGGGGAAGCAGGCGCACACCACGTGCCGCTTCGAGCGCCGCGGGGCCTGATGGAGCAACGTCAACACGCACTGCTTCACGGCCTGGGTGACGAGGTGCTCCTCGGCGATGGTGAAGGTGCCCTGGTGCCAGCGCTCCCCCACCTCACGCTGCAGGGGCGCCAGCACCTCGTCCCACAGCGCCACCGGGGGCAGTGACGCCACCGCCTCGTCGAGCACCGCCTCGAGCGCCTGTTGGTCGAGCCGCTGGGCCGCGACGAGCATGTCGTGGCGCCACTTCTCGCTCTTGCCCGCCTTGGGCGCGCGGGGGATCGACCGCGACGACGCCGCGGCGTGGAGCTCCTTCACTTCTCGCTTGATGAGCGGCAGCAGCTTCACCGCCTCGGCGATGCTGACGCCCTCTGACGTCACCTGCTTGAGGCGCTTGAGCACCGCCACGTCGGCCGGCGTGTAGGCCCGGTAGCCCGAGGGCGTGCGCTTCGGCTTGAGCACGCCGTAGCGGCGCTCCCACGCACGAATGAGGCCCTCGGACACGCCGCTCATCTCGGCCGCGACGTTGATTCGGTAGGTCCGCTTCATTCCACGTGCGCCGCGGGGTGCCGCGGCTCCTCGGGGTTGGGGGCGGGCAGGCTGCGCACGGCGTCCCATCGCTCCTGAACGCTGGTGCGGCCGCGGATGCGCAGGGTGAAGCCTTCGGTGGACCGCGCCGACATCACCCGCTGGTACACCGCTTCGAGGCCCTCTGCATACGTCGAGAGGGCGCCTGGCGGGTGCGGCGCGCCGACCTCGACCAACACGTCAGGGTGCTCGTGCTCGAGGAAGGCGTAGCGCAGCGCGATCGGCACGCACGGCGTCCTGGCGGTGCGCGCCAGCACCTCGACGCCACGTGAGAGCGCCCCGAGGGGACCCTGGCCGGGGCGGAGCTCTCCTTGAGGGAAGATGACGACGCAGGCGTTGGGGCGCGCGAGCACCGACTTCGCGTAGCGCAGCGTCTCGACGGCCGAGCGCGCGTCACCGCGCCGAATGCTGAACGCGCCGATGCGCGTGTGAAAGCGGTACTTCGCCAGGTTCTCTTCGGCCATCAGGGCGTAGGCGTCCCACCCGGCGAGCTTGCCGAGCTGGTGCGCGACGAAGCCGTCCCAGAAGCTCGAGTGGTTCAGGTAGGCCACCAGCCCCTGGCTCGCGGCCGGCAGCTCGCCCCGCACCCAGACGCCCCGAAACGCGCGGCGCACCTTGCGGCCGACGTACCAGTCGATGACCGAGGTGAAGAGGCCGCCTTTGTCATCGCGAATCATCGGGCCCTCCCCGGCGCCGGCAGCGCCACCATGCGCCCGCCCGCCTCGAGGGCGAAGCGACGGCCCCGCCACGAGACGGTGGAGCCCTGCCAGAGCGCGTTGACCCAACAGCCGAGCAACAGCAGCTCGGCCAGCAGCCACTCGAAGCGCAGGCCGCCGCGACGGTCTTGCCGGTTCGCGAGCGTGATGCGGAGCGCGACCAGGGCGCACAGCGCGACGGCGGCGGGAGGCGTCGCCACCACCGACGCGAGCACCATCAGCACCGGCGTGGGGGCGAACAGCAGCGGCACCGAGGGGAACAGCGCCGGGCGGTGCGCGCGGAGCACCTGCATCCACCGGGTGAAGCGGGCCACCACGGGGCCGCCGGCGACCTGGTCTGCCTGCGGCACCGCAGCGGTCGCCCTCGCCAGCGTGACCGGCAGGCCCTGCTGGTGGAGCACGTGGGCCAGCTCGAGGTCTTCGCCTATGCAGTCGGCCAGCTTCACCAGCTCCGCGGCCGCGGCCGGCGACAAGGCGATGGCCTTGCCGCAGATGGCGCGCGCGCCCGCGCTCATCACGTCGATGACCTCGAAGGCGTGGTGTGACTGCACCAGCAGGCCCCGCACCGCCTTGCCCGCCAGCGAGCTCGACACGCTGGGCCTGGGCGCCGCCGAAGAGAGCGCCGCGCCGGCGTGGAGCTCGTCGACCAGCGCCCCGATGAGCGCGGCGTCCACCCGCACGTCGGCGTCAACGCACAGCACCACCTGGTCCCCGGTCGAGGTCATCGCGGCGGGGCCCTCGTCGATGAGCGGCTCGTCGGCGCGCCGCGATGCCCGCGCGGCCTGGAGCGTGGCGAGGGCGTAGGCGAGGTGGCCCACCTTGCGGTTGCGAGACAGCGGGTCCGAGGCGAGCCAGCGCACGTTCGCCGACTCCAGCCTGGGCCGAAACGGCGACACCACCACGTGGGTCAGCGTGCCCGGGTAGTCGATGGGCGCGCCGAGGTTCTCGATCTCCAGCGGCGTCGGCGCGTCGACCGGCCGGAGCAACAGCACGTGAGGCCGCCGACGCGACCGTTGGGGCAACGCGGGGCGCGCGCGCCAGAGGCGGACCAGCGCCACCCCCGTGAAGCACGACGCCACCAGGGCCCAGAGCGTGACGAGCGCGGTCATGGGGCACCTTCCTTCGAGTAGCGGGTCCTGAAGTTCGCCATCCACCGGATGGTGGGGCTGTGGAACCGGGCGAAGTCCGCGACCTCACCCAGCGACTGCGCGTCACCAGCGCCGGCCTCGAGGCGCGCGTAGAAGGGAGAAGACTCGAGGAGCACCGGCGCGTCGCCGACGGCGAGCCGCTCGGGCACCCGCAGGCCCCACGCGGTGCGCGACGAGGGCTGCGCGGGGGCCTCACCTCGTTCGACCTGCACCAGGCCGTCGGTCGCCCGCACGGTGAGGCCGGGGCTCCCGCCCCAGGGCTGGTAGCGGATCTCGGTGTGGCCAGGGCGATGGGTGCGCGCCCACTGCCAGCCCGAGAGGTCGCCGCCGAGCGCCACCTCGCCGTGGTTGCCGTCGTGGTAGCCGAGGCCGCGCACGTCGACGCCGTGGGTGGGCACCGTCACGCGGGCGTCGCCGCGCGCGCAGATGGGGCGCCAGTGGTGCGACAGGCCGTCGACGAGGCGCAGCTCGGGGCCCAGCGGCGCCACGGGCGTGAAGTGCAGGCTCGCCTCGGTCGGCGTGCCCCACGGCGTCGTCTTGTCCTTCACCTGCATCGTCATCGCCCCGTCGTGGTAGCGCAGCGACGACGCGCCGATGCGCAGGGTGCGGCCGTCTTCGGCGAGCGAGACGGCCTGGTACTCGGTCAGCACCCAGCACCGGCGCACCCCGTTCTCGTAGAGCGCGAAGTTCACCGCCGCGTGCTCGCGCGGCAGCCCGCCCTTCTTGAGCGAGGCCGAGTAGCGCGCCGAGAAGATGCTCCCCACCATGAAGATGAAGACCGCGCTCACCTCGCCCGCGGTGACGTCGGCGTAGTACCAGCGGTACGCCCCGCTCTTCGACGGCAGCTCGAGGCGGTTCATGAGCGGCCTCCCAGGTGGGCGGTGGTGAGGCCCGCGGCGAAGCGGCCCGACAGCATCACCAGCGGCACGCCGCCGCCCGGGTGGGTGCCGCCGCCCGCGAAGAAGACGCCGGGGTCGGCGCCGCGCATCGACGGCCGGCGGAACGGGCCGAACTTGCCGTGAGGCAGGTAGCCGTAGATGGAGCCGCGCGGCGCACCCTTGTTCGCGAGATCGACGGGCGTGCGCTCGGCCACCAGCGACAGCGGCACCCCGGCCAGCTCGGGCACCATCGCCAGGAGCCGCGCCCTCACGTGGGCCTCGAGGGTGCGCGCGTGCGTCTGCCACGCCGCCTCTTCGCCAGCGCGGAACGGCGGCACGTTCACCATCGCGTACAGCCCGCTGCGGCCGGCCGGCGCCATCGAGGCGTCGGTGGCGGCCGGGTGGCAGAGGTGAATGGTGAGCTCGTCGGCCAGGCGCCCGGCCGCGAGCGCCGCGAACTCAGCGGGGTAGTCGGCCGCGAAGAGGATGGTGTGGTGCGGGAGCGAGAGGCGCGTGGGCGCCGCGAACATCGCGACGTACCCCGACATGGTGAGCGGGTCGGCGCTGCGGTGCTGCAGCTCGAGCGGGTCGGCGTTCACCACCACCGCGTCGAACTCGCGCGCTGACACCACGAAGCCCCTGCCCCGCTTCTCGTGCTGCACCTTCGCGCCCAGCACCACCTCGACGCCGTTGCGCTGCGCGGCGGTCGCGAGCGCGTCAACCAGGGCGCCCAGCCCACCGACGACGTGGTGCACGCCGAAGGCCCGCTCGATGTGGGCGATCATCGCGAACGCCGCGTTGGCTTCGTAGGGCGAGGCGCCGGCGTAGGTGGCGAAGCGGTTGACGAACTGCCGCAGGTGCGGCCCGCGGAAGTGCTGCTTCGCCAGCGCGTCGAGGGTCGAGAGCTTGAAGCCGGTCAGCAGCGTGCCCAGGCCGTTGCGCGCGGCGCGGGCCATGAAGCCCATCATCGTCTGGTACGGCGCCTCGAGGTAGGGCTGGCCGGCGGCGCGGTACACCTGCTCGGCGTCGGCGAAGAAGGCGCGCAGCCCCCCACCGTCGTCGGGGTGGAGCCGCGCGGCGCTCTCGGCGGCGCGGTCGAGGTCCTCCCAGCAGTGGAACTCGCGGCCGTCGGCGTAGCGGTAGTGCGTCTGGAGCGGCAGGCGCACCAGCTGGGGCATCAGGTCCTCGGCGCCGAGCTCGACGAAGGTGGCGCGCACGGTGTCGGGCATCGTCATCACGGTGGGGCCGGTGTCGAACACCAGGCCGTCCACCGACACCGTGCCCGCCTTGCCGCCCAGCACGCCGGTCGCCTCGAAGAGCGTCACCTGGTGGCCCGTGCGCGCGAGCACGCCCGCGGCCGTGAGCCCGCCGATTCCACCTCCGATGACGGCCACGCGCTTCACGCCCGGGCCTCCTCGGCCAGCTCAGCGACGATGACGCGGGCGCGCTCCGGGCGGTAGCAGCCCTCGGCCGACAGCTGGGCGGCGACGACGGCCACCTGCGCTGGCGCCGCGCCGGCCTCGGCCGCCACCCGGCGGGCGTGCAGCGCCATGTGCCCGCGGTTGATGCCCTCGGTGGACAGCGCCCGGAGCGCGGCCAGGTTCGTCGCCAGGCCGGCCGCCGCCGCGAGGGCGCCGAGGTCGTTCGCCGAGCTGACGTGCGCGAGCTCCAGCGCCAGCTTCACCCCGGGGTGCGTGCGCGCCGCGCCGCCCACCGTCGAGGTCGCCATGGGCAGCGTCAGCTCACCGACCAGCGCGTCGCCTTCGACCCACCACCGGGTGAGCGGGCGGTAGGCGCCGCCGCGCGCGGCCCACGCGTGGGCGCCGGCCTCGACCGCGCGCCAGTCGTTGCCGAAGGCCACCAGCACCGCGTCAACGCCGTTCATGACGCCCTTGTTGTGGGTGACCGCCCGGTAGGGGTCGAGCTCGGCGAAGCGCTGCGCCTCGACGACGCGCCGCGCGACGAAGGCCCCGTCGGGGAAGTCCCGAGACGCGAGGGCCTCGACCGGCACCCGGCACCCCGCGGTCACCTTCCGACGGTCGGACAGGTTGGTGAGGATGCGCAGGCCCACCCGGCCCCGGGCCAGCTCGGCGAGGCGGTCGGCGAGGCCCTCGGCGACGGTGTTGACGGTGTTGGCGCCCATGGCGTCGCGCACGTCGACGTGCACGTGCACCACCACCAGCTCGCTGAGCACCCGCACCTCGAGGTCTCGCGCGCCGCCGCCCCGCTTCACCATTCGGGGAATGAACGAGTCGGCCAGCGCGAGCAGCTCGGGCTTGGCGGCGAGGATGCGCGCCTGGCCCGCTTCGGGGTCGGCCACGTCGAGCAGCTGCACCTGACAGGTCAGCACCGGCTCGTCGCACCGGGCCCAGAAGCCGCCTCCGGCGAGGGTGAGCCGGGCGGCGGAGCTGGCGGCGGCGACGATGCTGGGCTCCTCCACGCTCATGGGCACCACCCGGTCGGCGCCGTTGACGCGGAAGTTGAGGGCGACCGACAGCGGCAGGGCGTGCAGGCCCACCACGTTCTCGATCATCGCGTCGGCGTCGTGCTCCGAGAGCCCACAGGCGGGCTGCTCGAGCGACGCCGCGCGCTCGTCGGTGAGCCAGGTGGTCTCGACGAGCTTGTCGCGGCGCTCCTGCACTGTCAGGCGGTGGAAGCCCGACAAGCGGGAGCTGCGCGGCACACGGTTGAGGATGCGGCTCATGGCGCCCCCTTTCGTTCGACGAGCTGGAGCGGGACCTCGAGCGTGGGGATGACGACCGACGAGGCCGGCCCCGTCGCGCGCGGGGCGGGCGTCAGCAGCACCGAGAGGGCGCGGCGCAGCTTGCCGGCGAACGAGACGCGCGCGCGGGCCGAGAACACATCGTACCCCTGCGCCTCGATGGCCTCGAGGATGCCGCCGTAGACGGCCCCCATCAACCGCACCAGGTTCTTGCTGCCGAAGCCGCGCAGGTCAGGCACCCCGAAGAGGGCGCGCTGGTAGTAGGCGCGGGCGCGGGCGAGCTGAAACTGCATGAAGGCCACCCAGGCCTCACCCCCGCGGCGCCCGAGCGCCTCGCCGCGCGCCAGGGCCTGCAGGTCGGCCTCGCCGAGCCCGAACGCCGCCAGCTCGTCAGCCGCGAGGTAGACGCGGCCCCGCAGCAGGTCCTCCTTCACGTCGCGCAAGATGTTGGTCAGCTGCATGCCGACGCCGAGGTCGGCCGCGAAGGGCAGGCACCGCGGGTCGGCGTGGCCCAGCACCGGCGTCATCATCTCGCCCACCACGCCCGCGACCCGGTAGCAGTAGAGGTGGAGCTCGTCGAAGGTCGCATAGCGCGACCTGGTGAGGTCCATCTCCATGCCCGAGATGAGCTCCTGGAAGGGCCGCTCGGGAATGGCGTAGCGCTCCACGGTGTCGCGGAAGGCGGCCACCTCGGCCTCGTGCCAGGGCAGCGCCTTCCACACCGTCGCCGACGAGGGTGCGCCGTAGAGCGACGACACCGCCTGCCGCGCGAGCGCGAGCCGGTCGGCCAGCTGCGACGGCAGGGCCACCGGCGCGGCGACCGACCCATCCCCCTGGTTGTCACCGTCGACGAGGTCGTCGAGGCGGCGGCAGAAGGCGTAGAGCGCGAACGCGCCGCGGCGGCGGGCGCCGAAGAGGGCCACGCTGGAGAAGAAGAACGACTTCGCGTGAAAACGCGTGAGCGCCCTGGCGCGCTGGTAGCCCTCGGCCAGCAGGGGCGACGACGTCATCGCGAGCGCGTTCGTCATGGCGCCACCTCGCGCGCGGCGGCCAGCGAGGGCTCCTTCACCTCGGGGCTCACCCGCGCCGTGCGCTGCGCCGGCCCGGGCTGCGCGCGCTCACCGATGGCCTGCACGCAGAGCTCGGCCGAGATCATCACCGTCGGCACGCCGGTGCCCGGCTGCACCGAGGCGCCGCAGTAGAAGAGGTTGGTGATGCGGTCGTCCCACACCTTCGGGCGGAAGGGGCCGATCTGGAACATGTTCTGGGCGAGGCCGAAGTTCGAGCCGCGCTCGAGGTTGAGCTCGCGCTCCCAGTCGTCGGGCGTGACGACGCGCTCCACCTCGATGTCCGCCTCGAGCGAGCCCAGGCCGAGCGCCGCCAGCCGCGCGAACACCTTCGCGCGCACCTTCGGGCCTTCGACCTTCCAGTCGAGGTGCGGGGCGCGGTGGGGCACGGGCACCAGCACGTAGAGGGCGTCTTTGCCTTCCGGCGCCATCGACGGGTCGAGGTGGGCGGGGGCGTTGACGTAGAAGCTCGGCGCCTCGGGCACCTTCAGCGCCTCGAAGATGTCGCGGAAGCTGCCCTCGAAGTCACCGCCGAAGAAGATGTTGTGGTGCAGCAGCTCGTCGTAGCGGCGCTTGAGGCCGAGGTAGAGCATGTAGCCCGACGAGGTGTAGCGCTTCTGCTCGAGCTCGGGGTGCGACGACACCGCGGGGTCGATGAGGTGCTTCTGGGCCCACGGGTAGTCGGCGTTGCACACCACCACGTCGGCGCGCTCGATGGAGCCGTCGGCCAGCTCGACGCCCGTGGCGACGCCGCCCTCGAGCACCACCCGCTTCACCGCCTGGCCGTAGTGGAGGCCCACCTCGAGCTCGCCACAGACCTTCTCGAGCGCGCGGGGAATCGCGCCCATGCCGCCCATCGGGTACCAGATGCCGACGACCAGCTCGGTGTACGGCAGCAGCGAGAACACCGCCGGCGCCTCGTAGGGCGACACGCCCAGGTACATCGTCTGGAACGACATCGCCTGGCGCAGCCGCTCGTCATGGAAGGACTTCGAGACCTGCGCGTAGAGCTTCTGGTGCGCGCCGATGCGCAGCGCGTGCGGCAGGTTCGACGGCGAGAGGAACTGGGCGAGCGAGTCGAAGTGCTTGCCGACGAAGCGCTCCATCGAGGTGTCGTGGCGGTCGCGCCCCTTTGCGAGGAAGCGCAGGTAGCGCTCGAAGCTGCCGGGCTCGAGGCGCTCGAGCTCGTCGCGCATCTTCGTCAGCTCGGTGCTGAGCGTGAGGGTGGAGTCGTCGTGAAAGGTGACGCGGTAGTTGGGGTCGCAGCGCACCAGCGTGAGGTAGTCGCTGAGGCGGCGGCCCACCGACGCGAAGGCCTGCTCGAAGACGAAGGGCATCAGCATGATGGTGGGCCCCAGGTCCCACCGGAAGCCCCCGGCCTCGACGCGGCCGCAGCGCCCACCCGGCACGGCCTGCTTTTCGAACACGTCCACCTGCCAGCCCTGGTGGGCGAGCTTCATGGCCGCGGTCAGCCCGCCGACGCCGGCGCCGATGACGATGGCGCGGCTCAACTGGCCCTCCGGGTCATGCGGGCCATCAGGCCGTCGAGCCCCTCCCGCGCGCCCGAGCCCGAGGGGAGCTGCTCGAGCACTCGCCGGGCCGCGCGGGTGCTGCGGTCGATGAGGCGCTGGGTGGCGTCGCGCCCGCCCCACCGCGTCACCTCGGCACGGGCGGCCTCGAGCGCCTTCGCGTCGCGCGCCTCGCCGTGCCACAGCTGCTCGAGGCGCGCGCGCCCCGCGTCGTCCGCGCGCGTCCAGGCGGCCAACACCGGGAAGGTGCGCTTGCCCTCGATGAAGTCACCGCCGCCGGCCTTGCCAGCGATGGCGTCGTCACCGAACAACCCGATGAGGTCGTCGCGGAGCTGAAAGGCCAGGCCCGCGGCCCGCCCCACCCGCTCGAGCTGATCGAGGAGCGGCTGCGCGGCCCCACCGAGCATCGCGCCCGCCACCAGGGGCGCCACGAAGCCGTACCGGGCCGTCTTGAGGTTGGCCACCTTGAGCGTCTGGAAGATGGTGACGTCGCGCAGGTGGGTGCGGGCGAGGTCGAGGTCGAGGTACTGGCCGACCGCGGTGTGGCGGCAGATGCCCATCATGTACCGGGTCGCGGCGGCGGCGTTCGGCAGGCCCGACGACAGCATCACCTCGACGGCGCGCGCGTAGACGTAGTCGCCCACCACCACCGCCAGGTCTTCGCCCACCCGACCGTCGGACAGCGTGCGGTGGAGCGCGGGCCCACCCCGCCGGGTGACGGCGCGATCGGCCACGTCATCGTGAATCAACATGAAGGTGTGGAGCAGCTCGAGGCCCGCGGCGAACGCCCCGACGCCCTCGGGCACCCCGCGCTGCAGCTCATTCGAGGCCAGGGCCCAGCCCGTCACCAGCAGCGTCGGTCGAACGCGCTTGGCGGGCCGCAGCGCGTAGCTGCGCAGCTCCACCATGGCCCGCGCCCAGCGGGGGTCCATGCCCACTTCGTCCGGCAGCACCAGCAGCTCGGCCAGCGAGCGCTCCAGCTCGAGCTGGAACGAGGCCAGAGCCGCTTCGGCGCGCATGGGAACACTCGATGTCGCGATCGTGGTCATCGGTTTCTCCTCCTGCCTGTTGGATGCGCCCGCCCCGAAAACGTTGCAGGGTTTGTTTAACGTTTGTACGAATCTTGTGCAATGCCGACCCTGCTCCGCCACGCCCCGGGCCTGCTCGTGCTGGTGATGACGGCGCAGGCCCCGACGAACGCCGCCGACGGAGGTGTCGCGATGACTGCCACGCTCGAGACTTCAAATGGAAAGCCGGTGCGGCTGAGTGCGCTCTGGTCGAAGCCGACGGTCCTCTTCTACGAGGACCGCGACTCCACGGCGCTCAATCAGCACGTCAAAGACGCGCTCTCGGAGCGGGGGCGGCGAGAGGGGCTGCAGGACAAGGTGGCGGTGGTGGCGGTGGCCAACGTGGCCCCGTGGAACTGGTTTCCCGCGCGCAACTTCGTGCTCACCGCGGTCAGGGACATCGAGAAGCAGGTCAACGTGCCCGTCTACCTCGACTTCACCGGCGAGCTGAGCGGCTCTCCGTGGAACCTGCCGCCCAGGACGTCGACGGTGATGGTGATGGACGAGCAAGGCAGGCCCGTGTGGCGGGCCCAGGGACGACTGTCACCCGCGAAGCTGGAGGAGCTCTTCAAGGCGCTCGACCAGCTCATCGTTCACTGACGAATGCTCAGCGGTCGCGGCGGTCCTTCGCGTAGCCGTAGGCGCGCAGCCAACCCTCGCTCGCGGCGGGCACGATGTCGGCCGGGCGCCAGCTGCTCTCGACCAGCAGCTCACCGAACAGCGGGGGCGTGGGCGTGACGCCGGTGCGGCGGTCGACCCCGTCCCAGGTGCGCTTCGAGTCAGTGGCCATCGTGGTGGTGGGCATGGTGTGCTCCTTGGCGTGCTTCAGGGTGAGACAGCGTTGTGGCGTGATCAGACGCGAGGGCGGGCGATGATCAAGAAAACCGCCGCCGCGGCGATGATCTTGACGCTCGCGACCGCGGTGCCCACGCGCGCCGAGGAGCCCGACCACCTCTTCTCGGAGTACGGCTCCCAGAAGCGCTTCTCGTTGAACGTCATCGGCGTCGGCGGCGCGCTCACGGCCGTCGGCGGCGTCTTCTTCTTCGTCGGCCGCTCGGGCGCCGGGCTGCACGTGAACCCCGACGGCTCGCTGCGCCCGCAGGGCCTGCTCGAAGAGGCCGCCGCCGCCACCTCGCTCCAGCGGGTGTCGCTGGTGGTGCTGGCGGTGGGCCTGGCGACGGCGGTGACCGGGGCCGTGCTCTTGCTCTCGGCGCGAAAGAAGTCGCTCACGGTGGCGCCGACCGTCCACCCCGGCGGCGCAGGGGTGATGCTGTCGGGCGCGTTCGACTGACGACGGGCGCTGGCGCTACTGGCCGCGCGCCTTCACCACCATCAGCTGGCCCTGCCGCGCGTCGTCGATGGCCTCGCCGAGCACCCGGGCGGCCTCCTGCGGCGCGTGAAAGCCCATGCTGTTCTCGGCGGCGATGAAGTCGAGCCGCCACTGCGCCTTGCGCTGCTGCGCCAGGGCGGGCGCGAGGGCGGCCTCCGAGACGCCTGCGTCCTTCGCGCGCGAGAGGTCCTCGATGAGGTCGACGATGGCCACGCCGCCGCGCTGCATCAGCTCCGCGTTGCGCGACTGGATGACGTCGACGCGCGCCTTCATCTCGTCCTCCGAGGCGCGGTGGCACGTCTGGCACGCGCGGTTCACGTTGAGGAGCGGGCTGCGCACCCAGTGGTCCGACACCTTGGTCGCGCCTTCGCGGCCGTAGGGCATGTGGCAGTCGGCGCACGAGACGCCCGAGCGCGCGTGAATGCCCTGGCTCCACAGCTCGAACTCGGGGTGCTGGGCCTTGAGCACCGGGGCGCCGGTCTCGGCGTGCGAGTAGTCCTTGAACGGCGTGCCGTCGGGGAAGGTGGTGCCGTTCCAGTACGCCTCGATGTCGTCGGCCCGCAGCCCTTTGCCCCAGGGGAACGTCAGCGGCATCTTCGACGAGCAGTAGTACTCGACGTGGCACTGCCCGCAGACGTAGCTGCGCAGCTCGTTGCGGCTGGCGTCCTTGTTCGGGTCGTACGGCGCCTTCTTCGAGCCCTGCCGCCACAGCGTGATGGAGTCGAGCGCGGGCACCGGCGCGTCCGAGGCCGCGAGGGCCTGAATGCCCTTGATGAAGCCGGGCCGGGTGACGCGGAGCTTCATGGTCTTCGGGTCATGGCAGTCCACGCAGCTGACCGGGTGGGCGTGGCCATCGTCGTGCAGCAGCTTGTTGGCCTCCTGGTAGCTGAGCGAGGCCGTCTTCTCGAAGCCGGCCATGGCGTCGCCGTCGCCGAGCTTGCGGTACAGCGGCATCACCGAGGCGTGACAGTGGAGGCAGGAGCCGGCCTGCGGCTTCTTCAGGCGCTCGGTCGCCTCCTGGTCGGCCAGCATGTACGCGTGGCCGCGGCGGTCGCGGTAGTCGATGGAGAACGCGTACCCGAGGAACATGCGCTTGAGCCACGGGTCACGCTCGATCTTCTCGTCGGGCAGCGCCTCGCTCCCGCCGTGCCCGCCGAAGCGCGTCGCCGTCTTGAGCGCGGTGCGCTGGTAGCCGTCGTACTGCGAGGGCCAGTTGAGGCCCCACTTCGCCGGGTCGGTGTCGTCTTCGCCGACGTCCACCACGCGCACGAAGGCGGTCTTCTGCTCCACCTTGCGCTCGAAGATGTTGGTCAAGAGCGCGGTGACCCCGGCGGTGCCAGCGGCGACGGCGAGGAGGATGAGGGCGAGGGCGGTGCGGGACAGGGGCTTGGTCATGGCGTCTTCTTCGGGGCGGTGTGGTTGACGCGCAGCGGGCCGCCGAGGGCCGCCCGTTCTCCGTGCGCGACGTCGGCGTGGCAGTGCACGCAGGGGAGCCCGTCGTCGGGGCCGAGGTGCGAGACGAGGGCTTCGTGGCAGCGCACGCAGTTGGCCTGGAGCACCTCACGGCCCGCAGGGGCGATCTGAATCGGCTCGACGAAGGTCTGGGTGGTGAAGAGCTTGCCGTGCCGCCAGCCGTTCTCGGCCTTGGTGAGGTACTTCGGCACGAAGGCCTGCGGCAGGTGGCAGTCCACGCACACCGCCACGTCGTGGTGCGGGCCCTTGAGCCAGCCGTCGTACTGCGGCTGCATGATGTGGCAGTTGACGCAGGCCTCGGGCGCCGTGCGCAGGTACGAGGCCCCCGCCGCGTAGCGGAAGGTGAAGCCGCCCACGCCCAACAAGACGCCGCCGCTCACCGCGAGCGCGATGAGGGCCTTCGAGAGCCAGGAGCTGGTGGACGTCGCCATGCGGGGGCGGCTCCCTTACCCGCTTCCTCGCGCGTGGCGACGCAAAAAGGGCGGAGCGGCGCGTGGCCACTCCGCCCTGCGTCTCGAGGCGTTGGAGGCGTCAGAGCCGCGAGAAGCTCGCCTCCTGGAACACGCAGTCGCCAGCGAGGCCCTCGGTGGGGAAGAGGTTGAGGGTGTCGTTGTAGTGAGTGCGGTTGTGCGCGGTGTCCCAGCACTCGGTGAACTGCACCGGGGTGGTGAGGTCGCCGTTGCTGCCGACGACGTCGGAGCGCCCCGAGCCGGCCCACGTCCACCGCGACTTGATGCTCAGGCGCTCCAGCGCCGCCGAGCGCGACACGTAGTTGCTGTCGATGACGAACTCGAGGTGCCCTTCACCGTTCTGCACCTGGCTGAAGGTGTACTTGCTGTCGGTGCGCTTGGGGCTGTCGGGGGCGCCGGTCTGCACGAAGTCGATGGCGAGGGTGAGGTCTCCAGCGCGGGTGCGGGTGTAGGTCACCACGGCCTTGCCCACGGTGTTCGGCGGATCGGAGAGCTTCTGCAGGCCGTCGTAGTCGAGCGTGAAGCTGCCCTCGGAGCCGGTGGCCGTCAGGGTGTGCGTGCCGGTGATGACCGAGGTGAACTCACCGCCTGCGCGGGGGCGGCCCTTGCCTTCGTAGGTGTACGTGCCGCCGTTGCGGGTCATCGACAGGGTGAACTCGTTCTTCCACAGCGGCTTGCTCACCGGGCCCCACTCGGCGGCCTTCGCGGTCAGCTTCTTCGGCTCGGTGGCCACCACCGTCGCCACCGTCCCCAACACCAGGGCGACGTTGCCGTTGACGAGGTAGGCGGCGAGGCCGGTCGCGCCGGGCATCAACGCAGGCTCTCCCAGCCCCAGGGCCTGGCCCTTGCCCTTGCGCATGGCGATGTCGATGCCCAGGGACGACGGCGCGGCCTCGCGGAACTCGTCGACCGAGGCGCCGCCGCAGCCGCCCAGCACCACCAGCGCCGTCAGGGCCGCCACCACACTCCGCATCGTCCAGGTCGTCTTCATGGCTCGTGTGTCCTCTGTGTTCGTCGGGTTCAGGGGAGGAGCAGAGCAAGGCAGGGGCCACCCCACGGGCGACCGCATTTTCCGAGGCTTGGGCGTCGCGCCGGCGGGGCTGGTGCTACCCGGGTTACAGGGGCTGGCGACCGGGGTTTCAGCCGGCGGTCGCGCACGCACGCGCGACGAGGCCCAGCACGCCGAGCGCGAGGAACACGACGGTGAGGGGAGGCGCCCTGCTCCCCCGCTTTGGCCCAGCGTCGGGCCCCGAAGGCAACTCGAGCTGCACCGCGCGGGTGATGGGGTCGACGTGAACTGGCATCGCCACCGGCGGGGCGCGTGTGGGCGGGTCCAACGGGGCGGGCTCCTCGACGGCCTTCGCGTCGATCACCGACACCGGCGTCTTCAGCGCCGCCTCGAGCGCCGCCACCTCCTGGATCGAGGGGCTCCACAGCGGGCCCGGCACCAGGCGGAGCGCTGAGGGCGGGAGCACGCTCGCCAGGGCGATCGCCGAGGCCGAATCCGACCACCGCGACAGCCCCATCAGCCGCAGCCCACCTTCGGCGTCGAGCCACCAGCCCGTGGGCTGCTGACCCTCCGACCAGCCGCCCACCGCGAACGAGGCCGGCACGTTCTCGCGCCGAAGAGGAACGGGGGCGCCCTCGAAGGGCTCGGTGCGCACCAGGCTCAGGTGCGTCAGCCGCGGGAGCACCCCTGCCCGGTCGAGCGCGGCCAGCGCCGCGGCCTCGGACTGCCCGGGCCCGCACACCGCGGTCAGCGCCGTGACGTGCGCCGGCAGCCCGGCGCAGGCCACCTCGACGGGACACGCGACCGAGGCGACCGAGGCCGGCAGCGGAGGGCTCTTCGCGCGAAGCCCGACGACCGCGCGCAGCGCCGTCATGGACTTCGAGAACACCACCTCGCTGGTCGGGCCGAAGCGCAGCGTCTCGACGGTGGAGAACAGCGGGCTCGAGGCGAGCGGACGGGTCGACGCGTCGAAGTGCACGGTCGCGCCGGTCAAGAGCCCACGCGAGAAGTCGGCCCCGTCGGGCGACACCACCTTCGACAGCGCCCCCAACCACGCCTGGGCATGGGCGGCGTGCAGCACCCGACGGCGCGCCTCGAGGTCCGGCGTGCGCGCCTTCGCCAGCGACAACGAGATGAACTCGCCCAGCGGGTCCTGCCGCTGCAATAGCCAATCGGCGAAGACCAGTCGGGGCCCGTCATCGAACGGCGAGCGCGCGATGGCGTCTCGGAAGGGCTGCTCCTCGGCGTCGCGTGAGGCGGGGGTGACGAGCTCGGGGCTCGCCCCCGCGTCTTGAAACCACGCCGGCAGCGCAGTCCCCGGCAGGTCGAGCCAGGGCCGCATCAGGGCGCCCACCCGCTCGAGCGAGAACGAGGCGCCGGTGCGCCGGGCCAGCACCACGGGAGAATAGACGGTGTTGGGGTCATCTTCCTGCGAGGCGCCCTCGGCGCAGAGCGCCTGCCAGGCCCGAATCGCGACGCCGTTGTCGTCCCACGAGACCCACGTCGTCAGGCCTTCGGGCGTCGAGTCCCACGCACAGGAGGAGCAGAGGTCGCCGTCGCCGCGGGTGCCCTCGTAGGTGTCGTCGCAGCGGTGCGGCCACCTCGGCGTGGCGCGGCTCGAGAACACCAGGTGCCCGTGCACGGCGTCGTCGGCCTCGTCGGCCCAGTACTGGGCGACGCACAGCAGAATCGACTGCACGGCCGGGCGCTCGGCGAAGACCTCCTCGACGGTCGGCCTCACCTCGTGCTCGAGCGACCACTGGCGCAAGACGAACGGCGTCGAGGTGATGGGCGCGCTCATGAGAAGGCCTCATGAACCAGGTCGAGCTGCGCGCGCCGGGCCTCATCGCCGGCGCGGTGAAGGTGGGCCTCGTAGATGAGCGGCACGCCGTCGCGCGCGCGCTCCCTGGCCCAGGCCAGCCCGAACGCGTCGGCGCGCAAGGGGCGGTGCGAGTCGTGCCGGCCATCGTTCATCGAGACGTGCACCTCGGCGACGTGCGGGGAGCGCAGCAGGCGGTGGGCCTTGAACGAGAACCCATGGTGGGTGCGAACGGGCACGGCCCCGGCCTTCACGTGTTCGGCGAAGCCGACCGTCGGCTCATTGCCCGGCGTCAACTGCACCCCGACGCCCAACGCGGCGAGCTCGTCGAAGGCGCTGCGCATGGGCCGACCCTGCAGACACCACAGGGCGAAGAAGAGCACCCGGCGTTCATAGCTGGCCGCCCGTGGTGGCGTCACGACGACGGCGTGCTATCGAGCGCGGCCATGATGCGCCGAGCCCTCGTCCTCCTCGCCGTGCTGCCGCTCCTCGCGTGCCCAGACAAGAAAGAGGCGCCTGACACCCACGCGGCGGCGCCCGTGGACCCCGCGACGCTGAAGCAGGAGCGCGTCACCGTGCTCATCACCGGCGCCGAGAACGGCTACCTGCTGCCCGTCACCGACGAGGGGCAGTCGCGCGGCGGCGCGGCCGAGATTCTGGGCCGGTGGGTCGCCAACGAGGGCCACTGCGCCGGCCCGCTCGCGGCCAGCGGCGACGCGGCGTGCGAGAAGGACTCCACGGTGGTGGTGTCGACCGGCGACAACGCGAACGGCCAGGCCATCTCGAGCTACTTCAAGGGAGAGCCCGCGGCCGAGCTGATGCGGCACATGGGCTACGCGGCCTCGGCGCTCGGCAACCGCGAGCTCGACTGGAGCCGCGAGCAGTTCGTCGCCAACCGCGCGAAGGCCGGCTTCCCCTACCTCGCCGCGAACCTGGTGGCCGAGACCGACGAGGGCAAGGCGCTGGGCCTGGGCAGCTTCCGCGTGCTGACGCGCAGCGGGGTGCGGGTCGCCATCATCGGGCTGGCCGCGCGCAAGGCGACGGTGACGCCGATGCCCGGCCGCATGCAGGGCCTCAAGGCCATCGACGAGGCCGAGGCGCTCGCCCTGGTGATGCCCGAGGTGAAGAACGCCAACCCGCACGTCATCGGCATCGTGAGCGACGGCTGCCTCAACGACGCGCCCGCGATGTTGGCCGGCCACGCCGACTGGAACATCACCTTCTTCGCCGGCCGCCGCTGTGACGCGCCCTTCCCCGACTCGGCCGAAGGCACCCGGCTCGTCTACCCGGGGAGCCGGCTGTCGCAGTACGCGAAGGTGGCGCTGACGGTGACGCTGTCCACGACGCCGGTGCAGGTGACGACGGCCGTCTCGATGGTCGAGGTGAACTCCGAGGGCGCGCCGCCGGCCGACGCGAAGGCGAAGGCGCTGGTGGACGGGTGGAAGCAGAAGCTCGACGAGGCGCTCGGCGGCACCATCGGCTTCTCGAAGGCCGGCGTCGAGCAGGAGTCGGCGGCGATGTCGCACTGGCTCACCACCTCGCTCAGGGAGCAGTTCAAGACCGACGTCGCGCTGCTCAACCGCAAGGGCGTGCGCCAGGCGCTCCCCGCCGGCCCGGTGACGAAGGCGTCGATCTACGACCTGGTGCCCTTCGACAACCAGGTGGTCATCGCGAAGGTGAGCGGTGAGGCGCTGCTGGCGGCGCTCGGCAACACCGAGGCGCGCGTGGCCGGCATGAAGCCCAAAGGCGAGGGCTGGGTCGACGCGAAGGGCACGGCGCTGGACCCGAAGAAGACGTACACCGTGGCGACCACCGACTACCTCTACCTGGGCGGTGACGGCTTCGCGCTGAACAAGGCCGACCCTGCGCCCACCGAGACGAAGGTGTCGTGGCAGGCCGCGCTCATCGAGTGGACCGCGGCGAAGAAGTCAGACGAGAAGAAGCCGCTCGAGGGCTTCCTGAAGGTGAAGTGATGACGCGCGCGCTCCCGTTCCTCTGTCTCTCGGTCGTGGCCTGCAGTCCACCCGCTGCGCCTGACGCGCTGCCCTTCGAGCCGGCGGGCCCCACCGCGGCGCCAGCGCCCTCGAAGTTCGGCCCCTTCGCCGTCGGCGTGCGCACCGTCACGCATGAAGACCGGCGCCGCCCCAAGCCCGACGGCTCGCCGCGGCTGCTGGTGACGGAGATCTGGTACCCCGCGACGCAGGCCACCCGCGGCCAGCCCACCGTCAGCTACGACATTCGCGACCGCTTCACCGAGGAGCAGCTCAAGACGTTCCCCGCCTCGGTGCCGCTGCTCGAGACGGCCGCGGTGCGCGACGCGCCGCCCGCGAAGTCACACGGGCCGTTCCCGCTCATCGTCTTCAGCCACGGCCAGGGCGCGATTCGCTGGCAGTCCACCTTCTATACGGTGCTGCTGGCCTCGCACGGGTACGTGGTCGTCTCGGCCGACCACGAGGGCGGCACGCTCGACTACGCCGTGCGCAACCAACTGCAGGACGTGGGCATCGGCATCGGCACCCGCCCGGTCGACGCGCAGTACCTCATCACCGCGTACCAGCGCCTGCCCGAGGGCGACCCCCTCTTCGGGATGATCGACCCCGAGCGCGTGGGGGTCACCGGCCACAGCTTCGGCGCGCTGACGTCGCTGCGCGTGGCGGCCATCGACAAGCGGGTGAAGGTCATCGTGCCGCAGGCGCCTCCGTCGACCGACCTGTTCT
Source organism: Myxococcus sp. (assembly GCA_014879945.1). GTDB lineage: Bacteria > Myxococcota > Myxococcia > Myxococcales > Myxococcaceae > Xiheimicrobium. The sequence continues at coordinate 52,375 of JACSRE010000293.1, forward strand.
TCATCGATCTCGGCAAGCCCGACCTGGGCATTCCGGTGATGGTGCAGGCGGCGCACGGCGACCGCACGCTGGAGTGGGACTCGAACGTGGCGCCCACCTGGGCGGCGATGAAGAAGCCGCGCTGGCTGCTCGACATCACCACCGGCGGCCACTTCACCTTCTCGGACATCTGCGCGTTCGACCTGGCCTCGGTGTCCGACGGCATCAAGCTCGACATTCCCGGCGCGAGCGTGAAGAGCGTGCTCAACGACGGGTGCGGGCCCACCTCGCCCAGCGCGGCGGTGGCGCAGCCGCTGATGAACCACTTCGCGGTCGGGCTCTTCAACGCCACGCTGCGCAACAGCCCGGGCTCGTACGAGCTGCTCAGCCAGGCGAAGGCCGAGGAGCTGGCCGCCGGCGTGGCCGTGGTGACGGCCGACCCGTGACCCTGGGAGCGGTCGCGCGTCGCTGACAGCGCCTTGGCGGCGCGCAGCTCACCCGCCATTGCCGAATCACCCTCGCCGCCGCTGACGGGTTTCACTTTCGTTGGAAGTCGCGGCGTTGGCTCGTGTGGGTCGCTGTGCACAGCGATTGCACAGGGGCCCACGCACCATGACAACTTCGCTGCGTTCGTACCGGGCGGGCTCCCGAGCCTTCCCGTTCTGGGTGAGCCTTGTCTCGCTGGCCGGCTGCTTCTCGCCGACGACGGAGCCGTGCACGACCGACACAGGCTGTGCGGGAGGAAACGTCTGCGTCGAGGGCCGATGCCTTGCTCCGGCGAGTGGTGGCGGAGCAGCAGGCGGTGCGAATCAGGGAGGTGGCTCCGCGGGCGGTGGGAGCTCGACGGCAGGTGGCTCCTCGGGCGGTGGGAGCTCGGCAGCAGGTGGTGACGCGGCGGGTGGCTCCGCGGGTGGTGGGAGCTCGACGGCTGGTGGCGACGCGGGTGGCGGGAGTTCGACAGCAGGTGGTGCCGCGGCCGGTGGCTCCGCGGGCGGTGGGAGCTCGACGGCTGGTGGCTCCGCGACGGCCGGTGGCGCTGCGACGGCGGGCGGCTCCGCGACGGCTGGTGGCTCCGCGACGGCTGGTGGCTCCGCGACGGCTGGTGGCTCCGCGACGGCT
>JACSRE010000207.1 GCA_014879945.1 Myxococcus sp.
AAGTACCAGCGAGACAACGCGAACACCGGCAACGTGCGGAGCGTGTTGACGCCCTGGACGTGTCCATGAGCGCTCTCACGGCTCGAAGAGCAGCACCTCGTCGAACCACCGAGTCTGGGCCTGCGAGGCGCCGGCAGAGAGGGTGGACGGGTAGGTGATGGCGCCGAAGGGCGCGGTGCCGCTGAAGACCTTCGCCTGCGCGACGCCCGCGTTGCCGTCGACGTCGAGCACCGCCTCACCGTCAATCCACAGGCGCACCACGCCATCACCCAGGCCGGCCTGCGTCTCCCGCTGCACCAGCAGGCTCAGGCGGTGCCACCGGCCATCGGCCACCGCGGCGGGGCCCAGCCGCGCCACCCGTTGGTGTTGCCGGTACAGCGCGTGCGGTTGGGCCGGCGTCACCGTGCCGCGCACGTCGCGCACCTGCACCTGCCATCGCAAGCCCGGGCCGTCGGGGAAGAGGGCAGGCGCGGGCTCATCAGCCGCCGCCGAGAGCACCACGGTGCCCCGCCCGTTCATCACCCGGCCCACGACGAACTCGGTCGAGCCGGCGCCCCGGCCCGCGCAGTACGTCGCCGGCTGCTGAAAGCGGAAGCCCGGCGCGAAGCGGAACCGGTACTGCAACGCCACCGTCAACGGGCTGGTGACGGCGAGCACCTTGCTCAAGAAGACGTCGGCGTCCTGGCAGCTCGTGTTGGGCGTGTAGTCGATGCGCATCGAGCGCGAGCCCACCGCCGCCGTGGCGCCGTCGAGCTCGAAGGTGCCGCCGACCTCGCGTTGGTCGCCGTAGCTCCCCTTGAGCGCCACCGTGTTCGCGTACCGCTCGAAGTCGTCGGTGTAGAGCACCTGGCTCGCGTTGGTCGGCTCACGCGGCCCACCGTCGGGCTCGAAGTCCACCAGGCCGGCGTCGACGGGGCCCGCGTCGAGACCGCCATCGGCTCCCGCTGGACCGGCGTCGCTGACGGCGCCTGCGTCAGGCGTCGGCAGGCCCGCGTCCTCCATCGTCATCACCGCAGGGGAGCAGGCCGAAGCCGCCCACGCCACGCCCACCACGACCCATGCTCGCTGCAAGGTGCTCCTCACCGTTTGGGGCCCGAGAAAACCGCGACGTTCCTGTCGCTTCGCCGCCAGATCACCCTACACTGTCCACTCTCAGCCAGGGCCGATTCACCTTCCCGGACAGCCTCCATGACGTCCTCCATTCGTTTCGTCGTTCTCGCCGGCGCGCTCGCCGGCCTCTCGTTGTCCGGCTGCTCGCGGACCACCGTCTTCTTCTGCGGCACCCCCGACGACCCGCCGTGCCCCACCGGGTTCGTGTGCGTGTCGAACCGCTGCATCGTCGACCCCAACCCGCAGCCGTGCGCGACGGGCACCACCCGCTGCAACGGCCAGTGCGTCACCACCCAGAGCGACGCCGCCAACTGCGGCGCCTGTGGCGTGGCGTGCCCGAGCGGCCAGGCCTGTCAGGCCGGCGTCTGTCGCGCGGGCTGCACCGGCGGGCTGACCAACTGCAACGGCTCCTGTGTCAACGCGCAGACCGACAGGAGCAACTGCGGCGCGTGCGGCACCACCTGCAGCGGCCTCGAGCAGTGCACCGCCGGGCGCTGCCAGTGCAGCGCGCCCCTCACCCAGTGCGCCAACGGCGCGTGCGTCAACACCGAGTCCGACGTCACCAACTGCGGCAGCTGCGGCAACCGCTGCACCGCGGGCCTCTTCTGTCAGGCAGGCCGCTGCGTCGCCACCTGCACGCCCGGCCTCGCCGAGTGCAGCGGCGCCTGCGTTGACGTGTCGAGAGACCGCTTCAACTGCGGGGCCTGCGGCAACACCTGCAACTCGGGAGAGTCGTGCACCAACGGCGCCTGCGTCACCGCGTGCGCGGCCGGCGAGGCGGTCTGCAACGGGGTCTGCACCAAGGTGCTCGAAGACCCGCGCAACTGCGGCGCGTGCGGGACCGACTGCGGCGCCAGCGGCGTCTGCCAGGCCGGCCGCTGCACCATCGCCTGCCTCCCCAACCAGCAGGTCTGCAACGGCACCTGCACCGACACCACCACCGACCGCACCAACTGCGGCACCTGCGGCAACGCGTGCGGCGCCAACGAGCTCTGCCGCGCCAGCCGCTGTGTGCCCGGCAGCTGCGGGCGCCCGCTCGTGCTCTGCGGCCCCTCGTGCGTGGACGTGCAGACCGACCAGAACAACTGCGGCGCCTGCGGCAACTCGTGCGGCGCCAGCGGGGTGTGCGTGGCCGGCGCGTGCCGCACCACCTGTGGGCCCGGCCAGACGAGCTGCAACAACGTCTGCGTCAGCCTCGACTCCAACCCGCTCCACTGCGGCGCGTGCGGCGTGCAGTGCGGCATCGGCACCGCGTGTGTCGGCGGCATGTGCGGCGGCACCTGCACGCCGCCCCGGCAGACCTGCGCGAACCTCTGCGTCGACACCTCGAGCGACAACGCCAACTGCGGCGGCTGCGGCGTGCGCTGCGCCTCGAGCGCCCAGTGCCGCGCGGGCACCTGCGTGCCGATTCCCTGCCCCGTGCCCGGCCAGGTCAGCTGCAACGGCACCTGCACCAACACCTCCATCGACGTGAACAACTGCGGCGCCTGCAACAACGTCTGCGGCCGCGGCGAGCAGTGCACCAACGGCACCTGCGTGATGCCCAGCTGCCCGAGCCCCAACCAGATTCGCTGCAACGGCGTGTGCGTCGACCGCACCACCGACACCGCCAACTGCGGCGCCTGCGGCGTTCGCTGCGGCGCCGGCCAGAGCTGCATCAACGCCGTCTGCATCACCCCCGGGTGCCCCAACGGCCAGCTGCGCTGCAACGGGGTGTGCGTCGATCAGTTCAACGACCCCTCGAACTGCGGGGCCTGCGGCACGGTGTGCGGCGCGGGGAACCAGTGCGTCGCCGGCATCTGCCTGCCGAGCCCCTGTCCGCTCGGGCTGATTCGCTGCAACAACGTCTGCGTCAACCCGCTCACCGACGGCACCAACTGCGGCTTCTGCAACAACGCGTGCGGGGTGGGGCAGCTCTGCGGCATGGGCGTCTGTGCCTGCACGGCCCCGCAGACCGCCTGCGTCGACGCCTCGGGCGTGCGCCGATGCACCAACACCGCCACCGACAACAACAACTGCGGCGCCTGTGGCACCGTCTGCGCGGCGGGCACCACCTGCCAGAGCGGCGCCTGCGCGTGCCCCTCGGGCCAGAGCCTCTGCAACGGCCGCTGCCTCAACCTGCAGAGCGACAACACCAACTGCGGCACCTGCGGCAACGCCTGCGGCGCCGGAGCCACCTGCCAGGCCGGCGTCTGCCAGTGCGCGCCCGGCACCGTGCGGTGCGGCAACACCTGCGTCAACACCCAGACCGACGTCACCAACTGCGGCATGTGCGGGGTGGGCTGCGCGGCCGGCGCGTCGTGCGTGTCCGGCGCCTGCGTCTGTCCGCCTGGCGGGCAGGTGTGCAGCGGCGCGTGCGTCAACACCCAGACCGACGCCGCCAACTGCGGCGCCTGCGGCACCTCGTGCGGCCTCGGCGCCTGCGTCAACGGCATGTGCACCTGCGCCCCCGGCCAGACGATGTGCAACGGCAGCTGCACCACCACCCAGACCGACCCCAACAACTGCGGCGCCTGTGGCGTCTCGTGCGGCGCCGGCGGCGTCTGCTCCAACGGCACCTGCCAGTCGGCCTGCCCCATGGGCTTCATCCGCTGCGGCGCCGTGTGCGTGAACCCGCAGACCGACCCGGGCAACTGCAGCAGCTGCGGCAACTCGTGCGGCGGCGGCCAGTGCGTCGGCGGCGCGTGCACCTGCCCCACCGGCTTCACCCGCTGCGGCAACCAGTGCGTGCGCCTGCAGACCGACGTGAACAACTGCGGCCAGTGTGGGCGGACGTGCGGCGCGAACCAGGCCTGCCAGTTCGGCACCTGCGTCACCATGTGCGCCGGCTTCCTCGTCAACTGCAACGGCACCTGCACCAACACCGGCTTCGACGTGAACAACTGCGGCAGCTGCGGCAACGCGTGCGGCACTGGCGCCACCGGCTGCGCCAACGGCACCTGCCAGTGCAACGGCGGCCAGGGCTACGTGCGCTGCGGCAACCGGTGCGTGCGCACCTCGACCGACGGCGCCAACTGCGGCGGCTGCGGCATCGTCTGCGGGCCCGGCCAGGCCTGCAGCAACGGCGCGTGCGTGATGATGTGCCCCACGGGCCAGACGGCGTGCCCCTCGACGCCCGGCGGCCCCGCCAACACCTGCGTCAACCTGCAGACCAGCACCTCGAGCTGCGGCGCGTGCGGCCGGGCCTGCGGCTCGGGCGAGCAGTGCGTCGGCGGCATCTGCTACTGCACCGCGGGCCGGGCCGTCTGCAACGGGGTGTGCATCGACGTGCAGGCCAACCAGCAGAACTGCGGCAGCTGCGGCAACCAGTGCCAGCCGGGCCGTGTGTGCGCCGCGGGGGTGTGCCAGTGCCCGTTCGGCCAGACCGCGTGCGGCAACCAGTGCGTCAGCACCTCGACCGACCCGCGGCACTGCGGCGCCTGCAACAACAGCTGTGGAGGCGGGCCGCTCAGCGGCTGCGTCAACGGCACCTGCATCTGCGCGACCGGCCTCACCCGGTGCAACAACACCTGCGTCGACACCCGCTTCGACGAGAACAACTGCGGCATGTGCGGCACCGTCTGCGCGGGCAACCAGCAGTGCAACAACAGCGTCTGCGGCGCGCCGTGACGTGGTGGTGAAGCCCCGGCGGGCCGCTGCGTCAGCCGGTGACTTGCTCGAGGTTCGATGAAGGCGCTCGTCGCGATGTGCGCACTGCTGCTGTTGGGCGCGGCCGAGCCGCTCGGTTCAGCGCGCTATCGGGCGGTGACGCTGGAGCCCGGGGAGCGGCGCTTCTTCCGCGTCGAGGCCCTCGAGAAGGTGACGGCCGCGTCGGGGCGCTGCGTGGAAGAGGGCATGGACGTCGACGAGCCCCAGACGTTCTGGCTCGAGAGCGCCTGCAGCGGCGTGCGCACCACCTTCGCGTGGAAGAAGGACGGCACCCGCGTGCACGTGCTGGCCTGCGCGGAGGACGGCAAGCGGCTGCCGGCGCAGGTGAAGCTGCGCCAGAAGGTGCAGGCCGAGCTCAAGGCGTACAAGGCGATGACGGCCTGCGTGCGCAACGGCCGCGTCGAGCTGTGGGGCTGGGCGCTGACGCCGAAGGAGCGCGAGTTCGCCAGCGGCCTCCAGGCGAAGCACGGCCTCGACGCGGTGGTGAACCACGTCGAGCTGTTGAGCGACGACGAGCGCTGAGGGCCTGACTGCTCCAGCAGCGCCGCGGCGGTGGCGGGCCCCGCGCTGGGCGCTCCCTTCGGCTGCGCGGCGACGCGGGCGAAGGCGGCGCGGTCGCACCCGAACGCGCAGCAGGCCGCGCACGACGCCTGGTGCCGCCGCCCAGGGCCGCGGGCGTCTCGAGCATGAGCGCCTTCCCCGCAGCCGCTGGTGCCGAGCGCAGGCGGCTGCTCCCCCGCGGCCGCTGGCCTCGTGCAGAGGCGTCTCGAGGAGGAGGACCCATCCCGCGGCCTGGTGGTCCTTTGCGCGGGTCGGGCTCTGCGCTCGCCGCCGCCTTGGCTACAGTCGGCCCCCATGGAGGGACTGCTCGAGCTCGTCTACCCGCCGGCCTGCGTGGCCTGCGACGAGGTGCTGCCGGGGGCGGGGTTCTTCTGCGAGGCCTGCGAGGCGCTGGTGCTCGAGACGCCCTCGCCGCGGTGCCGCAGCTGCTCCGAGCCGGGCGCGTTCCCCTCGGCGCGCTGCCCACGCTGCGAGCACCGCCCGCCGCCGTTCACCCTCGCGTTCGCGCCGCTCGAGCACGACGGCGCGGTCGCGAAGGCGATTCACCGCTTCAAGTACGAGCAGCGGCCCGACCTCGCGCGGCCCCTCGCGGCGCTGCTGGCCACCTCGGCGAGGGCCTTCTTCCGTGACGTGACGGCGCCGCTGGTGCCGCTCCCCCTGCACGCCGGGCGCTTTCGCGAGCGCGGCTACGACCAGGCGACGCTGCTGGCGGTCGAGCTGGGCCAGCTGCTCGAGCGCCCGGTGCGTGACGCCTGGCTCGACCGCGTGCGCGCCACCGCGCGGCAGGTCGGCCTCTCGGAGGACGCGCGAGACGAGAACGTGCGCGGCGCCTTCGTCGCGTCGCCCGAGGTGAAGGGCTCGGCGGTGGTGCTGATCGACGACGTGTACACCACCGGCTCCACGGCGGCCGAGGCCACGCGCGCGCTGCGGGCGGCCGGCGCCACCGAGGTCTTCGTGCTGACGCTCGCCCGCGCCCGCCGCGAGCTGGCCTGAAGCGCCGCTTGCGCGAACGGCCGGGTTGGCATCGGGGCCAGCCGGGCATACGCAGGCTGCATGTCGATGACGGAAGCCCTCACCCCCGCCGCGCAGCCCTCGGCCAGCCTGGCGCACCTGCTCGAGCGCATCGCCGCGTCGGGCCCCTGGGGGCCGTGGTTGGCCGAGCTCACCTTCCTGGGGGTGGTGCTGGTGCTGACGGCCATCGGCTGGGCGCTCGCGGGAGGCCCGCTGATGCGCGCGGTGGCCCGGTGGGTGGGCGCCCCGCGCGAGTCGCTGCGCCCCATTCGCACCGGCGTGCGGCTGCTGCTGAGCCTGGTGGCCACGGCCTCGCTGGTGAGCCACTTCACCGCGTTCGACCTCTTCACCGTCATCGCCGGCACTTTCGCCCTCATCGCGACCGGCTTCGTGGCGCTGTGGAGCACGCTCTCGAACATCCTCTGCACCGTGCTCATCCTGGTGACGCGGCCCTTCCGGGTGGGCGACGACATCTCGTTCCCGCCCGACGCGCTCGAGGGGCGCGTCATCAACCTGTCCTTCTTCTTCACCACCCTGAAGACGGCCGACGGCCGCTACGTGAACGTGCCCAACACCACCTTCTTCCAGCGCATCATGGTGCGCCGCGCCACCGACGCCGGCCGAGACCTCGGAGAGCAGCTCGCGCAGCCCGACCTCGACGACGTGGAGGAGCCGCCCACGGGTTCTGCCTGACCCCTGGGCGCTGGAGCTGATCCATCGGCCCTCGGGTATGATCCCCCGGGTGAGCAACCGGCGTCGCGACGTGCGCATCAAGGCGAGCCTGCGCTTCACCTTCGCCTGGGACGAAGCGTTCGAGCTGTTCCGCACCGTCGACGTCAGCGCGGGCGGCGCGCGCGTCGTTCACCACGCCAGCGGGAGCCCGCAGCCGCCGCTGGGGGCCGAAGGGGAGTGCGCCTTCGTGCTCGACGGCGTCGAGGTGCGCGCGCTGGCCGTGGTGGTGCGCGAAGCCGCCGATGGGTTCGCGGTGCGGTTTCGCGCGCTCTCCCCGTCGACGGAGCAGCGCATCGTCGCGTGGATCTTCCGGCAGGAGGCGCTCGCGCTGCTTCGTCGCATCCCCGCCTGAGGCCTGGTTGCCAGGCGTCATCAGGCAGGCTCGCGCGCAGACAGGCCGGGCGCTTCTTCGCTAGCGTGCCGCGCCGTGGGCCCCAACCTCATCGCGCTGGCGATTCCCCTCTTCTTCGTCGGCATGGGCGTGGAGCTGGCGGTGGCGAAGAAGCGCGGCGTGCGCGCCTACCGACTCGGCGGCGCCGTCGCCGACATCGGCTGCGGGGTGGTGCAGCAGCTGACCTCGAACCTGCTGGGCGGCTGGGTGACGCTGCTGGCCTATGGGTGGGTCTTCGAGCGCCGGCTCTTCGACGTGCCCACGCCGTGGCTGCCGTGGGTGGCCGCGCTGGTGGGCGTCGAGCTCGCCTACTACTGGTGGCACCGTCTCTCGCACGAGGTGAACCTGCTGTGGGCGGCGCACGTCGTGCACCACCACTCCGAGGACTACAACCTGGCGGTGGCGCTGCGGCAGTCGGTCACCACCTGGGCCACCAGCCTGCCGTTCTGGTTGCCCCTGGCCTGGCTCGGCGTTCCGGTGACGCCCTTCGCGGTGGTGCTGGGCCTCACCACGCTCTACCAGTTCTGGATTCACACCGAGCTCATCAAGCCCCTGGGCGTGCTCGAGAAGTGGCTCAACACGCCGTCGCTCCACCGCGTGCACCACGCCATCAACCCGCCGTACCTCGACAAGAACCACGGCGGCACCTTCTGCGTCTTCGACCGCCTCTTCGGCACCTGGGAGCCCGAGACCGAGGCCTGCGTCTACGGCACCACCCAGCCGCTCGAGAGCTTCAACCCGCTCTGGGCACAGGTGGAGCGCTACCTCGAGCTCGGCCGCCTCGCCCGCCGCGCCCCCTCGCTCCTCGAGGCGGTGAAGGTCTTCTTCGCCTCGCCCGGCTGGCGCCCGCAGTGGATGGGCGAGGCCCAGAAGCGCGACCCGGCGGTGAAGTACGACGTCGCCGCGACGGGGCCCCTGCGCCGCTACGTCTTCTGGCAGTGGCTGGCCGTGCTCGCCGGCACCTTCGCCTTCCTGATGTGGGGCCTGGAGCTGCCGCTGCCGTGGAAGCTCGCCGCCGCCGGGTGGATCGCCGTGTCGGCCGCGGCGCTCCCGGGCCTGCTGGAGGCGCGGGGCTGGGCGCGGCCGCTCGAGGTGCTGCGCTGGGTGGGCGGCGCCGTCGCCGTGGCCGCCTTCGTCGTCAGCGCCGGGTGAGCAGCTCGAGCAGGTCGTTCGACATCTGGTCGGCCGACTGAATCGTCTTCAGGTTCGCGCGAAACGCCGCCGACGCCGAGAGGCGCTCGACCGTCGCGTCCACGAAGTCATCGCGCCCCGACAGGCTCACCTTCTCGGACGAGGCGAACGCCGCCGCCGTCTTCACCGCCGCGCGGTCCAGGCGCGCCTCGGCGGCCTTGAGGCCGCTGACTCCGCTCGACATGGCTGAGACGTTCACAATCTGGAGGATGCGGCCGGCGCGCTCCCGGCGCAATGAGCCAACGGTGACCCCCGGCGGGTGCGGGCCGACTCACATCAACGCGGCGTGGGGGTTGGCGCCGAACGGCACCTTCTGCGCGCGCGCCACCGCGGCCAGGTACGCCCAGAACCCCGGCGTCTTCGGCGTGCCCATCGGCAGGCGGTAGCTGGCCGAGCCCGCGCCCACCGGCAGCACCGTCGGCCGCCCCGTGGTGCCCGGCCTCACGTACTTGCCGAAGACCGACGCGCTGGTGCCGTTGGCGTGGCCCGAGTCTCCGGTGGGCTTGCCGCCGGTGCGCGCGAACTCGCCGAAGAGCACCGTCACCACATTGCGCCCCTGCATCGCCAGGGTGCGGTCGAGGAAGGTGCGCAGGCCCGGCAGCATCTCGGCCGCGAAGCGCGCGCGCGAGTCGACGCCGTCACCGTCGCCGTGGGTGTCCCACCCGTTGATGCGCACGCACACCACGTCGGCGCCGGCCCGCACCATCAGCTCCGCGCCCGCCAGGTGAGAGGTGAAGGTGCGCGCCGAGGTGTCGGCGGTCGCGATGCCGTACGCGGCGCTCAGCTCGCTCCAGTCCACCGGCTCGGCCGGGGGGCGCTCGAGGGTGTTGATGAGCGTGTGCGTGCCCGCCCACGGCGTCGAGAGCGAGCTCGGGTTCTGCGCGAAGCGCTGCTTCGACATCTCGAGCGAGGTGCGCAGCGCGCGGGCCATCAAGTCCGGGCGCGGCCCCGTCGCGGCGCCTCCGGCGAGGGCCACCGCCGCGGCGAGGTCGGGCACCGAGGTCATGCTGACGCCCGCGTACGCCTCGTGGGTGCCCGGCAGCGGCGTGCCGAAGCGCACGCACCGCAGCGCGCCGGGCCCGTTGATGGCGTCGGCCAGCATCAGCGGGTAGCTGGCCGAGTCCTTCATGAAGAACTGCCGCGGCCCGCTGATGTGGTCGGAGTACCCGTGCGCCACGCCCACCGTCGCCAGCTTCGAGAGCGCGAGGTCCGACAGGCTGCCGAGGGTGGAGCGGTCGACGACCAGGCCGTTGCCGAGGTCGCGCACGTTGCTCGAGGTGCAGCCGAAGAAGCCGTTGGGCACGTAGGCGTCGGCGGCCGAGAAGAGCGCGTTGTAGCTGCCCGCCATCCACACCAGCACCACCGAGGCCTTCTCGAGGGTGGGGGCGGGCTGGGCGAGCGAGAGGCGCGGCGCCACCGCGAGACCTGCAGAGGCGGCCAGGAGCGAGCGTCGGGAGAGCATCGGGTTCATTCCTCAGTACGACAGCCAGTTCATCGAGGTGACGACGGACGCGCAGACGTAGGCCCAGCGCTTGCCCACGTCGGGCTCCTCTTCGAGGTTGAGCGCCAGCGCGGTGCAGGCGGCCAGCTCCTCTTCGCTCGGCGCCCGCAGCCAGGCGCTCCGCTGCGTCTTGTCGCAGAACTGCCGCGCGCGCTCCGGCGTCGGGGCGAACTTCACGTGCTCGTACCAGCCGGCCGTGTTGCGGAAGGTGGGCCTGGCGAACGAGGCCAGGCACGCCTTGAAGGCGAAGGCGTACGAGACGTAGACGGCGAACGGCCCGACGATGCTCTCGTCGTACCAGCGGTCGGGCACCACGCCGAACGCGCCGCCGGTGCCGGGGTCGCGGCTCTCGGGCGCGGTGAAGGCGTCGCCCCCGATGGACGCGGTGATGTCGCCCGTCACCGTCCAGTCGTTGCCGGACTTGAGGTTGCGGTACGGGCGCGCGACGTCGACGAAGGCGGCGCGGTCGAGGCGGCCAAGCTCGAGGTGCTCGCCAGACAGCCCCAGCCAGGCCCGTCCCGACGAGGCGTCACCACACCGCGCCGCCGACGGGAGCGCGGGGATGGAGGGCGCCGGGCCGCTCTGCGGGTCGATGGAGACGCCGCCCTCGCCGGCGAGCCCCGGCTGGCCGCCGACGAACTGGCCCTCGACGCAGGCCGCCAACGTCAGCGCGCTCAGCAGCAGAGCCCTCATGGCGTGCCTCCGCAGAACGCCGGGCTCTCGAGCAGCGTGGCCAGCGCGTCCTGCATGCGGCCGGTGCGCTCGAGCGTGTCGGCGCAGGCGTCGAACAGCGGCGCTTCACAGCTGCTCTCGGGCCGCCCGAAGGTGAACTCGAAGGCGAGGCGGCAGCTCCAGAAGGTGAAGGCCTGGCTGGTCACCAGCGCCTGCACCAGCTGCTCGTGGTCGGTGATGGTGGCGCCGCCGAAGAGCACCTGCGGGGTGACGGGCTTCTGGGTGATGACGGCGCGGTTGCCCAGGCCCACCCGCACCGGCAGGAGGCGCGCGACCTTGTCCAGCGCCCACGCGGTGTCGTAGTGGCAGCTGCGGCACTCGGCGCGCTCCCGGCCCGTGGCGGTGGCGTCGCCCTGGCCGTTGACGGGCGAGGGCTCGAGCGCGAGGCCGGTGGTGTTCTGCAGCGTGCGGTAGGCGGCCTGCAACATCCACCCCGCCTCTTCGTTGCCGGCGTAGCGCTTCTGCCAGGGCAGCGACGCGAAGTAGCCGAGCGCCGGCGCCGTCGGGTCGGCCTCGATGCGCGGGTAGCCGCCGGCGCCCACGAACTTCACCCGGCCCACGAAGACGTCACGCCACGGCAGGTCGTTGGAGAAGACGTACCGGATCATCGGAATCACCGGGTCGTCTTCGGGCCGGTCGCCGGGCAGGTCGTTGAAGCGGGAGTTGACGAAGTGCGCGAACGTCGTCACCACCTCGGGCTTCTTGAGCAGCTCGCGCACCTGCGCCTGGGGGGGCTCGCCCAGGCGTTGCGCGCGCCACGGCAGCCCCAGGGTGAGCGCCACCCGGCGGCCGCACTGGGCGGGGTTGAGGGGCGCCTGCGCCAGCGCCGGCGTCGCGGCGAGCGTCGAGAGGAGCAGCCAGAGGGTCGTTCGGGTCGTCATCGGGGGCTCAACCCGTCCATTCCCCGGGCCGCCCGGACCCTTCCGGGCTTTCTGGCCTTGTCGGTCTTTGCAGGCGTGGCGCTCGAGTTCGGGCACACTGCGCGCCCGTGCGGGCCTTGCTGCCACTCTTGCTGGCGTTGTTCTCTTCGACGGCCCTGGCCCAGGTGCAGCAGCTCGGCGATGGGCGCGACGGGCCGCTCGAGGTGTCGTCACCCAACACCGTCGTCACCCTCGCCACGCCGCTGGCCGCCGACGCCGCCGCCGGAGACCCGCTCATCACCGTCGTCGACTCCACGGGCTTCACGGCGGGCGCGCTGGTGCTGGTGGTGCAGACCCAGTGGCGCTCCGACGGCGAGCGCTACCGCATCGGCGAGTACTCGCTCCACTTCGTCGAGCGGGTGGCCGGCGGGCGCCTCGAGCTGGCCAGCCCGCTCAACCGGCCGTTCCGCGTGGGCGAGACCCAGGCCGTGCTGGTGCGGCAGTACACCGACGTCACCATTCGTGAGGGCGCCTCGCTGCGCGCGCCGCCGTGGAACGGGAGCAGCGGGGGCGTGTTGGCGCTGGCGGCCACTGGCGTGGTGAGGAACGACGGCGTGGTGTCGGCGTCGGGCCTGGGCTTTCGTGGCGGCACCCCTCACGAGCTGTCCGAGCGCGAGACCGCCTGCAGCGGCGACGACGAGCCGGCGCCCCGGGGCGCGGAGCGGGGTGAAGGCGCGCTGCTCGGCGGCTTCGGGCCCACCTTCACCGGCCGGCGCAACCAGGACTCGGGCGGCGGGGGCGGCGTCTGCGCCTACTCCGGCGGCGGCGGCGGCGCGTCGCTCGGCGAGGGCGGCCAGGGCGGCTTCAGCGCCGATGGGCGGCGCGACGTCGGCGGCGTGGGCGGCGAGTCGTTGACCTTCGCGGGGCTGGTGTTGGGCGGCGGCGGCGGCGCGACCAACGGCACCTTCGGGCGCGGTCGCGCGGGCGGGCGCGGCGGCGGCGCCATCTTCCTTCGCGCGCGCAGCCTCGACGGCGCGGGCACCTTCGTCGCCAACGGCGAAGAGGGCGGCTCCACCGACAACCGCTTCGGCGGCGGCGGCGGGGCCGGGGCCGCGGGCTCCATCGTCATCGAGCTCGTCGACGACGCCCGCTGCACCCTCATCGCGGTCGGCGGCGCAGGCGGCGCCGGCACCGACCACGGCCCTGGCGGCGGCGGCGGTGGGGGCCACGTCTCGCTGCGCGCGCGCAAGGTGCTCGAGTGCCCGATGGCCGTCGGCGGCGGCGCCAGCGGCAAGGTGATGTCGTTGGACTTCGGCGCGCAGCCCGGCGCCCCGGGGAAGGCGCAGGTGCTCGAGCTGGGGCCGTCGGTGATGCCGTTCGCCAGCGGCCCGGGCGTCACCCTGACGCGGCTGGGCTGTGGCTGCTCGGGCGCCGAGGGCTCGGCGCTGCTGGGCCTGCTGCTCGTCGTCGCGCGTCGTCGCCGGCGCTGACGAACGCGGCCGGGTGCTTTGCGCGTGTGAATCACCGCTGGCGAAGGCACACTCGCGCCTCGTCGATGATTGCGCTCGCGCTCACGCTCGTGTTGGCCGCGCCCAAGGTCTCCATCGGGCCCACGCCTCCGCTCATCGTGATGATCCGCACCGACGGCCCCTCGTCGTTCGTCAAGACGCAGGCGCGGCTGCACGAGGAGCTGACGCTGCTGCTCGACTCGTTCATCGTGCTCAACACGCCCATCAGCGTGCCCGACTTCCCGAGGAAGCCGCTGGCCGACCAGCTGGCCGCGGTGCTGCCGGTGGCCAAGTCGAACGACGCCGCCGCGGTGGTGTGGCTGTCAGAGCCCTTCCCCGGCCAGCTGATGCTCCACCTCGTCGCGCAGGGCACCGGCCGAACGCTCGTGCGCACCCTCGAGTTCGACAAGAAGAGCCGCAACGAGAGCGCGCTGGCGCTGATGATGCGCGAGCTGCTCGGCACCGCGTTCCTCTACGAGGCGCCCGCCACCGTGCCGCCCCAGCTGCGCGCGGTGGTGAAGCAGACGCGCGCCACCATGTCGAACGCCGCCGACGTCGCCCCGCCGCCCATCGTCGACACGCCCATCGCGCCGCCCGCGCCCATGCCGCCGCCAAGGCCGAAGCGCCTGCGGGTGATGGCGCTGGGGCTGGTGGACTCGGGCGTGGTCGACCACGTCGGCGGCGCCACCCGCTACGGAGGCTCGTTCACCGCGCTGTGGAAGTACGACGAGCGAATGGGGCTCGGTTTCGACGTCGGCCTCACCGGCCACCGCGCGGTGCCCGACCTCAACACCGCCGTGTCGTCGGTGTCGCTCCCGCTCCTCGCCGTCGCCACCCGCAGCTACGCTCTGGGCGACTTCGGCTTCTGGCCCCGCGTCGGCCTCGGGCCCGAGCTGACGTGGACCACCTCCCGCCAGGCCGTGCCGGGACAACTCACCACACTCACGGGGGCTGGACTCCTCGGGGTCGATGTAAGTGCGGGTGTGCCGCCCCTCTCGATCGTCTTCCGCCTCGACCTCATGGGGCGCCTCGGTCGCTCGCAACTCGCTGAATTGCCTGGCGACCAGGTGCTGTGGCGGCAGCCTGCGCTCTCGCTGCACGCAGGCATCGGTCTCGCATGGGAAGGGCTTTGAGTCGTCAGGGCATTGCAGATGAATTGACGGCGGGTGACGACGACGACGCATGCGTCAGACGGCTGGTGTCTGGTGACCTGCGTGCGCTCGGGCCTCTCTACACCCGCTACCGAGGAGTGGTGATGAACGTGCTTCGACATCAGGTGCGCGAGAGCGAGCTCGACGACCTCTGTCAGGAGGTGTTCCTCACGTTCGCCCAGGTCGCCAACCGCCTCCGCCCCGGCGTGACGGTGCGCGCCTTCCTCGTCGGCATCGCCGCCAAGAAGGGCAAGAAGTCGGGCGTGATGGAGTGGATGCGGGCGCGCCTCATCGACCGCAACGTCTCGAAGGAAGAGCCCACCACCAGCCCGCAGCTGCGCGTCGACGCCGGCCGTGACGCCGAGAAGCTGCTCTCGAAGCTGCCCGAGGAGTGGCGCACCATCGTGGTGCTCAACGTCGTCGAGGGCTGGACCGCCGAAGAGATCGCCGCCTCGCTGGGCGTCAGCCCCAACACCGTCTTCACCCGCCTGCATCGCGCCCGTCAGAAGATCCGCGAGCTGAGCGAGGGAGCCCCGTCATGACCGAGCAGGCTCCCCAGACCGCGCCCGACCCGGCGTGGGACCAGTTCGCCGCCGAGCTGAAGGCCGAGCGCGCGCCGCTCTCGGAGCCGCCGTCTCGCCACGAGGTGGCGCGGCTGCTCCAACGCGCCGAAGAGGCCGACACGCAGGCGCCGGCGTGGGCGCGGTGGATGATGCCGGCCGGGGTGCTGGCGGTGCTGGTGGCGGGCGTCATCGGCTTCGTCGCCCTGCGCGGCGAGCCCGAGGTGCCGTGGACGGCGAAGACGGTGCTGGCCTCGGCGGCCACCACCACCGGCGCGGTGACCGAGACGCTCCCCGAGGGCCGCGCGCTGTTGAGCCTGGGGGACGACACCGTCGGCCTCGGCCCGGACTCGCGCCTCGAGATCGCCTCGGCCAGCTCGAAGGCCACCCGGCTGGTGCTGTCGCGGGGCTCGGTGGCCGCGCACGTCGACCCGTCGCGGGGCGCGCGCAACTTCGACGTCGATACGCCGCTGGGCCGCGTGCACGTGGTGGGCACCATCTTCCGGGTGCGGGCCATGGGCGACGAGTTGGTTGTTGAAGTGCAGAAGGGCACCGTCGAGGTGACGCACGGGAGCGCCAGCTCACGCGTGACAGGCGGCCAGCGCCTGGTGGTGAAGGCGGGCGAAGCCACCCTGGGCGCGCGTGACTCCGACGCCGCCTTCGACGAGCTCTCCGACCAGCCAGTGGTGGTCGTCGCTCCGGTGCCTGAGCCGGTGGTGGAGCAGCCGGTCATCGAGCCGACGCCCGAGCCGGTCGCCATGAAGGAAGAGCCCCGGAAGAAGGGCGCGGCGCCGGCCTCGAAGCTGGCGGAGTGGCGCACCCGCGCGGCGCGCGGCGAGTGCGGCCTGGTGATGGCCGAGGTGAAGAAGTCGCTGGGCCAGGCGCCCGACGACATCCTCGCGCGCATGACGCTCGCCGACTGCCAGCGCCGCAGCAACGACATGAAGGGCGCCCTCGAGAGCTACCTCAAGGCCTCGGCGGGCAAGGGCGCCGACGCGAACCGCGCGACGTTGATGGCGGCCGCGGTGCTGCAAGACGAGCTCGCCCAACCGGCGAAGGCCCTCAAGCAGCTCGACAGGTACCTGGCCCGCGGCGCCGAGTCGCGCGACCTCGAGGCGAGCGTGCTGGTGCGCAAGGCCCGGGCGCTCCAGGCGACGGGCAAGAAGCCCCAGGCCCGCGCCATCGTGGAGCAGGTGCTGACGAAGTTCGCCGACACCTCTGCCGCGCCCGAGGCGCTGCGGTTGCGCGACGCGCTCTGAGGGTTTGGCGCCGCAGCCCCGCGCTGGCTCGAGCTCGTGAGCCTCAGACCAAGGAACGCTCCGAGCTCGCCGCCCTGTCGGCCCAGGCTGAAGCCAACCTTCAGCGAGCGCAGGTACGCCGAGGTCGGGCCGAACTCACTCGAGCAAGAGCGGACCTCGAGCACTGGGCCGCGTCACCACGTCCCGGTCGGCCTCGCCCGCTCGGCCTTCGGTGAGCGCGCCTCGGCGCGCACCGTGTGGTGTCCTCCACTCCGTGAGCCATCAGCGACACCGGGATGATCGCGGACAGCCGTTCGCGCAGCCTCCGCGTTGTGGGGAGGTCGCGCACGCATGGCAGGCCGGAAGGTGTTCAACGAGCAGGATGCGCGGAGGTGTCTCGCCGCGGTGAAGACGTCACGGCGCGAGCTGGCACGAGAGCACGGGGTCGATGGGCGTTCGCTCAACCTGTGGCGGCTGAATCTCGAGCGGCGAGGCGCGGTGCGCGTGCGAGCGCCCGCACCACGGATGGTCGAGGTGGTGGTCGCGCCGTCGGCCGCGGTGCCGGCCCGGCTACCGTTCGTGCTGCGCGTCGGCAGCGTCGAGCTCGAGGTCGGCGCGTCCTTCGATGAGAGCGCGCTGCGACGCCTCATCGGGGTGCTCAAGTCGTGCTGAGCTTCTCTCCAGCCGTCCGCGTCTTCATCGCGACCGAGCCGTGCGACATGCGAGGTGAGCGATCAGCGACGCCGGGATGAAGGCTGTGCCTCCGCGTGATTGGTTGGCCGCGACGACGTGTCAGCCGAGGGTCTTCTTGAAGGCCGCGGGCGTCATCGCCTCGCGTGAGACCGACGCGGCGCTCGACGAGCTCAGCGCCTGCTCCACGATGGGCTTCTCGGCATCGGCGTGCCTCCCGACTCGGCAGCTCGGGTCGGAGCGTCACGACGCCGACGGCCTCCCCGTCACCATCACCGCTCCAGCTCAGCGCCCCCTCGGGCGTCGGCTCGGCCTGGCGCCGGTTCGACGCTGGCCGCGAAGTCCTGCCAGGCCGCGGCCATCTGACGGGCCGGCAGCGACGGCGGGCGGGAGCGCTCCTCCAGCGTCGTCTCGCGCCACGAAGCGCCGGCTGCCCCATCGACCCACGCTTCGTACGACGCCAGCCACCGCATCAGCGACGCGAGGGCGTGCGGGTGGGCCCCTCGCAGCACCCGCGCCATCGGGGCGCGGTCGAGGAAGACGGTGTTCGCCTCGACCGTCGCGCGGACGCCGAGCGAGCTGAGCTCGAGGTCGAGGGCGCCCTCGCGGAGCCGGTAGGTGCCCGAGGTCTTCGCGCCGGGGGCGGGCGGCGCTCTGCTGAAGCCGCGGCGCAGCAGCAGGTTGCCCGTACTGCGGGCGGCGTCACGCCCCAGCGCCCACATCTGCTGGTCGAAGAGGCGCTCGAGCGCCTGCACCTCACGAGCTTTGAGCTGGTTCACGGTCAACTCCTTTCAAGGCGCGGGTGAGGCGCTGGCGCGAGCCCGGGGCACCCACTGCGCGAGGCCCCGCCTCGGGGCCCCGCGCTCCCGCAGCCGTCACTGCGGCGAGGGGTACTTTCGGGCGATGACGCAGAGCCCCTCGCCGGCGTTGGCGTGGCCGAACGTCGAGAGGTTGTAGGCCATGTAGTCCGCCAGGTCCTTGAGGCCCGCCGCGCCGCCCGCGGGGTTGACCGGCACGCCCTTGGGGTCGAGCGCGAGGCTGCCCATGGTGCGCTCCCCGGCCTGCACGGCGCCGCAGGTGCGAAACGGCACCCGCGTGCCCTGGGCGTCGGTGACGGCCTCGAGGTCGACGCCCGCGAGGTCGGCGATGGTGACGCTCGCCTCAGGCGCGGGGCCCATCGCCACCGACTTGCGCGCGGCGATGGCGTCGAAGCGCAGCGGCGCGTCCTCCTCCAGCGCGTCCCAGAAGGGGTGGTCGTTGTGCAGCGTCATCTGCACGGTGGCCTCGGCGCCGTTCGCGCCCAGCTGAACGCCCCGGCTGTCAGCGGGCATCAGCTCCTGGTTGAGGCAGTTCTTGTACGAGGTGGGCACCCGCCACCCGAACGAGAAGCGCACCACCTTCGGCACGCGGTTGAAGTCGTAGCCCGGGTTGGTGCTGCGGCAGGCCGGGGTGCTCAGGTCGCCGCGCCACGTCGCCGTGCCCTTCACCCAGTACGACCAGCCGTTCGCGCGCATCACCTGGTAGGCCGCCTTCGCGTCGTCGTCGAGGTTGACGTCGAAGGGGCTGGGCGCCGCCGCCACCAGCTCGTACCCGAAGGCGTACTTCGTCGAGGTCGAGAACGCCGGCGCGCCCGCCTTGAGGTTCTGGTTCGACAGCCGCGCGAGCGCGAAGGCCTTGCCTTCCATGCCCTTCGCCGGGAGCGGCCCTTCCTTCGCCAGGTCAACCGCCCACGGCCCGGTGGCCCGCGCGACGGGCTCGCCGGTGACGCCCGGGTTGGCGGGAGACAGGTCGGGGTTCTCCGACAGCGTGATGGCGTCGACGGTGACGAGCAGGTGCTCGTACTGGACCTGCCAGCCATCGATGAAGAACGGCTCCATCGCGCCGGCCGGCGGGGGAAAGGCGAAGCCCTCGGTGGCCGAGGCCTCAGCGGTGAGGGTGAAGAGGAACGCGCCGTTGGCCGCCGTCGTCGGCGGCGCGGTGAAGGCCCGGAACGTCGCCGGCCCGCCGTCGTCAGGGGGCTCGACGACGCCCGCGTCAGGCTTCGGGGCCACCGGCCCACAGGCGGTGAACGCTGCTGCCAGGGCCATCAGGCTCGACCAACTCCATACGTGCTTCATGTGATTGTGCTCCTTGGGGTTGCGGGGGTGAGACAGGTCAGGGCGTCAGCTCGAGCCGGTAGGGGCCCTGGTTGGCGCGCAGCGCGTTGAAGAGGGCGGTGTCGGCCTGCGCGGCCGAGGCGGTCTCGTCGCGAAACCGGTAGGTCGCCGGCGCCTGGGACACCGGCTCGAGCGTCGCGAAGTCCACCGAGGCGAAGTACGCGCGCGGGTCGACGAAGAGCTGAACCGTCGCGCCCGGTGAGAGCGTCGCGTCGAAGGCGATGGGCGTGACGATGCGCTGCTCGCAGATGGGGTTGCTCGACGGGAGCGCCGGGTTCCGCGGCGGCGTCACGCGGTTGCTGCCGATGCGCACGCTCCCCACGAAGGGGTAGACGTCGGCGCCGCGGCTGGCGGTGCCTTCGACGCGCAGCACGACGGTCCGCTCGTCGGGAGCGTTGACGTCGCCGTTGGTGAGCCACAGCGAGGCCGAGCGGGTCGGCAGGTCGCTCCCCAGCCCCTCGGCCGGGAAGGGCTGCGGCGTCGGGTCGAGCGCGTCGACCTCGAGCCCGCCGCGCACCTCGCCGGTGGTGATGCCCGGTGAGACGCACGGCGCCTCGAGCGCGCCCGAGGCCGTCGTCGGCTCCACGGTGCTCAGGTACAGCGCGCCCACGAAGACGCGCGCGGTGGTGAGGGTGACGTCGAAGCCCCGCGCCGAGGTGAAGCGCAGCGGCTGCCCCGTCACCGCGCCCACCTCGGGCGCCGCGCCGGCGGTCGCTCGAAAGCTGACGAGCGCGTTCCCGGTCGAGCTGCCGCAGCCGGCGAGCGCGACGCCGAGCGCCAGGCCGAGCCGTCTCATGACGCACCTCCCACGTTGAAGGCCAGCGTCAGCATCAGCGCGCGCGGCGCCCCGGCGGTGAAGTGGCGCACCGGCACCAGGGTGGGGAAGGGCGGCGTCGTCTGGAAGTCGGACGCGAAGTTGAACTCCGAGAGCCGGTAGCGGTTGTCGAAGAGGTTGGTGGCCGAGAGCCCCACCGTCACCCAGCGCCAGGCGAGCTCGGCGTTGGCGTCTGTGACGAAGATGACGTCGCTGCGCTGGCCGAAGGGCAGGGCCCGGCGCCCGACGTACGTCACGCCCACGCCCGCGCTGGCCTTCACCGGCGCGCCGAGCAGCTTCCACGGCAGGTCGTGAAACACCGCGCCGTCGAAGCGCACCACCAGGTCGGGCACGTAGGGCACCAACAGGCCGGTGTCGTCGAACTGCGAGCGCACGAAGGTGGCGTGAGCCTGCACGTCGAAGAGCGAGCTGCGCGCGCGGGCCTGGAGCAGGCCGCCCAGCCGCGAGGTGCTCCCGCCGATGACGTTGCGGCCCTCTTGCTCGCTGAAGACCAGGTCCTTGTCGACGCGCGTGCCGAACACCACCCCGCGCGCGCTGAAGTCGAGCCGCTCGTCGAAGAGCTTGTCGGCGAACACCACCCCGCCCTCCCACGCGCGGATGGCGGCGAACGGCGTCTCTTTGTTCTCGCTGACGAACTGCGGGTCGATGCTGCGCACCCCGTCGCCGAAGCTGCCCGTCACCGTCACGCCCTTGAAGGGGCCGACCAGCAGGCTCACGCGGGGCATCACCGCGGTGCCGAAGGCCGACACGCGCTCGGTGGGCTCGCGGTACTGGCCGAAGTCGCGCTGCGACAGACAGCTCGCGTCGCCCGGAGCGTTGGAAGGCGAGGGCCGGCGCACGTCGTTCACCGCGCAGGCGTTGTTCACCAGGTACGTCAGCAGGTCGGCGCGCACGCCCCCGCGCAGCGACAGCCACGAGGTGAAGTTGAGGTTGGCGTCGGCGTAGAGCCCCACGTCAGACAGCCGCGAGCTGAGGTCGTAGTCCTTCGCGTAGGGCGTGTTCGAGTCGCCGCCGAGCAGCCGCTGCTGCTGGCCCTGCACCACGTCGTAGCGGGCGAAGTAGCCGAGCTCGAGCTCCTGGCTCTGCTCGAAGAGGCGCTTGCGCAGCTTGCCGTAGCCGCGCGCCGAGACGGTGACGGCCTCGGAGTCGCGGTCGATGAGGTCGCCGCGCTGCCCGTGCGGTGACTGCCGCGGCAGCTGCACGTCGGACAAGAAGCCCGTGAAGTTCTCGCGCACCCGGCTGGAGCGGAAGACGAGCGCGGCCTGCTGGTGCGCGGTGAAGCTTCCGAGGTGGTAGTGCACGTCGCCCGAGACGCTGGCGCGCGTCGCGTCGCCTCCCTGGCGCGCGTCGTAGGTGTCGAAGAAGCCGAGGCGCCCCGCGCGGAAGTCGTCGTCGCGCACCACGCCCGCCGAGCGGAAGCCTGCGGTGTAGCCGATGGCGCGCACCCTGAAGCTCGTCGTCTCTGACAGCCGGCCCTCGTAGCCGGCCGCCGCGCGCGCGCTCTGCGAGCCGCGGTTCTGCCCGAAGCCGTCGGCGCGCTGGAGTGAGACGCCGCCGTAGGTGCGCGACGAGGCCGACTCGGGGCTCCACAGCAGTACCAGGCGCTGCGCGTTGAAGGAGCCCGCGCTGGCCTTCACCGTCAACCCCTTCTTCGCCAGCCCCAGCTCGTACTCGGCGCTGCCGGCCACCGCGTAGTTCCCCTGGCGCGGGTCGAAGGGGCCCTCGATGACGCGCAGGTTCTCGACCAGCTCGGGGATGATGAAGTTGAGGTCGGCGTAGCCGTTGCCGTGCAGGTTGCCCGAGTCGTTGACGGGCACGCCGTCCACCGAGAGCTCGATGTCCTGGCCCTCTCGGGCGTCGAAGCCGCGCATGAAGATGCGCTCGGGGTGCCCGTCGCCGCCCTCGTTGGTGAGCAGCACGCCCGGCGCGAGCTTGAGCCGCTCGCCGGCGGTCTGCACCGGCACCAGGCTCAGCTTGCCGACCTCGATGTTGAGGTCGGAGGCGCCGCGCGACTTCGGCAGCAGCCGGCCGGTGATGACCGTCGACATCGCGTGGTCGGCGTGGGCGCCGTCGGCGCCGTCTTCGATGACCTCGGAGGAGTGGGGCGGGTGGGCCGCCGACCCGGCGTCGGCGTCGTCAGGCTGACCCCCATCGCGCGCGAGCAGCACCGCCGGCATGGCGAAGGACAGACGGGTGCGGCTCGCGACGATGGTGCCCTCGTGCACCGCGGGCTTGAAGACCCACCTCGAGAGCGCCTCGCGCGCTGCCGCGTCCCACGCCGGGCCAGCCGACTCGAGCACCACGACGTCGCCGGCGCGGCCCTCGACGGTGACGGTGAACTCGAGCAGCACGTGGTCCTGTGACGGCGGCGGGGCCGTGGCGGGGGCGACGGCCTCGACGCGCGTCACCACCTCGGGGGGCACCACCTCGCCAGCGCGCGCGCGCGGCGCCAGCAGCGCGAAGAGGACGACGAGCGGGAGCGGTAGAGAACGCATGGGGGCCCTGGGCGGAACGCGGGGAACGGTCGCGCGCCTTCGAGGCCGCGGGACCTGACGAGTCAGTGGGGGGGGAAGCACGCACCACGCCGCGCGGCCACGGCGCGCCGAAGATGGCGCGCGGGCTGCGAGCGGGGTCAGGCCTGGGCGCGCGGCGGTGAGGCCTTGGGCGCCAACAGCCACACGGGCGGCCCGGGGCGCCGGGAGGACGAGGTCGCCACCAGCGTCGAGCCCAGCGACCGCACCGCGCTGACCGGCGCGCGTGACGCGTCGAGCTGCAGCGACTCGGGCGTGGCCTGACAGGCGTCGTCGGGCCAGGCGCCGTCGTCCGCCGCGGCGCGCTCACAGAGGCTCCGGTCTTCGTGCGCGTGCAGGTCGAGCGAGGCGTGCAGCTCGACCACCGCGCCCGTGGTGCTGACGGTGTGCCGCTCGAGCGCCATGTGCCCGACGACGAACAGCTGCAGGGCGATCAGCCCCAGCGCCGCCACGGCGCGCCTGATCAGCCGCTGGGGAGCCGGGAGCACGGCGCCTCTGATAGGGCCGCCCCCCGCCGCTGTCAAGCTACTCGCAGCTGTGTTGCAACAACAACGAAGCAGCGACACGGGTCGGGCGGCGCGCGCAACACTTCTTCACGCGCCGAGGCCCCGGCAACCGTTCGAGAACACTGCTCTCCGAACCCCCCGCGGGCGCTCGCGCCGCTCATTGACGCAAGTTTCGTTGAGCGTTCGTTAGTCATTCGATACTAACCAACGCGCGTTTTCTTGAATCGTCGACTCCCCACTCGAGCGTGGCGCATGGCACGTCCCAGGCTGATCACAGACGAGCAGATCCTCCAGACGATGCGGGCGTCGGTGCTCGAGCAGGGGCCGGCGGTGTCGCTCGACCTGGTGGCCGGCAAGCTCGGGGTGACCGGCCCGGCCCTGCTGAAGCGCTTCGGCACCCGGCAGGCGTTGATGATCGAGGCGCTCAAGCCGCCCGACGAGCCGACCTGGGTGCAGGCGCACCGCGAGGTCGACGCCCGCCCGCTCGAGCAGCAGCTCGAGGCGCTCTTCACCGACATCTGGGTGTTCTTCGCCGAGGCGGTGCCGTGCGTGATGGCGCTGCGCGCGAGCGGCATCGACGACCAGCTCTGGCAGAGCGCGCTCCGCCCCGGCCCGATTCGGGGCCTGGGCGCGCTGGTGAAGTGGCTCGAGCTGGCGAAGGCCCACGCGCTCGTCGAGAGCGACGACGTCGAGACCGCCGCCTCGGCGATGCTGGGCGCGCTCCACATGCGCATCATCACCGCGCACCTCAACCGCCAGTCCACGGCCACCCGCCACCACCGCAAGCCGCTGCGCGCGCTCGCGGTCTTCTTCGCCTCGGCGCTCGCGCCCCGCCGAGCCGCCCCAAACCCCCGCCTGCGTCGCGCCTGAAGCGCTGGAGCCATCACCCATGAGAGCCCTGTTGCCCCTCGTCGTCCTCACCGCCCTCGTCGGCTGCAAGAAGCCCGAGGCCGCCGCGCCCGAGAAGGCGAAGGCGACCGAGCTGCCGCCCGTCAAGGTGACGCTCGGCGCCGTCACCGTCGAGAAGATGCCGCGGCTGTTGACGCTGACCGGCAGCGTGATCGCCGATCGGCAGAGCGAGGTCGCGGCCAACGTCTCGGGCCGCGTCACCGCCACCTACGTCGAGCGCGGCATGCCGGTGAAGGCCGGGCAGCCCCTCGCGGTGGTCGACGCGCGCGCGGCGGGCTTTCAGGCGGCGGCGGCGACGGCGCAGAGCCAGGCCGCGCAGACCCAGGTCACGCTCGCCAAGCAGGAGTGCGACCGCGCCGACACCTTGTTCTCGCAGGGCGCCATTCCCAAGGCCGAGTACGAGCGCCTCAAGACGCAGTGCACGGCGCAGCTCTACAACGCGAACGCCGCGCAGGCGAACGCCGACCTCGCGGGCAAGCTGGCCGGCGACACCGTCATTCGCGCGCCCATCGACGGCGTCATCGGCGAGCGCTACGTCAGCGTGGGCGAGTACGTGCAGCCGCCGACCCGGGTGGCGAGCGTGTTCTCGGTGAACCCCGCGCGCCTGACCATCAGCGTGCCCGAGCCCGCCATCGGCCGGGTGCAAGAAGGGCAGACGCTCGAGCTCGAGGTGTCGAGCTGGCCGGAGCGCACCTTCGCGGCGACGGTGCGCTTCGTCAGCCCCGCGCTGCGCCCCCAGACCCGCGACCTCATCATCGAGGCCAGCGCGAAGAACGACGACGGGGCGCTCAAGCCGGGCATGTTCGCGACGGTGCAGCTGATGGTCGGGGAAGAGGAGCTGCCGACGGTGCCCGTC
Source organism: Myxococcus sp. (assembly GCA_014879945.1). Taxonomy (GTDB): domain Bacteria; phylum Myxococcota; class Myxococcia; order Myxococcales; family Myxococcaceae; genus Xiheimicrobium. The sequence continues at coordinate 24,678 of JACSRE010000207.1, forward strand.
GACGCCATCAAGAAGGACGGCATGGTGCGGCGCCTCTTCGTCGCGCGAGAAGGGCACGCCGTCGAGATGGTGGTGAAGACCGGCCTGGTGAAGGACGGCCGCATCGCGGTCTACGAGGCGCTCCCGGTGGGCACGCCCGTCATCGTCAAACCACCGCCCGGGCTGTCCGACGGCGCCGCCATTCAGTGAGAGGGCACCACCATGCAATGGCTCGCTGAACTCTGTGTGAAGCGCCCCGTCTTCGCGACGGTGCTGTCGCTCGTCATCCTCGTCGTCGGTGGCGTCTTCTACCGGCAGCTCGGCGTCGACCAGTTCCCGAAGATCGACTTCCCCGCGGTCGTCATCGTCACCGTGCTCCCCGGCGCCGCCCCCGAGGACATGGAGACGGACATCTCGGACAAGATCGAGGGCGCGGTCAACACCATCAGCGGCATCGACGAGCTGCGCTCCACCTCGTCAGAGGGCATCTCGACGGTCGTGGTGCAGTTCCTCCTCGAGAAGGACATCAACGTCGCCGCGGCCGAGGTGCAGCAGAAGATCAACTCGGTGCTCCCCGAGCTGCCCAGGGGCATCGACCCCCCCATCGTGCAGAAGTTCGACCCCGACGCGCAGCCGGTGCTCTACATCGCCCTGCGCGCCGAGGGGCAGGACGTCAAGGACGTCACCGACATCGCCGACCGCGTGGTGCGCCGCCGCCTCGAGTCGCTCAGCGGCGTGGGGCAGGTGACGCTCATCGGCGCCCGCAAGCGGCAGATCAACGTGCTGGTGGACCCGGTGAAGCTCAAGGCCCTGGCCATCACCCCGGCCGAGGTCGGCGCCGCGGTGAACGCGCAGAACATCACGCTCCCGGGTGGCCGGCTGGACACCAGCCGCGACTACCTGACGCTGCGGGTGAACGGGCGCGTGAAGTCGCTCGACGAGATGCGGGCCATCGTCGTGCGCAACAGCCAGGGCCGAGAGGTGCGGCTCGACGAGGTGGCGACCGTCGAAGACGGCGTGGAGGACGTGTCGACCGCTGCCCGGTGGAACGGCGACCCCACGGTGCTGCTGGCCCTGCGCAAGCAGTCGGGCACCAACACGGTGGCGGTCGTCGACACGGTCCGCGCCCGCCTCGCCGACGTCAAGAAGGAGCTCCCGAAGGGCTACTCGCTCGAGGTGCAGCGCGACGGGTCGGCCGTCATTCGCACCGGCACCGAGGCGGTGACCGAGCACCTCATCCTCGGCGCGCTCTTCGCCGCCATCATCGTGCTCATCTTCCTCGGCAACGTGCGCAGCACGGTCATCGCCGCGCTCGCCATTCCGACGTCGATCATCGGCACCTTCGCGTTGATGAAGTTGATGGACTTCACGCTCAACACCATCACGCTGCTGGCGCTGGCGTTAGCCGTCGGCATCGTCATCGACGACGCCATCGTCGTGCTCGAGAACATCTTCAAGTACGTCGAAGAGAAGGGCTACGACCCGAAGCAGGCCGCCGTCGCCGGCACGCGCGAGATCGGCCTGGCGGTGCTCGCCACCACGCTCTCGCTCATCGCCGTCTTCCTGCCCATCGCCTTCATCTCGGGCATTCCCGGCCGCTTCTTGCGCAGCTTCGGCGTCACCATGTCGTTCAGCATCGCGGTGTCGCTGTTCGTCAGCTTCACGCTCACCCCGATGCTGGCGGCCTATTGGCTGAAGAAGAAGCAGCAGGGCGACCACCGCAAGTCGATGCTCGAGCGCCTGGTGGACGTCGGCTACCGGCCGGTCGAGCGCGGCTACGGCAGGGTGCTGGCCTTCGTGCTGCGGCACCGGTGGATCGTGCTCATCGCGTCGATCGCCTCGCTGGCCTCGATGGGGCCGCTGGGCAAGGCCGCGCGCAAGGGCTTCCTGCCCATCGACGACCGCGCCCAGTTCGAGGTGGTGGTGCGGCTGCCCGAGGGCCGCAGCGTCGCCTCGTCGGAGCTCGTCGGGGAGCGCGTGGCCCGTCAGATTCGAGCGCTGCCCGAGGTGACCGCGACCCTGGTGACGGTGGGCGACGACGCCTCACGCACCCCCAACCTCGCGCGCATCTACGTGAAGCTGGTGCCCCCCGACCAGCGCGTCATCACCCAGAACGAGCTCAAGGGCGTGGTGCGAGAGACCATCATCTCGAAGCTGCCGAAGGACCTGCGGGTGACGGTGGCCGACGTGAACGAGTTCGGCGGAGGCCAGGCGACCGCGCGCATTCAGTACCTGCTCGCCGGGCCCGACCTGAAGCTCCTCACCGAGGCCAACGAGCGGGTGCTGGAGAAGCTGCGGAAGATCCCCGACGCGGTCGACGTGGATTCATCGCTCATCGTCGGCAAGCCCGAGCTGGGCGTGAGCATCGACCGGCAGCGGGCCGCCGATCTCGGGGTGCAGGTCAGCGACGTCGCGCAGGCGCTCCAGCTGCTGGTCGCGGGCCAGAAGGTCTCTTCCTACGCAGAGGGCGGCGAGCAGTACGACGTGCGGCTGCGCGCCCTGCCGGTGTACCGGTCGAACGAAGACATGCTGCAGTTGTTGACGGTGCCCAGCCGCAAGGTGGGGCTCGTCTCGCTCTCTGACGTGGTGCGCTTCGAGCCCGGCACCAGCCCCGCGTCGATCTTGCGGTTCCAACGAGAGCGGCAGGTGACCTTCCTGGTCAACGGCAAGCCGGGCGCGAACGAGGGAGCCATCGGCGACGCGGTGCTGTCGATCCTCGAAGACGAGGTGCGCGCGCTCCCGCGGGGCTTCTCGGCGCGGCCTCAGGGCCAGACGAAGATCATGAAGGAGGTCGCCCAGAGCTTCCTCTTCGGCCTGCTGGCGTCGATGCTCTTCATGTACCTGATCCTCGCGGCGCAGTTCGAGTCGTGGCTGCACCCGGTCACCATCCTCATCTCGCTGCCGCTGACCCTGCCGTACGCCATCCTCTCCATCATCCTCTTCGACCAGGCGCTCGACCTCTACTCGGGGCTCGGCATCTTCGTGCTGTTCGGCGTGGTGAAGAAGAACGCGATTCTGCAGATCGACCACACCAACCAGCTGCGTGAGGCTGGCAAAGGGCTGCTGGCGGCGGCCGGGCGCATCGTCGAGCGCGGCCAGGCGTGGAGCGCCACCCGGGGCGAGCTGCACGAGCTGCTCGACGCCGAGCTCGGCGCGCACGAGCTCGACCGCGCGCTCGCGAAGGCCCGGCCCGATGACCCGGCCAGCGTCAAGCGGCAGCTCGAGAAGGCGTGGCGCTTCAAGGCCATCTTGAAGGGCAACAAAGACCGCCTGCGCCCCATCTTGATGACCACCCTCGCCTTCGTGGCCGGCATGATCCCGCTCGTCACCTCGAAGGGCATCGGGGCCGGCTACAACCGGGCGACCGCCGGCGTGGTGGTGGGAGGCCAGACCCTGTCGCTGGTGCTGACGCTGCTCGCGGTGCCGGTGGCGTACTCGTACTTCGACGACATCGTGTTGTTCTTCAAGAAGTACCGCGCGGGCGACAGTGAGGTCGAGCTGTCGTCGGCCGACACTGGCGAGCACGACGCGCACGCGCCGCTCGCGGGGGAGGTCTCGAAATGAGGACGATGACGTGGGTGGTGCTGGTGGCGGCCTCGCAGGCCGTCGCGCAGCCGAAGACGCTGAAGGACTTCCTGGCGAGCGCCGACGAGCAGAACCTCGAGCGGCGCATCTCACTCGAGCAGCGCCAGCGTGCCGAGGCCGAGTTCCGCGCCGCGTGGTCGGGCCTGCTGCCGTCGCTGTCGGCGAGCGCCACGTGGACGCACAACCAGTTCGAGGCGGTGGCCAACTTCCCCAACCCGGCCACCGGCGCGGTGACGAAGCTCATCATCCTGCCGGCCGATCAGTTCGACGCCGTGGTGCGCCTCGACGTGCCGCTCATCGACACCACCCGCTGGTTCCGCGCGCTCGCGGCCGACACCGCGCAGACCTCTGCGGCCGAGCGTGAGCAGCTGACGCGCGACCTCGTGCGGCGGCAGGTGGTGGGCGCCTACTACGGCTACGCCGCGGCGCTGGCGGTGCGCGCCTCGGCGAAGAAGTCGGTGGGCGTCGCCGAGGCGCAGCTGAAGTTCATCGACGTGCGGGTGGGCGCCGGTTCGGCCACCGAGCTCGAGCAGCTGCGGGCGAGGGCCGAGGTGGCCCGCAACCGGCAGACCCTGGCCGACGTCGAGAGCCTCGTGGCGACCACGCGCCGCACCCTGCGCACGGTCTCGTTCCTCGAGCCGCCCGTCGAGGTCGCGATGCCGACCGATGACCTGCACGCCGAGGGCACCGCCGAGTCGTTCGAGGCGCGGGTCGCCGAGCTGCCCACGGTGAAGGCCGCCGACCTCGACGCGGCGGCCGCCGACAAGCTCGCCACCGCCTCGCGCCTGGCCCTGGTGCCCATCGTCAGCGGCCAGTTCACCCAGCGCTTCACCAACGCCACCGGCTTTCAGAACCAGTCGGCCGTCTACAACGCCGGCATCGGGCTCCAGTGGCGCCTCGACGTGCCCACCTTTCAGAACATGAGCGTGCAGGCCTCGGCGGCGTCGACGGCGAAGCTGGCGGCCGAGCGCTCGCGGCTGCAGGTCAGAGATCAGATCTTCCAGGACTGGAACCGCCTCGAGGCCGCGCGTCAGAAGGCCGAGCTGGTGCAGGCGCAGGTGGCGGCGGCGGAGCGCGCGGCGCAGGTGGCGAGAGACCGCTACGCCGTCGGCGCGGCCACGCAGGTCGACGTGATTCAGTCGGAGCGCGACCTCTTCGGCGCCGAGGTGGCGCAGATTCAGGCGCGCACCGAGCTGGGCACCGCGCGCGCGTCGTTGCGGCTGAGCGCGGGGCTGCCGCTCTTCCCCGAGGAGCCGCGGTAGGCGCTCGGCAGGCGGGCCACGTCAGCACGGCCGGTGACGTCAGCTCGGCGGCTCCCGCAACGCGAAGAAGATGAAGCCGGCGTCGGTGCGGTCCACCAGCACCGCGTTGGCCCCCAGCAGGCGACCGGCGACGGCCAGGCACTCGTTGCCGCTGGCCAGGCCGCCGGTGTTCGACGGCTCGGTGAGGAGCGGAATGCCGTTGGCTTCTCCGAAGGCCCGCACCTGCTCGAGGCCCGTCTTCCCTTCGGAGGGAATCGACTCGTCGTCCCACGCCCAGCGAAAGGTGTCGCCCGACATGGTGCCCACCGTCACCAGGGGAAACCGCGTGCCCTTGATGACCAGCTGGCTCTGCGTCAGGTCCCAGTCGAAGCGGTCACCGGGGCCGAGGCCGTAGCGCGTTCGCAGGGCGCGCGTGCGCGACGCCATCAATGTTGCCGCCTCGCGGCTCCAGCCCGCCCAGTCCATCGGGCAAGTGTAACCCGCGACCTGCGGCGGCGACCTACATTCGGTCCCGCTGGAACGGGCGAGTCGCGAAAAAGGCGACGGCCGGAGCAGGTCTCCCCCGCGCCGGCCGCCGCTCGCTTCAGGTCGCTGACGCCCGCCTCAGCGTCGAGCAGGGGGCGCGCGCCCCTGCGCTTCCTGGGCGCCCGGCCCGCCCGTCGCCGGCAGCTCGGCGCCGCCGTTCGCCACGCGCGTCACCGACAGCGTGGTGGGGCCCGAGACCGTCAGGTGCCCCTTGAGCTTCTCGAACTTCTTCTTCCCGAAGCCCTTCACCTTCATCAGGTCTTCGGTCTTCGCGAAGGGCGTCTTCGCGCGGTGCTCCATGATGCGCGTCGCCGCCTTCTCGCCGACGCCGGGCAGCTGATCGAGCTGCGCCTTCGTCGCGCTGTTGAGGTTGAGCTGCCCCGACATCTGCAGCTTCGTCTTCGACTTCTTCGCGGCGAGCGCCTCGCCCGACATGGCCAGGAACGCCACCGCCACCACCGCCACCACCTTCGTCGCCGTCTTCATGTCTCTCTCTCCGTCGTGCTGCGTTGTGTTGGTTCGACTTCGTTCACTTCGTCTCGCTGCGACTGCTGCGCTTCGTCAGGCCGCGACGCCTTCGGACGCCTGCGACGGCCGCCCCTCGGCGTCGCGCTTGTCCACCGCCTCGCGGACGTGGAGCTTCCCGTCGAGCGGCAGCACGTCGAGGTACACGTTGAAGCTGCCGTCGCGGTTCACCCACGCCGACCCCGCGCGCACCCAGACCGACGTCACCTTGCCGTCGCCCGCCTTCGTCTCCTTGATGCTGAACACCTGGTACCGCTTGCCCGTCACCATCCCCGCCCCCCGTCTTCGCCGGCCTCATTGCCGACGCGGGTGTCCAGAGCAGCGCGCGTGCCACGGGTGGATCAGCCGTTGACGACAGCGATTGAGCGACGTTGGGCTGGGGCCCCGGCATCTGCTCGAAGAGACGAGCGTGGACGCTCCAGGGGGCTCTCGGTGCGTGAGAAGCGGCCTCAGGGCACGCGCGTCGTCTGGTTCGGCAGGGCGTCGATGACGGTGGGCTCGACCGCGCCCTCGTCATCGGCGTCGCTGATGGGCAGCACGAAGACCGACCACTTCCCCGGCGGCAGGCCCTCGACGCGGGTGGCGCCGGTGGCGATGAGGGTGATGACGTTGGTGTGCCGCGCGCGGCAGAAGGACGCCGCCGAGTCGCCGCCGAGGGCTGCGCGCGCAAGCGGCGGCTGGGCGCCCTGCAACAGCACCACCCGGCCCGGGAGCAGCGAGCGGGTCTCGAGGGTGGCGCCGCCGACGACGGGGCCGAGCACGACGGGGCCCGGGTTCGCCGTCGCCTGCGCGGTGACGGCCCACTCGGTGCCGATGAGGCCCGAGAGCTCGACCGACACGCAGTACGCGCCGTCCGGGACGCCCGCCTTCGAGAACTGCCCGCGCTCGTCGGTCAGCACGAACTCGTTCACCGTGTCGGACGACACGAAGACGCTGCGGGCGCCCGCGGGCCGGCCCGGCGCTCCGAAGACCTGGCCCTGAAGCCGGCCGCCCGCCGGCTTCAGGGTGAGCTGGAGCGCCTCGCCGAACCGGCCGCGGGCGACCTTCGCCTCGATGGGCACGAAGCCGTCTCGGCGGGCCTTCACCACCGTCTCTTCGTCGAGGAAGGGCTGGAGCGAGCAGCGGCCCTCGGCGTCGGTGCTGCAGGTGCCGCCGCCCTCACCCGGCTGCGCCGCCGCCACCTTCGCGCCCTCGAGGGGCTTGCCGTCGTCGCTCACCACCACCACGCGCAGCGCGAGGCCCTTCGCGAGCACCACGTCGCCCAGCTCGACGACCGCCTGGTCGACCTTCACCACCTTCGTCGTCGGCACGTAGCCCTCGGCGGCCACGCGCACCGAGTCACTCGCGCCGTAGGCCGCCACCTCGAAGCGGCCGTCGTCCGCGGTGAAGTCGGAGCCGTCGACGCGGAACCGTCGCACCGGGCGCCCCGCCTCGTCGACGACGCGGCCCTTCACCACGCCGCCCTGGCGCTCGAGCGTCACCTCGAGGCGGTCGCCCCGGCTCGCCAGTTGCTCCAACTCGGCGAAGCCCGGGGCCGAGATGTCGAGCTTCACCTTCGAGAGCGGGAGCCCGCGCACCTCGAAGCGGCCGTCGGCGTCGCTGAAGACCTCAGAGGGGAAGAAGCGCAGCGCCTGGTCCATCCGGCCTTGAACGGCGTCGAGCAAGACGGCCTTGAGCGCCGCCTTCTCGTCGGCCGGGTCCCACCGGACGCTCGCGCCCGCCACCGGCTGCCGCTTCTGGTCGCGAATGACGCCCGAGAGGTCGACCTTCGCGTCGACGGTGATGACGAGGCCAGCGTGGTGCGCGCCCGGCTGGAGCACCACCGGCTCCGACGGCGTCGAGGGCAGCGACGCGCCGTTGACCACCAGCACCCAGCGGCCGGCGAGCAGGCCCGTCACCTCGAAGGCGCCGTCGAGGTCGGTGGTGCTGGACGCCGCCCCGCCGCCTTCGAGCTCGCGCAGCAGGTCGTCGAGCACGCCCGGCACCGCCTTCACCCGGGCGCCGGGCACCGGCTTGCCGGCCCCGTCGACGACCCGGCCCGAGATGGTGCCGCCTGCGTCGAGCACCACCGTCACCGCCTTCGCCGGCAGCGTCAACGGCCGCTCGCTCTGGCGGTAGCGCGGGTGTGACACCACCAGGGCGTAGGTGCCCGCGGGCTGGTGCAGGGTGAAGCGCCCCGCGGCGTCGGTCGCGGCCGTCTCGCTGGCGCCGCCTGACTGGAGCGACACAAGGGCGTTCGCGACGGGCGCGCCGTCGGCGTCGAGCACCGTGCCCTCGGCCGTCACCTCGCAGCGCACCTTGAGCATCACCGTGGCGTCAGCCGCGGCGAGCTGGAGCGCGGTGGAGCGCTCGGCTTCACACCCCTCGACCAGCGGCCGCGGGGTGACCGAGGCGCCCGGCTCGAGCAGCTCGGACTCGAAGCGGCCCTGCGCGTCGGTCTCGACCGGGGGCGGCGGCCCCAGGCCCGTCACGCGGCCGATGCGCGGCTGCCCCTTCTCGTCGATGACGACGCCGCGCACGCGCACCCCGGGCCGCAGGCGCACGTCGAGGCGCTGCTGGCCTCCCGCTCTCGCGATGACCGAGGCCGTGCCCACGGCCGCGCCGGCGGTGACGCGCACCCGCACCGACTCCCGAGGCGTGAGCCCGCCTCGACGGAGCTCTCCCTTCTCGTCGGTGGCGCCGGCGAGCTCGCCGTTGAGGTGCACCTCGGCGTTGGGCACCGGCGCGTCGTTCAGCACGGCGCGCACCACCAGCGCGAAGGGGTCCTCCACGGTGAGCACGACGGGGGCGCCGAACTCGACGCCGCGCACCAGCGCCGTCGGCTCCCGGCCCGGGGCCGCGATGACGAAGGTGGCCGAGCCCGCCGGGAGCGAGGTGGAGAACCTGCCGGCTTCGTCGGTCTGCACGTCGCGCACCTGCAGGGCGGGGGTGGAGTAGGCCAGCACGCGCGCGTTGGGGAGCGGCCCGCTGGCGGTGCGCACCACGCCGGTGAAGGCCAGGGGCGCGACGACCTCGAGCGCGGTGGCTCCGCCGGCCTGCAGCAGCAGCACCTCACGCTGGGGGCGCGCGAGCCGGCCGTCCGCGTGCTCGGCCCAGACGAAGGGCGGCAGCGGCAGCGTCAGCCCGCAGACCGCGAAGGTGCCGTCGGCCGCCGTCGGCGCGCTCTTCTCGGCGAGCAGCAGGCCCGCGCGCGGGTTGGCCAGCAGGGCGGCGAGGCCCTCGGGGCAGCGGCAGCCGCGACAGGCACACGGGCCGGTGACCGAGAGGGTCGCGTTGGGGAGCGAGACTGACATTCCCGCGACGGGCTCGCCGCGGTCGAGCACCTGGCCGCGGAGGCACAGCGAGGGGGCGGCGGCGGCGGGCGTCACCGGCACCTTCGTCTTCGCGCGCTTCGGCGCGGCCACGGGCGCGCGGCTGGCCTCGGCCTCACGCAGCCGCTGGTGCTCGGCCCGCTGCCACCACAGGCGCCCGATCAGTCCGCCCACGGCGAGCGCCAGGCAGAGCAGCGCGACGCCGAACCGAAAGAGCCACCGACGCTTCCCACCGGTCATGGCGTCATCCTGACAGGTTCACCCGCGCCGTCGGCGCCCTTGTGCAACGCCGAGCCGCTGTTCTACGTCGCTGGGGCGATGGGTGCCCTGCAGCAGAGCGACGAAGCGCGACGAACGTGGAACACCGTCATCGGGCTCTCGGGCGTGGCGCTGCTGGCCTGCGCGGCGTCGACCATCGAGGGCCGCGGCGGCGGGGCGTATGCGCCGGCGAACGAGGGGCGCGGCGGCTCGCTGCGCTACTACGAGGGCACCAAGTCGCGTGATGACGCCTACCGCGAGATGTTCACCTACTGCGGCGGGGCCTACGAGATCACCCAGGAGCGCGACCTCAACCGCGGCGTCAACACCTCGTACAACCGCTACTCGTACAGCACGACCACGACGGCGATGATCGAGCACGTCATCGACTTTCGCTGTGTCGAGCAGGCGCGGGCGCCCTCGAGCGCGGTGCGGTTGACCGGTGACGAGTGGCGGCTGGCGCGCGACTACGTGGCGCAGAACGGGAACTGCCCGTCGGCCGCGGTGCAGCACGAGGTGGCCTCACCGACGCCGGGGGCCAAGGGCTACGCGGTCGCGGGGTGCGGGCAGCGCTGGTTGTGCAGCGCCGGCAACGGCATGGCCGTCTGCGGGCTCGACGGCGCTCCGCCGCCGACCGTCAACCCGTACGCCCCGCCGCCAGGGCAGCCGCTGCCGCCGCCGAGCGGGAACCCGGCCGAGCTGGCGCCGGTGCCCGCGCTGTAGCCGGCGTCAGCCGTCCAGCCGCTTCTCGTTCGAGCGCTGCGAGCGACGTCGTGTTCTGACCGCGACTCCCACGTCTGCCGCACAGGCGTTCGCCTGCGAAGGTCCGCGCTTCGAAAAGTGGGTGACACCGTCCGGGCGGAGCGCACCATGCAGTCGCCGCCGCCACCTGGGAGGCGCGGACCACCAAAGGCCCGCGCCCTGACGTGGCCCGGCTGCCCGCTACGGCATGCAGGCGACGGCGTAGTCGACGCCGACCGTCTGGCCGGGCGCCGGCAGCGCGCGGGGCTCGAACACCACCGCGTTCCGCGCCGCGTCGTAGCTCCAGTTGCGCAGCCCGCTCACCTCGGGAATGGGCAGGCCGTTGAGGGTCACCGTGAGCGCCGAGGCGCTCGCCGGGTTGGGCGTGGCGTTGAGGAACCACGTCGCGCGGCCGCCGAAGAGCGCCTGGCCGATGCGGGTCGCCTCGGTGCGCCACGCCTGGGTGTTGCCGACGTAGCAGATCTCGGAGGTGATGCCGCCGGTGCTCGCGATCATCTCGATCTGCCGCGGGTCGGGCACCGGCGAGCCGTCGTAGGTGCAGCTCATCGGCCGCCCCGTCGCGAGCGTGGGGCCCACGAAGCTGAACGAGAAGTCGTTGCGGCGGTTCATGCCCTTCACCGATTGGAGCTGGCGCACGTAGTCGAGGGTCGGCCCTGGCGACTGCTCCACCGCGTCGGTGAACGCGAGCACCGACAGCGCTGCGTCGGCGCGCAGGAAGCCCGCGTTGGTGGTCGTCAGCAGCGCCGGCGAGAGCGAGGCCACCGCGGGGCGGAACATCTCCTCGGTCGGAGAGCCGCTCACGCCGACGTTCACGCGCTGGTTGAAGGTCTGGAGCAGGTTGGGCGTGGTGCTGCGCAGCACCCGGGTGCCCGGCATGCCCTGGAAGCGGCCAGACTCGAGGGAGTTCATCATGTCGGTGGTGGTGACGCCGAGGTTGAAGTCGACGTTGGCGCTGAACGCGTACGCGAGGAAGGCGTTGGCGCTGCTGCCGAGCGCCATCTGGCGCTCCGACATCGAGCAGGAGTTGTCGACGATGAGCACCACGTCGGTCTTCGTCGGAATCCTGAAGCGGTCCTGGTTCAGCCCGGTGGCGGCGCCGGTGCCGGTGACGGCGGTCTGGTAGGCGAAGGTGCCGCTCGAGTGGTTGGCGCCCGCGACGATGACGCCGTTGACCGGGCCCGCCGAGGTGGGCGCGAAGGTCACCGTGAAGTTGACCGACGCGGTGGGGTTGATGACCGCCGGGAGCGAGCCGGGCGAGCTGTTGGAGAAGCCAGCGCCGGTGACGCCGAGGACCGAGAGGGTGACCGGGAACGGGCAGACGTTGCGCAGGCTGAAGGTGCGCGCCACCGACCGGCAGCCGGTCTGCACGGTGCCGAACTCCACGTCGCTCGGAGAAAAGACCAGGCAGGTTGGGTTCTGCTGCGGCACGCAGACGCCGGCGGTGCAGGTCTGGCCAGGGCCGCAGGCCGCGCAGACGTTGCCCGAGTGGCCGCAGGCCGTCGCCGAGGTGGAGGTGGCTCCGACGCAGGTGGTGCCGTTGCAGCAGCCGTTGCAGTTGGTGGTGTTGCAGGTCGCCCCGCCGGTGCAGACGCCGCCGTTGCAGGTCGCGCCGTTGCCGCAGCCCGTACAGGTCGCGCCGTTGATGCCGCACGAGGCGGTGCTCTGCGAGGTGGTCGGCTGGCAGACGCCGTTGGCGCAGCAGCCGGCGCAGCTGAAGAAGTCACAGGCGACCGTCGGCGTGCAGGCCCCCATGGCGCACGAGTTGTTCGCCGGGCACACGGTGCACGACTGCCCGCCCTGGCCGCACTGGGTGGAGGTCTGGCCTCCGAAGGGAACGCACAGGTTCCCCTGGCAGCAGCCGTTGGCGCAGGTGGAGGGGTTGCACATCGCCACCACGGTGCACTGGCCCGCGTTGCAGGTGCCGTTGGGGCACGGCGTGCAGGCCGCGGCGCCCAAGCCGCACGCCGAGTTGTTCTGGTTCATGGTGTCGACGCAGAGTCCGGCGACGCAGCAGCCCGCGCAGGGCGTCAACGTTCCCGGGCACACCCCCGTCGCAGAGCCGCCGCCAGCCGAGCCGCCGGCTGCCGAGCCGCCCGCCGCCGAACCACCGGCTGCCGAGCCACCCGCCGCGGAGCCACCGGCTGCCGAGCCACCCGCCGCCGAGCCACCCGCCGCCGAGCCACCCGCCGCGGAGCCACCGGCCGCGGAGCCGCCCGCCGCCGAGCCACCCGCTGCCGAGCCACCCGCTGCCGAGCCACCCGCTGCCGAGCCGCCGGCCGCCGAGCCGCCGGCTGCAGAACCGCCCGCCGCCGAGCCACCCGCCGCCGCGCCGCCGGCATCACCACCGGCCGCGGAGCCGCCCGCTGCCGAACCGCCCGCCGCCGCGCCGCCCGCATCACCGCCAGCCGCGGAGCCTCCGGCCGTGGAGCCGCCCGCGTCACCACCCGCCGCCGAGCCGCCCGCCGCCGAACCACCGCCTGCGGAGCCGCCCGCCGCCGAACCGCCTCCGGTGCCCGCGAAGGTGCAGGCGCCGAGCGCGCAGACCGACCCTCCGGTGCACGCCGCGCAGAGGCCGCCGGTTCGCCCACACGCCGCGTCGATGATGCCTGCCTGGCAGGTGTCGTTCGAGTCGCAGCAGCCGCTGCAGTTGCTGGGCCCGCACGCGACGGCTTGAACCGGCGGGCTGCACGCGGCCGTGAGGCTCAGTGCGAAGGCGACGGCGAGGTACGAAGTGCGGGTCATGTGGGCTCCTGAAGAGACTGCGGACCCCTCATCGAGCGGGCGGTCGTCAAACGCAAGGACCCCCGACCGGGCCCGTGCGTGCAAGGAAATGTGCATGCTATGCACGCGCCGTCATGGGACGAATCTTCGAGACGCGCAAGGCGGGCATGTTCGCCCGCTGGAACAAGATGGCGAAGGCCTTCACGCGCATCAGCAAGGACATCACCATCGCGGTGAAGGCAGGGGGCACCAACCCCGACAGCAACCCGGCGCTGCGCCGGTGCATCTTGAACGCGCGCGCCGCCAACATGCCGAAGGACAAGGTCGAGGCCGCCATCAAGCGGGCCTCGGGAGTCGACGCGGCCACCTACGAGACGGTGATGTACGAGGGCTACGCGCCCCACGGCGTGCCGCTGCTCATCGAGACCGCCACCGACAACATCGTGCGCACCGTCGGCAACGTGCGGGCGTACTTCAACAAGTTCGAGGGCAACCTCGCCTCGAACGGGTCGGTCAGCTTCATGTTCACCCGCATGGGGGTGTTCCGCCTCGCCCCCGAAGGCCTGCCCGACCTCGAGACGCTCGAGCTCGAGCTGATCGACCACGGGCTCCAGGAGCTCGGCGAGGGCACCGGAGAGAAGGGCGAGCCGCAGGTCATCTTGCGCTGCAACTTCGCCGACTTCGGGCAGCTCCAGGCGGCGCTCGAGGCGCGGGGCCTTCACGCGCTCTCGTCTGAGTCCGAGTACATTCCCTCGACGACGGTGACGCTCGACGAAGAGAAGGCCAAGGCCGTGCTCGAGCTGGTCGACCGCCTCGAGCAGGACGACGACGTGCAGCGCGTCTTTCACAACCTCGTCTGAGGGCTCTTCCCAGGGCCGACCTTCAGCCCAGCGACCAGCCCAGGCGCTCGCCCGCCGCGAGCGGCACGACTGTCTTCGCTCCGAAGGGCAGCTCCCGAGGCACCTCGAACGCCCGCTGCACCAGCGTGACCCGGCCCTCGTTGCGCGGCAGGCGATAGAAGTCCGGGCCGAAGAAGCTGGCGAAGCCCTCGAGCTTGTCGAGGGCGCCCGCCTGCTCGAAGGCCGTCGCGTAGAGCTCGAGCGCGTGGAGGCCGGTGTAGCAGCCGGCGCACCCGCAGTCGGCCTCCTTGTCGCCCTTGGCGTGCGGCGCGCTGTCGGTGCCGAGGAAGAAGCGCGGCTGGCCCGAGGTGGCGGCGGCCAGGAGCGCGGCGCGGTGGCGCTCCCGCTTCAGCACCGGCAGGCAGTACCAATGCGGCCGCACCCCTCCCTGGAAGAGCGCGTTGCGGCTGTAGAGGAGGTGGTGCGCGGTGATGGTGGCCGCCACCTCGCCGGCCGCGCCGCGCACGTAGTCCACCGCGTCCGAGGTGGTGATGTGCTCGAACACCACCCTGAGCGCCGGGAAGGCGGCTCGGAGTGGAATCAGCTGGCGCTCGATGAAGACGGCCTCGCGGTCGAAGACGTCAACCTCGCGGTCCGTCACCTCGCCGTGCACGCACAGGGGCAGCCCCAGGCGCTCCATCGCCGCCAACGCCGGGCCCGCCTTCCTCCAGTCGGTGACGCCCGAGTCCGAGTTCGTCGTCGCGCCGGCGGGGTAGAGCTTCACCGCGTGCACCACCCCGCTGGCCTTCGCGCGCGCCACCTCGTCGGCCGGGGTGTTGTCGGTGAGGTACAGCGTCATCAGCGGCTCGAAGTCGGAGCCGGCCGGCCGCGCCGCGAGAATCCGCTCCCGGTACGCGAGCGCCTGCGCCGTCGTCGTCACCGGCGGGCGGAGGTTCGGCATCACGATGGCGCGATGGAACTGCGCCGCGGTGTGGGGGAGCACGGCGGCGAGCGCCGCGCCGTCGCGCAGGTGCAGGTGCCAGTCGTCCGGCCGGGTGAGGGTGAGCGACGTCGTCACGGCGCGGGTGCATGCCACGGCAGCCGCGGTTCCGGCCAGCCCGGAGCCCTGGCCGGCCGCTTCAGCTCGCCATCAGCTGGCGGCCCAGCTCGACCAGCTGGCTCTTGAGCGAGCCGTCGTAGGTGCGGTTGCCGACGGTGGCGACGGCGCCGCCGAGCAGGGCCTGGTCGACCTTCGCCTCGAGCACCACCTTGCGCTGGGTGAGGGCCTCGAGCTGCACCTTCAGCGCGGTGAGCTGCGCGTCGCCCAGCAGCGCGGCCGAGGTGACGGTGCCGCGCACCCGGCCCATGCGCACGTCCACCAGCGCGCGGTACTGGAGCGCCAGCGCGGCGATGATGGTGAACCGGTTGCGGTCGGTGAGGAGCCGCAGCAGGTTGGCGAGCATCGGCTGCATGCCGTCGGCGGCCTTGATGAGGCCCTCGGTCACCGCCGTGCGCTGGGCGATGGTGAGCGCCGGGTTGGTCAGCGCCTCGAGCAGCGACGGGCTCGAGTTGAGGGAGCGGACGAGCTCTTCGAGCTGGGTCAGCACCTGATCGGCCTGGGCTCCCGAGGCTTCGAGGAGCGCGCGGGCGTAACGACGGGCGACGGAGGCGTTCTGCATGTCCGCGCGCCTAGCACACGCGTTCGGGGCGGCAAGCGCCAGCAGCACCGCGAAGGTCAGCCCGCCTGATGTGAGCCAGCGGCGCGCCTCGGCGGGCCGCGCGACCGGCAGAGGTGGATCACCCCCCCGCGCGGAGTAAGGTGCCGCTCTCCCGATGGAACCCGTCATTGGCATCGACCTCGGCACGACCTACAGCGCCGTCGCGACGCTCGACGCCGGCGTGCCCCTGCTGATTCCCAGTCGCGCCGGCGCGCGCCTGACCCCCTCGGTGGTGGGCTTCACCGCCATGGGCGAGCGGGTCGTCGGTGAGCGCGCGCAGATTCTGGGCGACGAGGCGCCCGACCGCGTCGCGCCCGCCACCAAGCGCTTCATCGGCAAGCGCTGGTCGCCGCAGCTCGAGAAGGCGGCCCGGGCGGTGGTGCCGTACCCGCTGCTCGCCGGCCCTCAAGGCGAGGTGCGCATCAAGGTGGCCGGCCGGCTGATGCCGTTGACCCAGGTGTCGGCCATGCTGCTGGGCGAGCTGAAGCTCGACGCCGAGGCGCACTTCGGCACCGCCGTCTCGAAGGCCGTCATCACCGTGCCCGCCAACTTCGACGAGGGCCAACGCCAGGCCACCCGCGAGGCCGCGCGCATCGCCGGGCTCGAGGTGCTGCGGCTCTTGAACGAGCCCACCGCCGCCGCCATGGCGTACGGCCTGGTCAACTCCTTCCAGGGCCGCGCGCTGGTGTTCGACCTCGGCGGCGGCACCTTCGACGTCTCGGTGCTCGAGATGGAGAGCGGCGTCTACGAGGTGAAGGCGACCGGCGGCGACCCCCAGCTGGGCGGCGACGACTTCGACGCGCGCATCGTGCAGTGGCTCCTCGCGCAGGTGCCCGACCTGCACCGCGAGGCCGTCTCGAGGGACCGGGTGTCGATGCAGCGGCTCCGGTACGCCGCCGAGCGGGCCAAGCGCGCGCTGAGCGACCAGCCCGAGGCCTACCTCTCGGTGGGGGAGCTGGGCGACCACTCCGAGGGCGCCGGCGACCGGCTGTGCCAGCTCGACACCGCGCTCACCCGTGACTTCTTCGAGCAGCTGACCCAGCCGCTCACCGCGCGGTGCCTCGAGGTGTGCCAGCAGGTGCTCGACGCCGCCGGCCTCACCGCGCGCGACGTCGAGGCCGTGATGCTGGTCGGCGGCATGACGCGCATGCCCCTCATCCGGCAGCTGGTGACGCAGTTCTTCGGGCGGCAGCCCGTCACCGGCATCAACCCCGACGAGGCGGTGGCCCTCGGCGCCGCGGTGCACGCCGCCGAGCTCGCCTCGCGGCAGGGCCAGACGGTGCTCATCGACGTGGCCACCCACACCCTCTCGGTGGGCGTGCTGGGCGGCACCGTGCGCCGGCTCATCGCGAGGAACTCGCCGGTGCCCGCCTCGGCCCGCGAGACGTTCCTCCCCGGGCGCACCGGGCAGACCCAGGCGCGCATTCCCATCTACCAGGGCGAGAGCGAGTTCTCTGACGAGTGCACCCGGCTCGGCGAGGTGGTGCTGAGCGAGCTGAGCGTCGTCAACCGCTCCGAGGTGCCCATCGACGTCACCTTCGAGCTCTCGAACGAGGGCACGCTGTCGGTGCGCGCGGTCGACACCACCACCGGCATGGCCGAGGCCATTCGCATCGAGGCCCGCACCACCTTGAACCCCGCCGAGGTCGACACCCTCTCGCTGGAGCAGGCCGCGTACTCGGCGCAGCAGGCCGAGAAGGACAAGGTGCTGGCGATTCAGACCTTCCCGCGCGTGCTCGACAAGGCCGAGCGGCTGGTGCGGCTGCTCGAGAAGAGCGCCGAAGAGAACCCCAGCCCCGAGGCCGACTCCGCGGTCGGCCAGGTGAGGGCGCTGCTGGCGCAGGGGCGCGTGGCGGTGAAGGTGGGCGACACCGCGCAGATGGCCGAGGTCACCCGGCTGCTGGAGCGCCTGGTGGCGTTGGCCTGACGTGGTGGGGCTCCTGGTCGGCGCGCTGGTGCTCTCGCAGTTTCCCGTCGACGAGAACCCCGCGGCCTTCGAGCTCATCGAGCGCCGCGACGGCCAGACGCTGTGGGGGCGCCCGGTGCCGGGCAGCGTGTTTCGGGAGTACCGGGTGCAGACCACCAGCCCCGACGCGACGGCCGACCTCTGCGAGGCCATCTACGAGTGGGCCACCCGCGACGCCGACGCGCCGGGCGTGGTGTCGAGCCGGGTGCTGGTCGACGGCGCCGACGAGCGCGTCATCTACGCGCAGGTCGCGTTCCCCATCGTGTCGAGGCGCGACTACGTGTTGGTGGTGACGCGCGAAGCGCTCGAGGGCGGGCGGTGCCGAATCAGGTTTCGCACCACCACGAAGGGGGCGCCGCCCAGGCCCGACGGCTTCGTGCGCATGGAGAAGCTGTGGGGAGAGTGGCTGATCGACCCCAGGCCCGACGGCGGCGCCGCGCTCACCCACACCCTGTACTCCGACCCGGCGGGCTCGGTGCCGTCGTTCCTGGTGCACGGCGACCAGCGCGCCGCGACGCTCGCGGCCGTCGCCCGGGGGCTGGCGAAGACGCGCGCGTTCGTCGCGCAGAAGCGGTCACTGAAGCGCTGAGGGGCCCGCGGCGGTGTCGAGGGCGCGGCGCACCCGGTCCTTCACGCGGAGCTCGATCTGCCGCAGCCGCTCGCGTGAGAGCTGAAAGCGGTCACCCAGCTGGGCGAGGGTGACGTCGTCATCGTCGGCCAGGAGCCGGTGCTTGAGCACCGCGCGCTCGCGGTCGTCGAAGGCCCTCTCGAGGCGGCGCACGGTGGTGTGGATGAGGTCGTCGCGCTCGACGCGGCCCAGCGACTCCTCGGGGTCGTCGCACTCGTCTGGCAGCAGGTCGAGGGCGGTGGTCTCGGAGTCGTCGCCCAGCTTCACGTCGAGCGACCGGTCACCCGCGCCGAGCCTGGCGGTGTGCTGACGAATCACGTCTTCCGAGACGCCGAACTGGCGCGCGAGCAGGGCGTCGATGCCCTCGTGATCGGGGCCCAGCTGCGCCTCGGCCTTCGCCCGCGCCGAGCGCAGCTTGAAGAAGAACTTCGCGCCCAGCGCGCCGGTGGCGGCGGTCACGATGCTGTTGGCGCGCATCGCCGCGGCCAACATGTGGGCCCGAATCCAGTACGTCGCGTAGGTCTTGAAGCGCACCCCGCGCAGGTCGTACTTCTCCACCGCGCGGAGCAGCCCGACGTTGCCCTCGGCGATCAGCTCGTCGCGCGCCACGCCGTACCCCCGCAGGCGCCGCGCCACGTGCAGCACCAGCGGCAGGTGCGCCTCGACCAGCGCCTCGGCCGCCTTGCGGTCTCGCTCGAGCACCCACCGCTTCGCCAGCGCGCGCTCTTCGGCTTCCGAGAGCTGGGGCCGCCGCCCGATCAGCGCGCACCGCTTCTCGTACCAGCTCGACTCGGTCATACCCATGCGGCACCTCATCGTTGGGGGTGACGGCACCCTACCGATGGGAGGGAGTGAGAAATAGTCGATTAAAGAGCTCAATTGAGTCCGAAAAATGAATGTCAGTGCCGGCCCCCTCGCGGCAGCGTGGGCCCCGCGCCCGCGGCCGGGGTTCTCGTGGGAGCGGACGGGCCTCGCCAGTCGAGAACCTGCGATAGAAGGGCCCCCGTCGTGAGCGTTCGGCACGTGAAAGAGAAGGCCGCGCAGTTGATCGCGTCGGGCCACTTCGAGCGGGCCGAGGTGCTCTTGCGCCAGGCGCTCACCCAGTCGCCGCGAGACGTGCAGAGCTGGCTCAAGCACGCCGAGGTGCTCAAGCGCCTGGGGAGGAACCTCGACGCCATCTCGAACTACCGGCTCGCGGCGAGAATCCTCGATGATGACGGGCATCACCAGCGGGCGGTCGCGGCGCTCAAGCTCGCGCTGAGCCTGGTGCCCGACGACATCGACCTCATCACCGACATCATCCGCCTCGAGATGCGGGCGCGCCGCACCACCACCGGCGTGCGCTCGGTGTTTCCGCTCTCGTCGCCCTCGCAGCTGCTCAGCGGGGTGCCGGCCTCGAGCGAGTCGAGCCTGTACGAGGCGTCGTCCGCCTCGATGCTCTCGGGCGCCGAGGGGCCTGCGCAGCTGGCGCTGCCGATGATCAGCAGCGCCTCGCCCGTGCCCCGCCGGCTCGACACCTGGGTGCCCGAAGGCGACCTCGTCGCGCCCACGGCCGCGGCCGGGCCGAGCGCGGGCCCGCCCGAAGGCCCCCAGCCCTCGCCTGACGCGCCCGCGCGCGGCTCGGCGCCGACGGCGGAGCGTCACTTCAAGAGCGTCGACGCGCGCCTGGAGTGGGCCCGCCCGGGGCTCCCGCTCACGCCCATCGCCATCGAAGACGTCGCGGCCTCCGGCGAGCGCGTCGCGTTCTTGAGCGCCGACGAGCCAACGCCACGCGCCGCCGCGCCGGCCGACGCCGCCCTCGAGGGCGCGGCGCCGCTGCGGGTCGCCCAGGCGCCCGACGCCCCGGTGCTCGAGGTCGAGGTCGAGCGCACCGCTTCGTGGCCCCAGGTGCGCCGGCTCTCGGAGCGGCGGGTCGGCGTGCGGGCCGCCCCCGGCGCGCCCTGGGTCGTCGTCGAGTCGGCCGGGGCGCTCGAGGTCCGCTTCGAGGCCGAGCTCGTCGTCCCCGACGACGCCGAGTGGTTGGAATAGCGGCCGTCGCGCGGCGGGTATAAGCCGGCGTGCGTGCGGCTGAGGCGCTTCGGGTTGCTGGTGATGGTGGTGGCGACGGCGGCGAGCGCCGAGCGCGCGTTCCCCTACACCTGGACCTCGGCCACGCGGGCCGCGAAGACGAGCGACGCCGAGCTGTGGCTGAGCGTGCGCTCCGGCAGGCCCGCCCCCTTCGACCTCCTCGAGCTGCGTGGCTGGGCCAGCGCCGGCGTCGGCAAGCGCGTGGACCTGCACTTCGGCCTCGAGACCGAGGTGGCGCTGCGCCGCTTCGAGCAGAAGGACCTCGACGGGCGGGTCTCGGCGCTCGCCCGGTACCGGCTGTTCGACGCCGACGACGTCATCGGCGTGGCCCTGTTGGCGCGGGCTGGCTTCGGCGTCGCCAGCGCGGTGCTCGAGGCGCGCCTGGTGCTCGACCGCCAGGCCGGCGACGTGCTGGTGGCGCTCAACTCGTCGTTCGAGCGCACCGTGTATTGGGACCGGCGTGACGCCATCGACTCGAGGCTCGAGCACAGCGTTGCGCTCCGCCTCGCGGTGACCCCCGAGGTCTCTGCCGGCGTCGAGGTGCGCGCGCGCCAGGCCTTCGCCAGCGGCGTGTACCAGGGCACCGCCATCTACGGCGGCCCCGCGCTGACCGTCTCGACGAAGTGGGCGTGGCTCTCGATCGGCTTCGTCGCGCAGGTGGCCTCGGACAAGGCCGAGGGCGACCGCGGCGACGGCCAGCGCATCATCTTCCGCGACGACGAGCGCTTCGGGGTGCGGCTGGTGGTCGGCGCGCCGACCGCGAGGTAGCGACGCCATGGCCAACTGGTCGCTCCACGCGCTGACGCGCGCCCTCGGAGGCGACAGCCGGCTCGCCGAGCAGTTGCTGCGTCGCCTTCCGGCCGACGACTGGGGCTGCGACGAGGCGGCGCTCATCGCGACGCTCGAGCGCCAGGGCCTGCCCAGGGAGACGTGGCCGCAGGTGGACGTCGAGGGGCTGGTCTTCGCGCGCGCCTGCCTCGCCCACCACCCCGGGGCGCTGCAGCGGCTCGACCGTGAGTTGCTGCCTCCGGTGGCGTCGGCGCTCCGGAAACGGGCGTCACCCGACGACGTCGACGAGGCCATGCAGGTGCTGCGCGCGCGGCTGCTGTTGGCCACGCCGCCCGAGCAGCCCAAGCTGGCGAAGTACTCGGGCCGGGGCGCGCTCGGGGCGTTCCTCCGCATCGCGGCCGCGAACGTGCTGTCGAACCTCCGCCCCGGCGTGGCGACGGTGCAGGCCGACGAAGAGCTCGCCGCGATGCCTGACGCCGCCGACGTCGAGGCGCGCCTTTCCCGCGGAGACCAGCAGCGGCGGTTTCGCGAGGTCTTTCGTGACGCCGTGCAGAGCCTCTCGTCGCGGGAGCGCGCGCTGCTGCGGCTGAGCCTGCTCGACGGGCTCTCCATCGACGAGGTGGCGCCCATGTACGGGGCGCACCGGGCCACCGTGGCGCGGTGGCTGTCGGCGGCGAAGGAGCGGCTGGCCACCGTCACCCGGGCCAGGCTGGCGGTCGTGCTGCAGCTCCCCGACGACGAGGTGGAGCGCCTGCTCACCTCGGTGCAGCACGGCTTCGAGCTCTCGTTGAGCCGAGCGCTGCGAGAGACCCAGACGCCCCGCTGAAGGCCCCCGAAAATTCCCGTGCGACTCGTGACCGGGTGGGCCTGTCAGGGCTGGTGACGGGCGACGCCGTACCTCCTCCACTCTTTCCTCGCCCGCGTTGGAGCGTCATGCCTCGCACCTCTTCGTCGTCCCTGGTGGCCTTCGCGGCCGCCGCGGTGTCGTCCTTCCTCGTCGTCGCGTGCGGTCCCTCTTCGAGTTGCTCGGCGGCGACCTGCGCGGGCTGCTGTGATGCGTCGGGCCTGTGCCAGACGGGGGCCTCGGTCAGCGCGTGTGGCGAGCGCGGCGGGCAGTGCGCGTCGTGCTCGGTCGGCAGCGCCTGCGCCGCGGGCCGGTGCTCGCTCGGAGGCGTCGGCGGCGGCGGCTCCAGCACGGGCGGTGGCGGCTCCGGCACGGGCGGTGGCGGCTCAGGCACGGGCGGTGGCGGGTCCAGCACGGGCGGCGGCGCCCCGGGAAGCGCGTGCGACCGCGCGACGTCGCTCATCCAGTCGCGGTGTGGAGGCGCCGCGTCCACCGTGCTGGGGCAGTGCAACCAACTGCTCGGCACCGCGTGCGCCAGCCAGGCCTCGACGTGGTTCGACTGCCTGGTCTCGACGCCGGCGCAGGTGACGTGCGCCGCCGGCGACTTCGGCTCGAGCACCGCCTGCGTGGCGTCGTACCAGGCCTTGACCGCGTGCTTGAACGGCGGCACCGGAGGCGGGCGCGCCGGCGGTGGCAGCGCAGGTGGTGGCAACGGCCAGCTCAACCAGCCGTGCCCCAACACCTCGCCCACCTGCGCCGGCACCACGCTCTATTGCGCGCTCAACGTCACGGCCGACGGCACCTCGGACGGCGTGTTCGCTTCGACCGGCGCCTGTCGCAAGACGTGCTCGTCCGAAGCCGACTGCGGGGCGCTCGAGGACTGCTGCGCGCTGCGCAACGCTTCGGCCTCGGTGTGCGTGCCGTCGTCGAGCGGCATCTGCAACCAGCCGGTGAGCGTGTGCAAAGCCAACGGGCAGAGCTGCGTGAACGACAGCAACTGCTGCTCCAGGCGGTGCAGCGCCCTCTTCAGCCAGTGTGAGGCGCCGTAAGCCGTTTGACCTCGACGGCCCGGTGGTTCACAGAGCGCCGCGCATGGCCTGCCTCGACGACGACACCCTGTTGGCCCTCGGCTCGGGGCACCTGAGCGGCCCGTCGCTCGAGCTCGCCGAGGCCCACGTCGATGGTTGCCAGCGGTGTCGGCGCGCGCTCGCGTTGGGGCTCCAGTCATCGGCCGGCGAGGCCCAGCGCGCGCCGGCGCTGTCGGTCGGCAACACCATCGGCCGCTTCGTGGTGCTCGAGCGCGTCGGCGCGGGCGCGATGGGGCAGGTGTTCGCCGCGTGGGACCCGCAGCTCGACCGGAAGGTGGCGCTCAAGCTGCTCAAGAGCGCCGCTTCGTCCGATGAGCACCAGGCCAGGCTCTTGCGCGAGGCCCAGACGCTGGCGCGGCTGTCTCACCCCAACGTGGTGGCGGTGTTCGATGTCGGCCGGTGGGAAGGGCAAC
Source organism: Myxococcus sp. (assembly GCA_014879945.1). Taxonomy (GTDB): domain Bacteria; phylum Myxococcota; class Myxococcia; order Myxococcales; family Myxococcaceae; genus Xiheimicrobium. Next base: position 47,958 of record JACSRE010000207.1, read on the forward strand.
GCTTCATCGCGTTGGAGTTCGTCGGGGGCGGCTCGGTGCGCGACTGGCTCGAAGCGCAGAGCCGCGGCGCAGCCGACGTGCTCGACGTCTTCGTGCAGGCCGGGCGCGGGCTGGCGGCGGCGCACCAGGCCGGCGTCGTGCACCGTGACTTCAAGCCCGACAACGTGCTGGTGCGCGCCGACGGCCGCGCCCAGGTGACGGACTTCGGGCTCGCGTCCGAGGCCCTGGCGCGCCTCGGCGACGGGCCCGTGCTGGAGCACGGCGTCTCGTTGACGGGCACCGGCGCGCTGCTGGGGACGCCGGCGTACATGGCCCCGGCGCAGCTCGACGGTGAGCCCGCGACGCCCGCGTCCGACCAGTTCGCGTTCTGCGTCGCGCTCTTCGAGGCCCTCACCGGGCAGCGCCCCTGGCGCGGCTCCACCGTCGAGGCCCAGCGGCGCGCGATGCGTGACGGGCCGCCGCCGTCGTTCCCCTCGTCGAGCGAGGTGCCCGCCCCGGTTCGCAAGGCGGTGCTGCGAGGGCTCTCGGTGCAGGAGGCGTCGCGCTGGCCCTCGATGGTGGCGCTGCTCGAGGCGCTCGAGTCAGGCGCCCGCCCGCCGCGCTCATCGAGGGTGGTGGTGGCGGGCCTGGCGCTGGCCGTCATCGCCGGGCTGGTGTCGTTCTCTGGCAGGGGCCGGTTGCCGCAGGCCTGTGCGCTCGGCCAGGCGCGCCTGTCGGGGGTGTGGAGCGCGCCGCGCCGGGCGCAGCTGGAGCAGGCCTTCCTGGCGACGAAGCTGGCCTGGGCGGCCACGGCCGCCGCCGACGTCGCGCGCGTCTTCGACGAGCGCATGGCCGCGTGGCAGCAGCAGCACCTCGAGGCGTGCCTGGCGTCTGATGACGCCCGCGGCGACGCCGAGCTGTGGCGAGCGCGGCTGGGCTGCCTCGAAGAGCGCGTCGCCGAGCTCGACGCCACCGTCGGCGTGCTCCTGGCCGGTGGTGCGCCGGCGGTGAACAAGGCCGCGCGCATCGTCGACCGGCTCCCGGCCGCGACGGCGTGCCTCTCGCCTGGCGTGCTCGAGCGGGTGCCCCTCGACGAGCCCTCGCAGCGGGTCGCGCGCGAGGCGCGGCAGCTCGCGGCGCAGGTGGGCGCGCTCTACGAGGCCGGCGCCTTCGACGAGGCCGAGCGGCGGTCGAACCCCCGAGACGCCGGCGTGCCGCCCATCGTCCAGTCGGTGGTGCACTACGAGCGTGGCCGGGTGCTGCACAAGCTCGGCCGCCTCGACGACGCGAAGGCCACGCTGAAGGCGAGCGCGCTGGCCTCGACGGGGCTGCGTGATGACGGACTCGCCGGAGAGGCCTGGGCCGAGCTGGGCTTCCTCGTCGGCTTCCTCCAGGTGAAACCCGAAGAGGCGCTCGGCTACGTCGAGCTGGCCCGCGCCCACCTGCCCGCCGCGAAGGACTCACGCCTCGAGGAGCACGTCGAGGGGGCCATCGGGAACATCGAGACCCGCCGTGGCCGGCTCGACGTCGCCGAGGCCCACTTCCAGCGCGTGCTGCAGTTGGTGGAGGCGCGCACCGGCCCCGACAGCTTCTTCACCGCGCGCTCGCTCATCAACCTCGGCAACGCGAAGCTGCGGCGAGGCCACCTCGCCGACGCCCTGCCGCTGCTGGAGCGCGCGCGGGCCAGCTTCGAGCGCACGCTCGGCGCCCACCACCCCGACACCTTCCAGGCCCTCAATTCGTTGGGGGTCGCGCTGGGTGAGGCCGGGCGGCTCGACGAGTCGCTGGTCGTCTTCGCCCGGGTGCTCGAGGGGTACCAGGCCACGCTGGGGCCGACGCACCCGAACGTGGGCACGGCCCTCTTCAACGTCGCCGACGCCCACCTCCGCCTCGGACACTTCGGGTTGGCGCTCCCGTTCTTCGAGCGCGCGCTCGAGGTGTGGACGAAGGGGCTGGGCGTGCAGTCGGTGCAGCGGGTCGGCGCCCTGGTTGGCATCGCGAAGGCCGCGGCGGGGGGGCGCGACGGCGCGCGCGCGCAGGGCGCCCTCGAAGCGGCGCTGGGCCTGTGCGACGCGGCCGAGTGCGAGCCCGGAGACGAAGGCGAGGCGGCGTGGCTGTTGGCCGTGGCGTTGAGCGAGGCGAAGCGGCCCTGGGGCGCCGTCGAGCCCCTCGCCAGGCGCGCGCGCAGGGCCCTCGGCTCGCTCGGAGAAGCCAGGGCGCGCGAGGTGGCGCAGGTCGACCGGTTCCTCGCGTCGAAGGGCGCCGCGCGCTGACGGCCCAGCTGAGGGGCCGACGCCGCGCCACCGCCCGTCGGGCTCGCTACGGGCCGCGGTCGCTCTCGATGCGCTTGAGCGCCGCCGCCGCCGCCGCCTGGCCACAGTCGGGCTCGTCGGGCGTCAGCAGGCCGCCCCGCTTGCGCGGCTGCGCCGCCAGCCTGGTGAGGGCCTCGACGGCCTCGGCGCTGCGCAGCTCGCCCAGCCGCTTGGCAGCCAGGGCGCGGCGCCCGCAGTCCTTCGCGTTCAACACCCCGAGGTACAGCGCGGTGAGGTTGAGCCCCTGGCCCGCGTACTCGAGGTCGACCAGGCGCAGCGCGCCCCACTGCGTCCAGCCTTCTTCGCGCCTGGCCAGGCGCTGGAGGCCCGGCAGCACCTTCTGCTTCGGCCAGGCGGAGAGGAGCTTGCGCACGCTCTTTCCCTCGGCGCGGCCCTCGAACTGGCCGAACTCGTCGGCGAGCATCTCGAGCGCCTCGGCCTCGAGCGTCGCGTCGGTTGGAATGGCCTCGAGCAGCTTGCGCGCCTCGTCGGTGCGGCCGACCTGGTGGAGCGCGGCCGCCTTCAGCTGCTTCATGACGTTCGACGGCTTCTCGCCCGAGGCGTCATCGATGACCTGCAGGGCCTCGCTCCCGCGCCGCGCGTCGAGCAGCCGCCGCGCCGTGCGCACGGGCGCGAAGAAGAACGCCAGGCCACCCACGACGAGCGCCGTCGACAGGGTCGCCGCGAAGGCCAGCTTCCACCGGGGCACCGCGCGCGCCTTCGCGATGAGCCGGGTCTGCGCGGCGGCGATGCGCATCGAGCCGCTCAACGTGGACGTCAGCTGAATGGGCTTGAGCGCCAGCCGCTCGAGGAGGGCCGCGGCCGAGGGCGGGCGCTCGTCGGGCGCCTTCGCCAGACACGCGGTGACCACCGCCACCAGCGCCGGCGCCGCGGCCAGGTGCGGCGCGACGTCGACGAGCCGTGGCGGCGCCTGGTGAATCTGCTGCGAGACGAGCTCACGCGGCGACGGGCCCGGGAAGGGCGCCTTGCCGGTGAGCAGCCGAAACGCGATGAGGCCCAGCGCGTAGAGGTCGCTGCGCGGGTCGAGCGGCTGCCCCATGGCCTGCTCGGGCGACATGTACTCTGGCGTGCCCACCACGAAGCCCGACTGCGTCACCTGCTGCCGCTCGTCGGGCTCGGCCAGGCGCGCGATGCCGAAGTCGAGCACCCGCGCCTGCTCCCGGCCTTCGGGCGTGGTGGTGAGCACCACGTTGTCGGGCTTGAGGTCGCGGTGCACGATGCCGCGCGCGTGAATGGCGGCGAGGCCCTGGGCCAGCTGCCCCAGAATGCGCTCGGCGCGCTCCACCGACAGCGGCGCTTCGCGCTCGAGCAGTTGCTGGAGCGACTGGCCCTCGACGAACTCCATCACCAGGCACATCGACTGGCCGTGCTGGCCGAAGTCGATGACGCGCACCACCGACGGGTGCTCGACGCTCGAGAGCAGCAGGGCCTCGCGCCGGAAGCGCTCGCTCATGCCCTGGGTGGTGAGGAGGTCGTCTCGCAGCACCTTCAGGGCCACCTTGCGGCCGAGCGAGACCTGCTCCGCGACGTACACCAGCCCCATGCCGCCGCCGCCCAGCAGGCGCTCGACGCGAAACCGGTCTCCCAGCACCAGCGCGCCGGGCACGAAGGCGCCGCCACCAGCGAGGTGGGTGTCGGAGACCGCGACTGGCTCTGAGTCCGACGCCATGGCGTGGGCTGTATCTACCGGCCTGTCACGGGGCGAGTGCAGGAAAAGAAGCGCGGGCCGAGCTTTTGGGCGACGGCGCTTCAGGCATCATGGCGGGCGTGGCCTTGACCCTCGCCCACCTGCGCCGCGACGCCTTCGCCCGCACCTTCTTCGCGCCCACCACGCTCGGCCGTGCGCTCGCGCGACTGGGCTTCGTGCAGGCCGACCCCATCCGGGCGCCGGCCCGCGCGCAGGACCTCACCCTCCGTCACCGCGTCGAGGGCTACCGCGCCGGAGACCTCGAGCGCTGCTACCCCGAGCTGCCCATCGAGGAGGACTTCTTCGTCAACGCCGGGTTCGTCACCCGCGACGTCCACCAGCTGATGCACCCGCGGACGCCGCGGGCGGGGTGGACGAAGGCGCGGCAGCGGCAGGCCGACCGCGTGCTCGAGGTGGTGCGCGCGCGCGGCGTGGCGCACCCGCGTGACGTCGAGGCCGCGCTCGGGCTGGGCACGGTGACGAACTGGTTCGGAGGCAGGAGCAACCTCACCACCCAGCTGCTCGACGGGCTGCACTACCGCGGCCTGCTGCGCGTCGCCCGGCGAGAGGGCGGCGTGCGGCTGTATGCGGTGCGCGCGCAGACCCCCGCGCCAGGCGACCCCCTCGCTGCGCACGACGCCCTCATCGACGTGGTGCTGGAGAAGTACGCGCCGCTCCCGGCCCCGACGCTCGGGCGGCTCTTGAGCCACCTCAGGGGCGGCGTGCCCCAGTGGAGCCACCAGCGCGCCGCCGCCCTCGCGCGGGCCCGCGCGCGGCTCCCCCGGCACACCGTCGACGGCGTGGCGTGGTACTGGCCCCAGGCCGGCCCGCTGCGCGCCCCCGCCGTCGAGGACCGGGTGCGGCTGCTGGCGCCCTTCGATCCGCTGGTGTGGGACCGCTGGCGCTTCGAGCGCCTGTTTGGCTGGGCCTACCGCTTCGAGGCGTACACGCCGGCCCCGAAGCGCAAGCTCGGGTACTACGCGCTGCCGCTGTCGTGGCGCGACCAGGTCGTCGGCTGGGCCAACGTGTCGCTCGAGGCAGGCGGCGTCGTGGTGCGGCCCGGCTTCGTGTCGGGGCGCGCCCCCCGCGAGCCGGCCTTCCGCCGGGCGTTCGACGAAGAGGTCGAGCGGCTCGCGCGCTTCCTCGAGGCCCGCGGCTGAGGGGCTCCGCGGCGCGGGCTGACTACGGCGCGGGCG
>JACSRE010000441.1 GCA_014879945.1 Myxococcus sp.
TGCGCGAGCACCGGCCCCGAGCGGCAAGAAGAAAGACAAGCCCACCCCCGAGGCCGAGCCCGAGGCGCCGGCCGCCAAGCCCGCGAAGAAGTAACCGTCGCGCAGTGGGTCAAGCGGGGCCGCTCGGCGTAGGAAGCGCCATGCCCTCAGACTTCATCAACGGTCGCTTCGTCGAGCCGGTCACCGCCGACGGCGTCATCGAGCTCCGCAGCCCCGCCGACCAGGCCGACGTGGTGGGCCGCCACGCGTGGGCGCTCTCGCACGTCGACGACGCCGTGATGGCGGCGCGCGCGGCCTTTCCTTCGTGGCGGCGCCTGGGCCAGCCCGCCCGCGCCGCGCTGCTGCGCGCCTACCAGGCCCAGCTCAAGGCCCACGCCGACGCGCTGGCCCGCTGCATCGCCCGAGAGATCGGCAAGCCGCTGTGGGAAGCCAAGACCGAGGTCGGCGCGATGGTGAGCAAGGTGGACGTCTCGCTCGGCGAGGGCGCCGCCTTCGTGAAAGACGTCACCATCGCCGATCTGCCCGGAGAGATTCGGCACCGGCCGCACGGGGTCGCCGCCGTCATCGGGCCCTTCAACTTCCCCGGCCACCTGCCCAACGGCCAGCTGGTGCCGGCGCTGCTGACGGGCAACACCGTCGTCTTCAAGCCGTCTGACAAGGGGCCCGGCACGGCCGCGTTGATGGCGAAGTGCTTCGAGGCCGCCGGCTTCCCGGCGGGCGTCTTCAACCTCGTGCAGGGCGCGGTGCCCACCGCCGAGAAGCTGGTCTCGCACCCCGGCATCGACGCGCTGCTCTTCACCGGCTCGGTGCCCGTGGGCCAGCGCATCGTCGCCGCGAACGCGCACCGCCCGGGCCTGTTGGTGGCCCTCGAGCTCGGCGGGAAGAACGCCACCGTGGTGCTCGACGACTGCGACCTCGAGCGCACCGTTCGAGAGCTGGCCTTCTCGGGCTTCGCGACGGCCGGCCAGCGCTGCACCGCCACCTCGCGCGTCGTCGTCACCCGCGGCATCGCGCCCAGGCTGATCGAGGGCCTCGCGGCGGCGGCGCGCAGCGTCGTGGTGGGGCACGTCTTCGACGAGGGGGTCTTCATGGGCCCGGTCATCTCGGAGCAGACGCGGGCGCAGCTCCTGGCCGCGCAGCAGAAGGCGGTCGCGGCCGGCTTCGAGCCCGTGGTGCCGGGCGGGGCGGTCGAGGTGCCGGGGCGCCGGGGCTTCTACGTTCGACCGGCCGTGCACGTCGCCCGGGGCGGCGTCGTGCGCGCGGCCGGCTACACCGACACCGAGCTCTTCGCGCCCGACCTCGCGGTGATCACCGTCGACTCGCTCGAGCAGGCCGTCGAGGTCGCGAACGAGACCGAGTTCGGGCTCTCGGCGGCGGTGTTCACCGAAGCCGCGGCCGCGTTCGAGCGGTGCGCCGACGAGCTGCGCGTGGGCGTCTTGCACTGGAACCGCTCCAGCGCCGGCGCGAGCGGGCGCCTGCCCTTCGGAGGCATTCGCGCCAGCGGCAACCACCGGCCCGCGGGCATCGTGATGGGCCAGGCGTGCACCTACCCGCTCGCGGTGCTGCTGCCGCAGCAGGCGGGCGCGCCGCTGCCGACGTGGCCCGGCCTCTCGTTCTGAGCTAGGCGCGCGGCCGATGGGTGACCTCTCAGCATTTCGTGGCCGGTGGTTCGTGGTGAAGATTGGCGGTGAGCTCGCGCAAGACGTGCCGCGGCTCGCGCGCACCGTCGGCGCGGCGGCCCGGGCGTTCCTCGACGCCGGCATCAAGGTCTGCGTGGTGCACGGCGGCGGGCCGCAGGCGACCGAGCTGGCGAAGAAGCTGGGGCTCGAGACGAAGCAGGTGGCAGGGCAGCGCGTCACCGACGAGGCCACGCTCGAGGTGATGAAGATGTCGCTCGCCGGCCAGGTGTCGGTGAACGTCGCGAGCGCGCTGCGGCTCGCCGGGGTCCCCGCGCTCTGCACCACCGGGGTCTCTGCGGGCCTGGTGGACGCGACCCGTCGGCCGCCGGTGACGGTGGCGGGGGTCGAGGGCGCGGTGGACTACGGCCTGGTCGGCGACATCTCGGCGGTGAACGTCACCCTGCTCGAGACGCTCTCGGAGCGTGGGGTGGTGCTGGCGGTCGGCTCCCTGGCCGGCGACGCGAGCGGGCGGGTGTTCAACGTCAACGCCGACACCGTGGCGACGCGGGTGGCCGGCAAGCTGCGCGCGGCGAAGCTCCTGCTGGTCTCGAACGTGCCGGGCGTCTTGAGCGACCGGAATGACCCCTCGTCGCGCCTGCCGCGGCTGACCCCTGCCGAGGCGAAGGCGCAGATCGCCGCCGGCGTGATTCAGGGAGGCATGATCCCCAAGGTGGAAGAGAGCCTGGCCATGCTCGACGAGGGCATCGACGCCATTCACATCGTCGGGCTGTCTCCGGAGCGCGCGATCCTCGACGAGGCCCTCGACCCCGGCAGTTGCGGGACCGTCTTCGCGAAGGAGTAGACTTCCCTCTGTGACGTTCTCGAGGCTCTTGATCCTGGCGGTCGTCGTCGTCGCGTCGGCGTGTGAGACGAAGACGGAAGGCGGCATCAGCGCGGTGGTTGACTTCACGAGGGTCGATCGCGGTCGCGCCTGCATTCGGGTCGCGGTGGTCGACCTGGCGTCGGTGGGCAGCCAGCCAGAGCGCTTCGTCGCGCACGACGTCGACGTGTCCGACCGCGAGCTCACCGGCTCCATCACCGTCGGCATCGTTCGCAACCCCGAGTGGACCGACGGGGTCGAGGTGCGCGCGTCGCTCCATCGCAACACCTGCGCGACGGTGCCCGAGGCGGTGGAGTCGGCCCGCGCCACCTTCGAGCTCAACTCGGTGAAGCAGCTTCGGTTGGTGTTGCGCCAGTCTCCGTTCGACGGCGGGGCAGGAGGAGGTGCGGCGGGCGGCGACGCAGGCGGCTCGGCGGGAGGCTCCGCAGCCGGTGGTTCTGCAGCAGGCGGTTCGGCGGCCGGTGGGTCCGCAGCCGGTGGGTCCGCAGCCGGTGGGTCCGCAGCCGGTGGGTCCGCAGCCGGTGGG
>JACSRE010000186.1 GCA_014879945.1 Myxococcus sp.
ACTTCGGCGGCGGCGCGGGCGACGGCGGGAGCTTCGGCGGCGGCTTCTTCGACGGCGGGAACTTCGGCGGCGGCTCCTTCGACGGCGGGAACTTCGGCGGCGGCGCGGGCGACGGCGGGAACTTCGGCGGCGGCGCAGCCGGCGGCACGGGCGGCGGCGCGGCCGACGCGGGCGTGTGCGTTCCGTCGCAAGAGGTCTGCGACGGCATCGACAACAACTGCAACCAGGTGATCGACGAGGGGCTGACCATCGCCTGCAGCCTCGACCCCGACGGCGACCTCAACGCGAGCTCGGCGGCGACGACGCTGATGTGCCCGAACCCCGCGCGGCCCCTGGCCGGCAACTGCCCGGTGGGCTTCGTCGCGCCGAGCGCGTCGCTCGGGCTCGACTGTGCCCCCAACGACGCCTCGGCCTATCGGCTGCTCGGCGCGAGGACGGACGCCGACGACGACACCCGCTGCGTCGGCCCCGTGGGGCAGGACTGCATCGGCCTGGTGCTGGCGCCCGGGCGTCGGGCCACCGCCACCTGCGCCCCGCAGGACGACTGCGACGACACCAGCGCGGTGCGCTTCCAGCTCCTCTCGACGCGCGCCGACGCCGACAACGACTCCTTCTGCGCCGGGGCGCCCACCAACGAGTGCTCTGGCCTCGCCCCCGCGCTGGGCCGGCGGCTGGCGACGAGCTGCGTGGGAGACGACTGCGACGACACGCGCTCCAGCGCGTTCTCGGTCAGCTCCTTCATCGTCGACGCAGACGGTGATCGGTACTGCTCGGGCGTCGTGGTCAGCCAGTGCGCCGGCAACACCGCGCCGCCTGGACTCAGCTTCCCCTTCAACTGCATCACCCAGACCGACTGCAACGACATGAACCCTTCCATCTATCGCCTGCTCGCGGTCCGGCCCGATGGCGACAACGACGGGTACTGCTTCGGGCCGACGACGAACCAGTGCAGCGGCGCGAGCCCGCCGATGGGCTTCCGCCTGCCTGGCACTTGCAACGCGGTGGACGACTGCCGCGACACCAACCCGCTCGCCACCAGCCAGTGCGTCTTGCTCGGCGCCTACACCACCTCGTCTGCGACCAAGGCGTGCGCCTTCGCGCCCCCGACCGAGACCTTCACGGTGAGCCCGACCAACATCTGCCCGCTCGGCTTCGTCCTGGGCACGACCACCACCGTCCGCACCGCGGGCGCGGGGAGCTGCGCCGTGGCCTCGCCCACCTCCATCACCATGACGTGCATCGGGCTCGACGGGGCGACCTGCCACATCAGCGGCTCGTGCCTGGCGCTCTGAGGAGGTGGTAGACCGCGTCGGGCAGTGGGCCAGACGCAGCACTTCATCGAGGTCTTCGACGAGCGGGCGTTCACCGGGCGAGGCCGGCTGGCGTACGTGGGCCAGAGCTTCATGTTCTGGCAGGACGGCGCCCGCGCGCTCGGCACCGTGATGTGGGGGCGCCCGCTCGAGGCCGACGTCGAGCAGATGATCCCCTTCTTCGAGGTGGGCGGGGCGGCCCGGTTTCGGGGGCACTGCTCCTTCGTCGACGGCCGCAGGCTCGAGTCGATCGACCTGCTCGCGTTCGGCAAGCTGCTGGCCTACCTGACGAAGCGGCGGCACGTCTGGGGCCCCAACGTCGGTCGTCAGGCCATCCTCCACCCCTCGGGGTTCGTCGGGGTGGTGGTGGCCGGCGCGCTGCAGGTCGCCAGGCCCCCCTACCCCTTCAAGAACTTCGAGAACGACAGCCGCGCGGCGTTCGCGTGGTGCGGCCTCCGAGGCCTCCACGCGGCCTACGATGCGAAGGTGGACGCGGTGTGCGCGGTTCCGCCGGTGGTGCGCGCCGTTCGTGCGCTGCTCCAGCGCGCCCAGGCCCCGCTCAAGACGTCCGAGCTCGCCTCGCGGCTCGGCGTGTCCGAGCGCTCCCTGCAGCGGCGCCTGGCCGAGGCGGGCACCTCGCTGCGAGGGGAGCAGGAGCGCCACCAGCTTCGGGCCGTCGAACAACTGCTCAGCGGCACCGACCTCACCCTCGACGCCATCGCGGCGCTGACTGGCTTCCATTCGGCCTCTCACCTCGCGCGGCGCTTCAAGCAGCGCTGCGCCCAGACGCCCGGCGCCTGGCGCGCGCGACACCGCGAGACGAAATAGCCCCAGGGCTCGAGCCCTGACGGCGCCCCGGCACGGGGACCGTCCCCGGGGCGCCAGACGAGCGGGCGGCGTGGGAGCGCGCCGCGGGTCAGCTCCACCGCTCGAGGGCGCCGAGCACCCGCTTGTAGCGCTCGAGCAGCTCGGCCTTCTTCGTCGTCACCAGCACCATGAAGGCCACCACCGCCAGGCCCAGGGCCGAGAGGAACAGCGCGCCCAGCCGAGGCTCACGCACGCCCCAGCGCACCAGCGTCGCCACCACCGTCGTCACCAGGAACACCGTGCCGAGCGTCACGAAGCTGCGAAGGCGCAGCGCGACGCCCGCGCCCACCCCCACCACGCAGAGTGCGACGCAGAGGAAGAAGGCCCAGGGCGCGTCGAAGGCCAGGGGCCGGAAGGCCGCCGCCGCGTAGACGAGGCCGACCGCCAGCGCGCGCCACCGCGCCGACCAGACCTCGCCCAGCTCGGCCGCGAAGGCCTGCACCAACACGAGCCCCGAGAGCCCCATCGGCACCAGCACGTACTGGGCCTCACCCCACCCAGAGCCGAACCACAGCGTCGTCACGGCGCCGTTGAAGGCGAGGGCGGCGAGCACCGAGGCCGTCGGCTTGAACCCCTCGGCCCGCGCCAGCAGCGCGTAGTGCACCGCCGCGGCGACCAGCAGCGCGGCCGTCGTCGTCGGCGCGCCCCATGGCGCGAAGAGGAGCCCGAGCCCAGGCCACCACACCGCGACCCGCGCCAGGGCCCTCGACGTCGCCGGCGCGGCCTCGGCGGCCCTCCACGCCAGCACCGAGGCCACCCCTGCCAGCACCAGCGCCATCACCGCCTCGGCCAGGCCGAGCTGAAGAGCAATCGGGAAATCGGTCCGCGGTGGGCGTGGCGGATCAGCCACGCCGGGCACGGTC
>JACSRE010000034.1 GCA_014879945.1 Myxococcus sp.
GAGGGTCTGCACCACACGCGCCGGAACGGCGGTGGCGCCTGGGCGAGGGTCTGCACCACACGCGCCGGATCGGCGGTCGCGCCTGGGCGAGGGTCTGCGCCACCGCGCCGAGCCGATGATGCGGGCGGCCAGCGGCGCCACGCCTTCGCGCCTGGCTGGCGCGCGGCCGTTGGACCTCGAGGGAGTCGTGCCTGCGGTGCGATCGCTGCCGGCCGCGGCGTCCGCGCGCAGGCGCGGCGTCCAACCCATCCTCGTGGGCCTCCCAGTGAGCGACCGCCTCCCGTTGCTCGCAGACCGCTGCGAGTGCGTGCGTCGGCTCGGCGCGTCGCTGCGTTGCGCCTGGGGACGAGCCGCGCTCCCCAAGCTCGGCGCGTCGCTGCGTTGCGCCTGGGGACGAGCCGCGCTCCCCAGGCTCGGCCCTCAGCGCTTGAGCACCAGGGTGTGCCCGTCTTCTCCTAGCTCGCTGGCGTCATTGACGACCACGCTCTGGAACCCCTGCGCCTCGACGGTCACCGGTTGGCCCGAGAACGGCTGGCGCTGGGTGAACAGCACGTTGGCCAGCACGTTGGTGCGCAGCTGGGCGATGACGGCGTCGCCCTGCTTGAAGGTCAACGAGGTGTCCGCCAGGTAGTTGCCGTCGGCGTCGAGCACCTTCAGCCAATACCCCTCGGCGGGCATCAGCTCGATCTCGACCACCGCGTTGGGCTTGAGCGAGGCGTTGGTGACGGTGGCGGGCGCAAACCCGTCAGCGACCGCGATCACCCTCGCCTGCGCGAACGGCGTGGTCGAGAGCACCTGGCCCTGCTTGTTGGTGAGCCCCCGAAAGACCGGCGTCGAGGGGCAGTCGGTGCTGGCCGCGCACGACATCGGCTCGGTGGTGATCGTCACCTCGAGACACGTCAGCGGGCCGCCGGTGCGCCCGTCGAGCAACACCAGGTCGCCTTTGCCCTCGGCGCCGCAGCTCGCCTGCCGCTTGCGATCTTCGGGCGCGTCAGGGCGCCCCGCTTCGTCGAGCCGGGCGTCACCGCCACCGACCGCGTCTTTGGTCGTCACACACCCGACCAGGGCGAGCGCGACCAGCCCCCAGAGTTGACCCCTCACGGACGCGACTCAGGCCGAGAACGACGAGCCGCAGCCACACGACGACTTGGCGTTGGGGTTCTCGAACTTGAAGCCCGCGGCGGTGTCGGCCTTCACCCAATCCATGTGGGTGCCGGCCAGGTACTTCGCCGAGAGCTTGTCGGTGATGATCTCGATGCCGTCCTGGGTCCAGCGCAGGTCGCCGTCCTTCATCTCCTTGACCAGGTTCAGATCGTACCCGAGCCCGCTGCAGCCGGCCGGAACGACGCGAATCGCGAGCAGGTGCCCCTCGAGGCTCTGCGACACCATCACCTCTTTGAGCTGCTGCACGGCAGCCGGGGTGAGCAGCAGCACGTCGCCCGCCGTGGGCTCGGTCGTGGTGGAGCTGGCGGGAGCGACGGCATCGGCGGCGAGGGAGGTGTCCATGGTGGGGGTCATATAACGGCCCGCGAACGGGTGGCAAAGCCGACCGGAGGGCTCACAGGCCGACCAGCTTCGAGATGATCTCCTTCATGATCTCGCTGGTCCCGCCGCCGATGGTGATGAGCCGAATGTCGCGCCAGGCCCGCGCGATGCCGGTCTCTTCGATGTACCCCATGCCGCCGTAGAACTGCTGGCAGTCGTACGCCACCTTCTGCGCGAGATCGCCGACGAAGAGCTTGGCCATCGAGATCTCCTTCACCGGGTTCTCCTTCGCGTCGAAGAGCTCGACCGCGTGGTAGGTCAGCCGCCGCCCGGCCTCGATCGCCGTGAGGTACTCGACGAACTTGTGGCGCCAGACCTGGAACTTGATGAGCGGCTTGCCGAAGGCGCTGCGCTCGTTCCCGTAGCGGATCGCGTCGCTCACCATCACGTCCATGCCCGCGGTGGCGATGATCGACGCGGTCAGCCGCTCCCCCTGGAAGTTGGTCATGATGTGGTAGAAACCCTCGTTCTCTTCGCCCAGCACGTAGCGCGCGGGCACCTTGCAGTCCTCGAAGTAGAGAATCGCGGTGTCGGACGAGAGGTTGCCGATCTTGTCGAGCTTCTTCGAGACGCTGAAGCCCTTCACGTCGGTGGGGAAGGTCAGCAGCGAGATGCCCCCGTACCCGGCTTCACCGGTGCGCACCGCCAGGGTGATGAAGTCGGCGCGGGTGCCGTTGGTGATCCACATCTTCGAGCCGTTGATGACGTAGTCGTCGCCCACGCGGCGCGCGGTCGTCTTCAGGTTCGCCACGTCGCTGCCCACGCCCGGCTCGCTCACGCCCAGGGCCGCGATCTTCTCGCCCTTCAACGCGGGCTCGAGGAACTCGCGCTTCTGCTCGTCGGTGCCGATCTCGTTGATGATAGGCGTCGCCATCTGCCCCTGAACCAGCAGCGCCATGTTGACGCCCGCGTTGCGGCTGTGGGCGAGCGCCTCGCAGAAGGCCGTCACGTACCAGTAGTCGAGGCCGCTGCCGCCGTACTTCGGGTCGTGGTTGATGCCGAGGAACCCGAGCTCACCGGCCTGCTTGAAGATCTCTCTGGGGAAGATGCCCGCCCGGTCCCACTCCAGCGCGTGCGGGAGCAGCTCGCGGTCCACCCACTGATGAACGGACTTCCGAAAGGCTTCGTGCTCGGGCGTGAAGAAGTTGGGCATGGGGCTCCAGAGGGCGGGCCGCGCGAGGGTCGCGAGGGCCTGGGTGGTCGAATGATTGACTCGGGAATCAACATCAACCGAGCCCCCGAGCGCAATGCCCAACGGCGCGCCGTCGGCGGTGGAGACGACGACGCCACCGCCCTGGTGGGGGCGATGGCGCCGGGGCCTTCAGCGGTGGGGCAGCGCTACGGCTGGCAGTAGCCGTAGCCCATGGGGGCGCCGGTGATCTGCAGGCAGCGCTGGGCGACCGGCACCTGCAGACAGCCGGCCGGGCCCGCCACCACGTCGCAGTAGGCGCGGCACAGCCCGGTCTGGCCGAGCGCGAGCCCGTTGCAGTGCAGCGAGCGCGGCGTGGGCGTCATCGAGAAGCACGCGGTCGCCGAGTTGCACGCCGACAGCTCGGTGCGCATCTCGGTCGGCGCCGCGCAGTAGGCCACGGGCGTGGTCGCCGAGGAGTCGAAGTAGCAGTAGGTGCCGCTGGGGCAGTCGGGGCTGCGGATGTCGCAGGGGCGACGGCAGGCCTGCTGGTTGGGGTTCTGAACGCACACCTCCGCGGCCTCCATGGTGCCGCCGTCGGCGCCGCCCGCGGGCGCGCAGGCCACCCCGCCTCGCCCGCCGCACTTGCACTCCCCATCTTCCGGGTCGCAGCTGGTGCCCGAGGGGCACGACCTGGTGCCCCCGTCGGCGTTGGTGCACTGCACACCGCCCTGACACTTGGGCGGAGGGCCGAGCGAGCAGATCTGGTTCGCCGCGCACACCGGGCCACCGGGCCCGCCGCACTTGCAGGCCCCGTCGACGGGGTCGCAGGTGGTGCCATTCTGGCACGTGACGCCCAGGCAGGCGGTGCCGGCCCGACACGAGCGCGCGGTCGCCGCGCAGGAGCCGCCGTCGGCCCCGGGAGGACAGGCGCAGGCCTCGCCGCTCTGGCACACCACGCCGTTGCACTTGCAGAAGCCATCGGCGACGTCGCACAGGTTGGCGCCCGTGCACGCGACGCCCTTGCAGACGTTCCCGACGCAGGAGCGCGAGCCGTCGCTGCCGGTGATCGAGCAGCTCTCGAGGGCCGTGCAGGTGGCGTTGCCGCAGAGGCAGCGGCCCGTCGCCTGATCGCAGCTCTCGTTGCGGTTGCAGCCGCGCGCGCGACAGTCGACCGACGGGGCGCAGGTCTTCGTCAGCGGGTTGCACTGCTCGTTGGCGGCGCAGGTGAGGCCGCCGGTGCCGCCACACTTGCACTGGCCATCGAGCACGTCGCAGCTGGTCCCGAACTTGTCGGAGCAGTCGACGCGCGCGCACCGGGTGGACTGGCAGGTGTTCGCCACCGGGTCGCAGACGAAGCCTTCGTTGCAGACCACGCCTCCGCGGCCACCGCACTTGCACTGGCCGTCGCCCGGGTCGCACGTCAGCGGTGACACGCACTGAATGTTGCGATCGAGGCAGATGTTCCTGGTGCCGCCACCGCACGAAGCGGTGACGACGCCAGTGACAGAGGCCGCGAGGGCCGCCCACACCACGTTCTTCCAGATCCTCACAATGACCTCGTCAGCGAAGCGGTAGCGGAAAGCGGGGCGGCCGTCACGAGCGGCGCCGCCGGTTGAGAAGCACGAAGAGCAGCGAGCTCATGGCGAACGACCCCAGCCCGACGCCGGTGGAGCACCCGCTGGTGGCCTGGCCCGCGAAGTCGGGCTGCAGCCGAATCGAGAGGCCACGAACGTCCTGGCGGCCGCCTTCGTCGGTGACCTTGACCAGGAAGGTGTAGGTGCCCGGGTCGGCGCTGGGCACGCCGAGGATGGCTCCGTCGCTCCCCAGCGCCAGGCCAGCCGGCAGCGCCTGCCCGGGCTCGCTGGGCACGCAGTCGAACTGCTCGGGGCGGGTCGCCTGGCGAATGCACGGGAGCGAGAAGCTGACGACCGCGTCACGGCCTCCGTTGTGCGACAGCTTGACCGCGTAGGACTGGTTGACGAAGGCGTCGGGCAGCACCGTGGTGGTGATGGCCAGGGCCTCGGCGTACGCCACCAGCAGCGTCAGCGACACCGTGTCTTCGGTGCCGTTGCCGTCGACGACCTTCATGGTGACCGAGAAGAGCCCCGACTGGCGCGGGGTGCCCGAGAGGAAGTCTTCGTTGACGCCGTCTTGGATCGCGAGGCCGAAGTTCTCGGGCAGCCCCATCTGCACCGCGCCGGGAGACTCGGTCGGGTTCTGGGGGAGCTGCTGGAAGCGCGTCACCGTCCACTGGTACGGCGCGCGGCCGCCCACCACGACGAGCCGCTGCAGGTAGCTCTGCCGCAGCACGCCGCGCACCAGGGCGGTGGTGCCGATGCTGAGCGTCGTCGGGTTCACCACCCGCACCTTGAGCTCGCGCGCCACCTTGGCGCCGGCGCTGTCGGTGACCTCGACCTCGAAGGCCTTCTCACCCGACTCGGTGGCGCGGCCCTCGAGGGAGCCGTCGCCCGAGAGCGCGAGGCCGTCGGGGAGCACGGCGTTGGGGCGCAGCGCCCAGACGTAGGGCGGCTTGCCCCCGACCGCGATGAGCGACGCGCTGTAGGCCCGCGCGAACTCGGCGCCCGGCAGGTCCTGGTCGACGATGACCAGCGGCAGCGTGCCCGCCGACACCATCAGGCTGAGCATCTGGGCGGCCGTGGCGGTGCCCGAGGTCGCCGTCGCCTCGAAGCTGAACGAGCCCACCCGCGCAGGGGCCCCCGACACGGTGCCGTCGGCGCCCAGGGTCATGCCCGGCGGGAGCGTGCCGGCGGTGACGGCCCACGTCACCTCACCGGTTCCGCCGGTCGCGCGCAGCCGCAGGCCGTAGGGCGCGTACTGGGTGGCGGCGGGCAACGAGGTCGTCAGCACCGACAGGCTGCCCGTCGAGACGATGGTGCTCCCGGCGGCGACCGCGCAGTTGTTCACCACCGAGATCTCGTCGAGGGGGAATGGCGAGGTGGCGTTGGCGCCGTCGAAGTTGACGCACACCCCGAGCCAGTAGGTGCCCGCGGCGAGGTCGGTCGGCAGCGCGACCATGCCCGCGGCCATGTCTGACGCGCCGGCCGCCAACCCCGTGCTGTCACCCACCGGCGAGAGCGCGCGGTCGGAGATGCTGATGACGTCGTTGTCCGAGAGGAGGTACGTGTACTTGAACGCTGGCGCGGCCGCGTTGCCCAGGTTCGAGATGGTGCGGCTGATGGTCACCATCGCGCCGGGTGAGGCCATCGCCGGCGCGGTGATGGCCGTCACGCTGAGGTCGGCGCGAGGCGGCCCCACCTGCATCGAGGCCGGCGGGCTCTGGTTGTTGTTCTCGTCGAGCTCGGGCACCGAGTTGGCGGGGTCGACCACGGCGAGCACGAACCAGGGCCCCGGGGCCACCGCCATCGGGAGGTTGCCGGGGAACGAGACGGCGAGCTCTTCACCGACGCCGACGTTGGCCGCCATCGCGTCGCCCACCAGCGTGTCGGTGCCGGTGTCGAGGATCGCGTCGGTCGAGAGGTAGAAGCGCACCGTGACGTTCGTCGCGGCGCGGCCACCGTCGTTGCGCACGAAGGCCGTGGCGCCGTAGCGCACGCCCGCGTACCCCGTCTGATCGACGGCCAGCCGCGAGATGCGCAGATCGGCGGGGAAGAAGAAGTCGATGGCCTGGCTGACCGGGAAGTCGTTGGTGGAGCAGTTCGAGCCCATGGTGCACGCCAGGCCGGCGAGGCCGATGGTGCGCGCGCCTTGAATGCCGACCGAGGCGGACATCGACGGCGGCGCGGTGGGGCCGTAGCTGAAGCGAATCATGTTGCTGGTCTCGAACAGGTGAATCTGGAACGCGAAGCGCTGCGCGGCGGGCGTGGTGGTGGAGCTGCCCACGTCGCGCCACTCGAAGACCACCACCCGGTTCGGCGCGGTGCCCGTCGTCGTCCACGCGAAGTTCGCCGAGGTGCCGGTGGGCACGTTCACCGAGTCCCACCAGGCGCCGATGAAGGTGTCGACCGAGACACTCGAGTTGTGGGGAATGTTCGAGTTGAAGTTGTCGGCGCTGTCCGACCCGGCGAGGGCCAGGTAGCCGTACCGCGACATCACCACCTCGGTGTAGGGCTGGTTGTAGAACTTGAAGGTGAAGGGCAGCGTCACCCGGGCGCCCGTGCTGGTGGTGGGCGCCACCACGGTGCGGCTGCTGGGCAGGGGCTGGTACGCGCGGGGCGTCGGCACCGACACCTGGTAGGTCTGCGCGAGCCCGACCATCGGCATCGCGACGGCGGCGGCGGCGAGCACCGGGGCCAGCCGGCGGCGGCTCTTCTTGAAGAAGAACGCCAGGGCGAGGGCCAACAAGGCCAGCGGGCCCGAGTCGGTGCTGCTGCAGCTCATCTTCGTCGGCGCCTTCTCGACCGTCAGCGCGAACGGCGCCAGGCCAGTGGCGCCAGCGGCGCTGCGGGCCTCGACGACGAAGGTGAAGGTGCCGATGGCGGCGACCAGATCTTCCACCGTGCCGCCGAGGGTGCCCGCAGGCGTCAGGGTGAGGCCCGGGGGCAGCGCGCCCGAGACGACCGCCCAGGTGACGTCGGCGGTGGGTTGAGTCGAGAACGTAGCGGTCACGGCGTCTCCAGGACGGACGATCTGCGGCAGGTTGGTTGCGACGAGGCGGAAGCGGTTCGTGTACACGTTGACGGTGTAGTCGAGGCTGTCGCTGCGGCCACGGGCGTCCTCGACTGAGATGGTGAAGGTGAAGGTGCCCGCGCGGGTGGGCCGGCCAGAGACGGTGAAGACGCCGAACTCTTCCTGCGAGGTGAGCCCCGGCGGCAGGTTGCCGGTGATCGAGAAGGTGAGCGGCCGCGCCAGGGTGCTGCCGTCGGCGTTCTGCACGGCGATCTCGGTGGGCATGTAGTCCTGGCCGGTGATGGCGTCGGGCAGGCGCGCGGTGCGCAAGATGATCGACCCGGCGGCGACCAGCCGGAGCTCGAGATCGCGGCGGCTGAAGCCCCCGGTGGAGTCACGCACCTCGAAGGTCACCCGCGTCACCCCGTCGGGGGTCCCCGCGCGCGGCGCTCCGCCCAGCACGCCGTCGGCGCTGAACGAGAGGCCCGCGGGCAGAGCGCCCTGCGCGATGCGCCACACATAGGGTCGCGAGCCGCCGGCGGCGCCCAGCGGGTACTGGAGGGCCGCCGAGGAGCTGTTCACGATGGCCGGGATCGAGGTGGTGGTGATGTCGACCTGCGAGGTCGGAGGCAGCACGCGCATCACCAGGCGCCCCAGGGCCACGCGGCCGTTGTTGGTCAGCTTCACGGTGAAGGCACGAACGCCCGTACCGCCAACGCCGGTCGGCGCGCCGGTGAGCTCTCCGGTAGTCGAGTTGAGGGCGAGGCCCGCGGGGAGCTCGCCCTGCCCGGCCTCGATGGCCCACGTCGACGCGCCGCTCTCTCCGCCAGCCGCCAGCCGGTAGAAGTACGAGCGGCCGACCGTCGCGTCGGGGAGCTGCACGTCGAGCACCCGCAGGGAGCTCTGAACGACCTGCACCGTGTTCGACGCGAACGAGTTGTTCGCCTTGTTGAGCTCGTTGAGGGTGTTGCCAGGATCCACCAGACACCCGACGTAGTACGTGCCGGCCGGCATCGAGGTGGGCAGCTTCACCAGCTCGGTGCGTGAGTCGGCCGCGCCGCTAGCCAGCGCGATGTCGGCCGCCATGGCGACGCCGCCGTCAGCAAGCTGGAGCTCGAGCGGCACGTCGTTGGTGGTGACGATGGTGTTGGCCGACGCGTAGTACCGGTACGGCACGCTCGCCGCGGGGCGGTTGCCGATGTTTCGAATGGTGCGGAACACCGGAATGATCTCGCCGATGCCTGCGCTCGCCGGGGCCTGCAGCGCCGAGATGGCGTAGTCGGGCGCAGGCGACAGCGCACGAACGGGGCCGATGTTGTTCGTGTTGTTGCCCTTGTTCGACTCGACCACCGAGCCGAGCGTGTCGAGCGCCACGAAGAAGTAGTAGTTGCCGCTGGGCAGGCCCGCGTCGGCGCGGTCCACGAGGGGCAGCGTGAAGGGCACCTCGAGCACCGTACTCCCGGCGCTCGAGAGCGACTCGGCCACGACCTGCTCCGCGATGATCTGGTCGGACAGGAGCGAGAGCGAGCTGTCGTTGGAGAGGATCACGCCCACGCGGAAGTTCCGCGCCCCGCCGCCGCCCGCGTTCCGGAACCGAACCAACGCACGGTAGACCTCTCCGAACAGCACGTCGCGAACGGGCACGCGGGTCACGGGGTCGATCACCTCGATCGACTCGAGCAGGAGGTCGGCGCGCTTGATGTCGACCCTCCCGACCGAGAACACCAGGTTGTTGCGGCGGTTGGTCTCGGGAATGAGGCCGGCCGGGTCGAGCTGCAGGGCGTAGTAGTGCTCTCCCTGCGGCGCGTCGGGCGGCATGGTCACGGCGATGCTCTCGTCGATGGTCTCGCCGCCGCTCACCATGCGGGTCGCCTGGTGGATCACGCGCAAGCCCGGTGGCGTACCGACCCCGCCGTCCGCGAGGAGATCGACCGAGCCGCCGTCGGGGTAGATGATGAGGCCCGCGTCGCGGTTGGCAGAGAGCAGGATGCGGTAGCTGATGTTGCCCGGCGCGGCGCCGCCACGGTTGAAGTACTGCAGGCGCACCTGATCGACGTTGTCGGGGCCGCTGGTGGTGACGCCGGTGATCGCGGTCGAGACCAGATCGACGCCACCGGTGATCGAGTACGGGAGCACCGCGACGTTGTTGGTCTCAGATTCCTCTGCGACAGCGTTCGTCGAGTCAAGCTGAACGATCACGAAGTAGTCACCGGGCGGAGGCGGGCTCGAGGTGGTCACCACCGCGGTGAAGTCTTGCGAGGCCTGCGGCGCCAGGGAGTTGCCGCCGGCCTCGGGGTCGAGGGGGATGTCGTTCGCGCCCGTCCCTCCATCAGCCAAGCCAGGCCCACCGTCGGGCAGGTCGCGGACGGGGTCCGGAGAAAGAAAAGCCCGCCACGCCCAGTTGTTCGCCGCGCTCCGACTGTAGTTGGTGGCCCGCACCGTGACCGTCATCGAGAGATCATTCGAGGGCAGCAACGTCTGGAAGTTCGACACCCGCAGCGACTGGGCGATCAGGTCGGGGTTCAGCGGGGGCTGGGTCGTGATGAGGGTGTCGGCGACGATGGCCGAGGGAGGACAGAGGCCCGTTGCAGCGACTGCTGAACAGCACGCTGCTTGGGTCGCCAAGGAGCAGGATGCGCCGAGCACCGCGTAGCCGATACCGCCCGTCTGATAGCCGGCAGCGCCGATCGCAGTATTGCTGCTCGCAGCAATCGGGGGGCCGTAGTGGATGCGGAAATTGCCGCTCGCCTCGAGCGTGATTTGGAAGTTCAGCGTGTAGCCGCCCGCGAACTGGTTGACGTTGAGCCATTCAAAGGTCGCCGAGTTGGGTCCCAGGCTTGACAGGATCTGGGACGTGGAGGTCCGCAGCTCCAGATCGGCCCAGAAGGCCGAGATGTGGTTCGGCACTGTCGAGGTCGCCGCCGATGGAATTCGCCCGGGGGAAAGCACCGAGCATGTAGCGTTGGCGGCCGAACAGCTCGACGGGAGCGTCAGCAGCACCAGCCCGTTCACGTGAACGTACACTGTCTGGTACGTCGCCTGACCGAACGGGAACCCAAACGGGAGTTGCACGCCGATGAAGCCCTCGTCCGAGGCGCTGAACGTGCCGCCGCCGAAGGGAATCGGCAACGCAGTCGCGCCGGTCAGCGGCACGTACGGCTGCGACGTTCGCGTGAAGGGGGGCAGCTGTGCCGACGCATTGGTCGACCCCAGCACCACGAGCACGGCGAGCACTGCCTGGCTGACGTTCTTCACACCGAATCTCCCCAAGAACTGCGACGGCGCGGGCCTTACCACGCCTGCTTTCGGCCGAAAGCGCTGCAAGAAGAACTGCTCATCGAGCGGGGGCGCGCCATGGCGCCCCGCCCGTCACTGCGATCACGACCTGGCTACGGCAGACACGCCACCCTGTAGCTGACGGTCATCGTCTTGCCCGGCTCAGGCACGTACAGCGGCTGGAAGATGATCGAGTTGGTCGCCGAGTCGTAGCGCCAGACCTGGGCGCCGCGGCTGTCGGTGTCAGGCAGGGCCATGCCGTCGATCTCGACGCGGATCATGCCGGCCCCGAGATCTGGCGTGCCCGTCAGGAAGAAGTTGGTGCGGAACCCGAAGGCGTTCTTGCCGATGTTCTCGAGCGCGGTTGACCAGTTCGGCGTGCAGATCTCTTCGCGCACACCGTTGGTCTGAGACACCAGCTGAACGTGCTTGCCGTCGTCGCCGGTCGAGCCGTCATAGATGCAGTTGCCCGGCGCCGAAGGCAGGAACGGGCCGACCACGTTGTAGGTGAACGAGCCCGGGCGCTGTACGCCTTTGATGTTGAGGAGCTGGTTCAAATAGAACGAGACCGGCTGGTTCGCCTGATCGGGGGCGTCGGTGACGCACACCACCGCCAGCACGGCGTCGGGCCGCAACAGCCCCGCGTTCTTGGCAGGGTCGGTGATCTTCGGCGCCGTCAGCGCGCGCACCGCGGGCGCCATGCAGGTCTCGGTCGCCGAGCCGTTGATGCCCACGTTCACCGTCGCCTGGAACTGCATCTCGAGGTTGGGCGTGGTGGGGGTGAAGATCTTGGTGCCGGCCGGCGAGGTCTTCAGATCGCCCGTGATGCACGCCGGGCACCTGGCCTCGTCGTCGGCGTCGGTGGTGGTGACGCCGATCTGGAAATCGACCTGGCTGGTCGTCGCGAACTTGATGAACGAGTTGAAGTTCTGCCCGAGCGCCTGCTGCTTGTCGGACATCGAGCACGAGTCGTCCACCACCACGAGGATGTCGGCCTTGGGCCGCGAGTCCTGGCGGAAGGTGTCGGTGTTGCTGCCGTCCATGTCGCCGCGGCCCTGGAGCGTCACCAGGTAGTCGACCTGCTGGTTCGCCTGCACCACCTGAATGCGGTACGCGCCGGTGTCAGCCCCGATGTTGGTTGGGCTGTAACGGAGCTGGAAGGTGACCGGCATGCCGCCCTGCACCAGGCACTGGCCCCCGCCCGTCATGCAGTTCGGCAGGCCCATGAGGTTGGGGACCCCCGTCACCCCGAACTCGGCGCCGCCTGCGATCAACCCGGCCCCGACCCAGCGCACCGGTTGCGGGCAGGCGTTGTAGACTTGAAAGCTGCGCGAGGGTGAGTTGCACCCCGCCTGCACCGTTCCGAAGTCGAGGGTGCTGGGCGAGATCACCAGACAGCTCGGCGCCAGCGTGGCCGTCAGCTGCACCCGCCCCTGCGGCCGCATCGGATCAGAGACGTTGAAGGCGACCGCGCCCGTCACGTTGGTGGGGTTCGCCGGGAGCATGCCCTGCGGCCACGCGCGGGTGATCACCGTCATACACTCCTGCGGAGCGAGCTCCTTCTCGGCCGTGCTCCCAGCCGGGAGCGAGAAGATGGCGTCGGAGCCGGCCTCGAGATCGAGGTTGGTGATGAGGCAGATGTCGCCGGTCGCGGTCGCCGGCGCGAGGTTGCACACCTGAAACGAGAGGTCCTTGTTGTTCGGCGGCGTCACCACGCCGTACCCGAGCGCGAGCGGTGTCACCGAGTAGTTGCACGGCGGCAGCACGACTGGGCGCGCGGTGATGGTGATGGTCACCTCGGGCTCGTCGGGGTCGTTCGAGAAGAACGTCAGGTCCCACTCCTTGTTGCCCGAGGCGCCCACGTTGGTGTTCGCCGGCGTGATGCGCACGGGCACGTCGAGCGAGGCGCGCGCGCCCGAGGCCTGAATGCCGATCGAGGGGTCGTACGAGCCCATGCCCGTCATCGGCAGATCGTCGGTGCAGGTGTTGGTGGTGGTGTTGAAGACGCCCACGCAGATCTCCGAGGCCAGCGACTCCGCGTTCTTCGGCGTCACGCGCCAGTAGGGCCGGCCGCCGCCCATGGCGCCGAGCTTCAGGTTCGCGGCCGGGTCTGCCGGGGTGGGCTGGGTGCCGACGTTGCGAACGGTGACGCGGCGGGTGCCGAACGAGCTCGAGCCCTGGAAGTAGGCGATGCGGCCGAAGTTGAGGGTGCCGGCGGGCGTCACGTCGATGTCGGGGCCGCCACCGAAGCCGCGGAGGGTCACGCTGACCATGCTCTGCGCCGCGATGTCGGGGGCGCCGACGAGCGTGCCCTGCCGGGGGCCGAGCACCGTGGGCCGGAACGACAGCGTCACCTTCGCGGTGCCCGGGAGGATCATGTTGGTCATCGCGTCGCGGGTCGCCTTCGGCACGGTGAGCTTCGTCAGGTCGCCCATGTTGGCGGCGGTGACGCGGTAGATGAGGCTCGGCGTGTTGCCCTCGCGGGTGGCGAGGTTCGACACCGTCACGTCACGGAAGCTCTGGTTGAGGAAGGTGACGTCCTGGGTGACGCTCAGGCCCGGCTGCACGTAGCCGAACTGCACGGTGCCCGGCATCCACGAGAGGACCTGATCGACGCCGGTGCCCACCAGGCGGATGTTCTTGTCGGGGCAGCCATCGGCGGCGCGCATGCGCACGGTGGCGAAGTAGTCGCGCACCTCGGTGGGCGAGAACTCGATGGTGACGCTCTTCTCGCGGCCCGGCGCGATGGTGAACTCACCGCGCGGCGAGTCGGGCGTGAGCGCGAACACGTTGTCACCCTGCGACGAGACGATCTGATCGACGCGCGGGAGCGACTCGATGGGGCGCGGGTTCTTCAGCACCTGCGTGTAGGCGAACTTGTCGCCACGGGCGACGGCGCCGAAGTCGATGCGGTCGGGCAGATCACACTCTCCACGAATGGCCTTGCCCTTGAGCTTGAAGGTGACCGACTCCTGCAGCGAGTTGCTCGTCTTGAGCACCAGCGTCACCTCGTGGTCCACCTGGGTGCGGGTGTCGTTGGGAGGCTCGAAGAACGCGGTGAGCTGAATCGTCACGCCGCCCGGCACCTCTTCCTTCTGGTAGTCGATGCCGAAGACGGGGTTGGGCTCCATCAGCGACGCGCCCAACTGCACCGCGGGGCCCTCGCCCACCTTCTCCCAGGCCTCGATCTGCAGCGGGCCCGAGGCCACGTTGGCGAGGTTGATGACGCCCGTGACGCGCTTGCCCATGGGCACCGTGCCGAAGTCGAGCGTGTCAGACTCGGCGTTGACGCCGCCGGTGTCGACGAGGAGCCGGGGCTCTCCGCGAATGCCGCCGGTGCCACCGCCGTCGCAGCGGCAACCCGCGACCGAGAGCGAAACCAACGCCGCAACCATGAGCGGCTTGAAGGACTGCCTGTGCATGAAGGTCTCCGTTCAGCGACGACGACTGCTTCGTTCAACGCCCGCCCGGCACGCGCGCGTCGAACTCCTCAGATTTCCCAAGCTATTGGCACATCGACTCTAGGCCGGTCAACCCTGATGGCCCCGCCGCTTTCTGGGTCGGCGCCAGTCATCACGGCGGTTTGCACCTGCTCGAGGCGAAGGCCCGGGGTATCAGCAGGGCATGAACGCGACGGCCGCCTACACCGAACGCCGAGACCAGGCCCGGCGTACCCTCGAGGCGCTCGATCGCACAGGCGGGCGGCTGGCGAACCTGCGCACCCTGGCGTTCTTGACGTTCCTGGCGCTGGCCGCGCTGGTGATCTTCGATCGGGTGCCCAGGGCCGTGCTGGCCGCGGCCTTCGCCAGCTTCGCCGGCTACGTCGCCCTCGCCGTGGTGCACGCCCGGGTCATCGGCCAGGAGGCCCGCGAGAAGGTGCGCAAGTCGCTCAACGAGCGGGGGCTCGAGCGGCTGAGGGGCGGGTGGCACCGCTTCCCCGAGAAGGGCGCCGCGCACCTCCCCGAGGGGCACCTGTACGCCGCCGATCTCGACGTGCTGGGCCAGGGCAGCCTCTTTCAGCGCCTCGACGACACCGGCACCAGAGCGGGCGAGGTGCAGCTGGCGAAGTGGCTGCTCTCGGCCGCGCCTTCGGCCAGCGAGGTGCGGGCGCGGCAGGGCGCGGTGAAGGAGCTGACCGCCCTGCTCGACTTCCGGCAGGCGCTCGTCACCGAGGCGAGGCTGGCCGGCCAGGACAAGGCAGACCCGACCCGCTTCATCGCGTGGACCGAGGCGCCCTCGTTCCTGGGCGGCATTCGCTGGGCCTGGCTCGCGGCGCACGTGCTGCCCGTCTTCACCCTCGGGGCGGGCTTCGCCTCGGCCTTCTTCGACACCCCCGCCCTGCCCTTCTGGATCGGCGTCGTCCTTCAGCTCGGCGTGGTGCAGCTGACCAAGACGCCCATCAACCGCATGTGGACGGCGCTCGCCTCGGGCGAGTCGGGCTTCGTGCGCTTCGAAGAGACGTTCGCGGCCATCGATCGCCAGACCTTCACGAACCCCAGGCTCCAGGCGCTCAAGGCCGGCGTGCCGTCGAGCGGCCCCACGGTGTCGGAGCGCCTCGCGAAGTTCGCGCGCCTCATGGGCTTCGCGGAGCTGAAGACCTCGGGGCAGATGCACCCCATCATCAACGTGTTGACGCTGTGGGATCTGCACGTGCTCTTCCGGGTCGAGCGCTGGCGCGCCCAGCACGGCGGCGGCGTGCGCGGCTGGTTCGACGCCCTGGCCCAGCTCGAGGCGCTCTCGGCCTTCGCCGGCTACGCCTTCGAGCGGCCCGACGACGTCTTCCCTGAGGTGCTCGACGAGGGCTTCGTCTTCGAGGCCGAGGGCCTGGGGCACCCGCTGCTGGAGCACCCGGTGCGCAACGACGTCTCGCTCGCGGGGCCGGGCGTGGCGCTGATCATCACCGGGTCGAACATGTCGGGCAAGACCACGCTGATGCGCACCATGGGGCTGACGAC
Organism: Myxococcus sp.; assembly: GCA_014879945.1. Classification (GTDB taxonomy): domain Bacteria; phylum Myxococcota; class Myxococcia; order Myxococcales; family Myxococcaceae; genus Xiheimicrobium. The sequence continues at coordinate 15,496 of JACSRE010000034.1, forward strand.
GGCCATGGCGCTCGCCGGCCTGCCGGTCACCGCGACGAGGTTCAAGATCGGCAAGACCCAGCTGCTGACCTCGATGCGCGTGAAGGACTCGCTGGAGCGCGGGGTGTCGTACTTCTACGCCGAGGTGCAGCGCATCAAGCTGCTGCTCGACACCGCGCGCGCCCACCGCGACGCCTGCCTGTTCCTGCTCGACGAGCTCTTCATGGGCACCAACGCGCGCGAGCGCACGCTGGCCTCGAAGCACCTGATGCGGGAGCTGCTCTCGCTCGGCGCGGCCGGCGCGGTGACGACGCACGATCTCGCGCTCTGTGAGCTCGAGCAGGAGCTCCCCGGCCAGACGCGCAACGTGCACTTCCGCGACGTCATCGTCGAGGGCGAGATGACGTTCGACTACACGCTGCGGCCCGGCGTCGTCACCACCACCAACGCGCTCGAGGTGCTGCGGCGCGCGGGCGTGGTGGTGCCCGACGAGCTCAAGCCGGCCTGACGGGCGGGCTGCGGG
>JACSRE010000166.1 GCA_014879945.1 Myxococcus sp.
GACCTCATGAGAAGCTGATCACGTGCGACTGGAGCGACATGTCGGAGGCCTCGGCAGAGCCCGCAAGGTGGGCTACCTCGAGCGGCGCGGGTGGCGAGAGACCGACGGGAAGTGGCTGAACCCGACCCCTGCCTCGGAGCCCGAGAGCCTCGACCGGGCGCTCCATCACCAGCTCACCGCTGACCTGACCTCGGCGCTCGCGGTGCAGGGATGGAGGGTGGTCGGCTACTCAGCGCGAGGCGCCGTGCATGCGGGCACCGCCGCTGCCCGTCTCCGTCCGCCGGCCGTGGACGTCCCTGCGCGGCACGACCCCAAAGGGCAGCGGCTGACGCCGGGGTGGGCGACGCTCCTCGAAGTGACGGCGCACGAGATGCTCGAGCCGAGGCGCTGCTGCAGCTCAACAAGCGGCTCGACACGAGCGCCGAGGTGCCGACCGACGAAGACAAGGCGGGCATCAACAAGCTGGGCGGCGCGGGTGAGATCAAGGTCGCCGGCACCGTGGCGCGCCTCAAGGGCACGGCGGTGACGAAGTACTTCAAGAAGGGCCCGAACGGCTGGGCCCCGGTGGTTCCGAAGAAATGAGCGAAGCCGCTTTTCTCTGGCTGCCGTTCGACAGGCTCACGCCCCGCCAGGTGCACGACGTGCTGCAGCTGCGTCACCGTGTCTTCGTCGTCGAGCAGAAGTGCGCCTACCTCGACGCCGATGGGCTCGACCCCCGGTGCTGGCACGGGCTCGGCTCGCTCGCCGATGGAACGCTGGTCGCCACGGCCCGCATCGTACCACCGGGCCTCGCGTACGAAGAGCCAGCCATCGGCCGCGTGGTGGTCGAATCCCGACTTTCGCAGACACGGCTTCGGCGGCGAGCTGATGCACGAGGCGATTCGCGAGACTCAGCGCCTGTACCCGGGGCAGGGCACTCGCATCGGCGCGCAGCGCTACCTCGAGCAGTTCTACGGCTCGCTCGGCTTCGTGCCTGTCGGTGAGCCGTACCTCGAAGACGGCATTCCGCACATTCACATGCTCCGCGCGTGGTGACGGCCCCCGCACCCTCCGAGAGAGCTTCACCAGGCGCTTCAGCCACGCGTCGTCGACCCGCACCCGTTCGATGAAGACGCGGTGCATGACGGCGCCGGCGACGGTGAACAGCAGCAGCTCGACGTCGGTGTCGGGCTTCGGCTCGCCCCGGCTGATGGCCTGCTCGAGCGCGGCGCGGGGAGACCGCGCGCGGGCCCCCTCCACATCGTCGCGTTCAACGCCTTCGCCTCGGCGCTTTCTCCATCGACCATGACGGTTCGCACGATGCCGAGCCCCGTCGGTGGGGTGATGAACTCGGCCAGCGACGACGCGAGCGAGGCGAGGTCCGAGCCCAACGCGCCTGTCTCGGGGGGGCGGGTTGTCGCCTCCATCGACTGCTGGAGCGCCGCCTTCACGAGGTGCTGCTTGGTCGGCCACCGCCGGTAGACGCTCGTCTTGTTCAGCCCGGCGCGCTCGGCGACCTCGGGAACACTGAGGCGCTCGAGCCCGAACACCGGGTTGGCGCGCCCCTTCGTCGGGCGAAAGTCAGCCGACCAGTCGACGCTCGCCGCCACCGGCGTACGCGCTGGCACCACACGGCCAACCGCCGACACACCACGAGCCATATTCAGTTCTGCGGTCGGGTTGGACTGCGGCCCGGGAGGTTGGAGGATGGCCCAGCGCGGACACATGGCCCGACGGGTTGATTCTCAGAGATGGCCGCTCACCACGTACGTCGGTGTACAGGACGTGGTTGGGCAAGTCGGTGCCGTCCGGCCCGTGCATGGTGAAGACCCAGGCGCCGCCCACCCGCACGTCCTTGCTGGCGGTGGTGGTGCGGAAGCCGTTGGGGCCCCACCAGTTGGAGATGGCCGACGCGTCAGTGAAGGCTTCGAACACCCGAGCGCGGGATGCTGGGATGAGACGGGAGACGCTGGCGGTCGGACAGGTGTGTCGGGTTCACGGTTGGTCCTCAGGCTGGCTGGCGAGTCACTCGCCGAAGCGGATGCCGAAGTCGCAGGAGCCGCAGGTGAGCTGGTAGCTGATGGGCGGGCCCGCGTCGTAGTTGCCGCTGCAGGTGGCGCCGGCGTCGTTCAGTTGGAACGAGGTGGGCGCGAAGTTGCCCTGAGGGTCGAGCTGCACGGTGCCCTCGAACCACAGGCGCGAGAGCACCTGGTGGTTGTTCCGGATGACGGCGGTGCAGCCGGTCTGGACGATCTGGGTGTCATAGACGTTGGGGCCTTCGCCCGCGGGGCAGCCGGCCATGTTGATGGAGAGGAAGGTGTAGCCCCCGCCCACGGCCGGACAGCTTGGGCCCGCATCCGCAGTGCCGGCGTCCACGCCGCCGTCGCTCCCCGCATCTACGCCAGCGTCGTCGTCGCCCGCGTCCAGCCCGGCGTCGGCACCGGCGTCGTCCGCGCCTGCGTCCATGCCGGCGTCGGTTCCTGCATCGCCTGCGCCCGCGTCCGCGCTCCCGCCGTCCGCGCCCGCGTCCGCGCTCCCGCCGTCCGCGCCCGCACCCGCGTCGCCGCCTGTGCCACCACCCATGCCGCCCGTGCCACCGGCGTCCGGCCCGGCATCACCGGGGCCAGGGCCGCCCCCGCAGTTGCAGCCGACCAGCAACGACAGCGCCAGAAACGCCCCCAGGATTCGCATGGCGATGGACCCTAGACAGGCCCCTGACCTGCCGCCAGAGAGTGCAACAGGGGCCAGGTTGGCCCGCGCGGTCTGTCCCGCTTCGCGCCGGGGCTATTGGCAGTAGGACTTCGCTAGCCAACCACGGACTTCGATGGCCTCGGCGTGCCGGCAGGAAGCCAGTGCAGCGTTCTGCAGCTGCTCGACGGTGTGATGGGCAGCGTGCGCCCATCAACAAGCGCGCCTCGCAACAGCACGAGAGCGTCGCAGTGCTGACAGCGCCCATCGTCGTCGCGAGTGGGAGGACGCTCGCCGCAACTCGGCGTACCTCTGCACCGACGCGACGGGCGTGCTGGTGCAGGACAT
>JACSRE010000255.1 GCA_014879945.1 Myxococcus sp.
CCCTCCACCTCGGCCTCGACCGCCTGCCGCTTGAAGCCCACCACGAACTCCACCGTGACGGCGTCGCCCATGTCGGGCGTCTCGTCGGTCGCGATGAAGGCGCTGCGGGCCGCGGCGGCGGCGCTCCAGAACCGCAGGAACTCGGCTGGTGAAGCGAACTTCAGTTGAAACGACGCCACGCGCGCGACCTTGCCACAGCCGCTCCCGACCGCATCGGTTTGCGTCGGGCGGCCCCGCTCAGGTGGTCGCGGGGCGCGCAGGGACGACGGCCGACGCCGCCGCCTCCACCGCGTTCAAAGGCAGCGGCTTCTGGTCGTCGCGCAGCGCGCCCGCGAAGACGTCGTGCACGAACTTCGCGTGCTCCCCGGCCGTCTCTTCCTTCCAGTCTTTGGTGTCGATGGGCGGCAGCACGTCCACGTCGAGCGTCATGGGGTTGAAGGTGAACTTCCCCTTCTCCCAGTTCTTGTGGGCGCCGTGCACCACCACCGGCACCACCGGGAACCCCGTGGCGATGGCCATGTGCACGAAGCCCTTCTTGAACGGCAGCAGCCGACCGTCGCGAGCGCGGGTGCCCTCGGGGAAAATCCAGATGCCCAGGCGGTTCTTCTGCATGAAGGTCGCCATGTTCTTCAGCGTCTCGACGGCCTTGCCGGTGTTGTTGCGGTCGAGCAGCAGGTGCCCCGACATCCACGCGAGCTGGCCGTAGAAGGGCACCTTCACGATCTCCTTCTTGAAGACGCCGCAGCCGCCGTACGGGCACATCCAGATGCCCGAGAAGGCGTCGAGCGTGCTGGCGTGGTTCATCACGAAGATGGCGGGCATCGAGCCCTTGAGCCGCTCGTGGTTGTTCACCTTCATCGTCACGCCCGCGAGGAACACGATGCCGCGCCCCACCACGTGGCCCCACCAGTTGCAGACGTAGATGCGGGCGATGCGAAACGGCAGCAGCACCAGGCAGGCCGCCATCACGATGAGGGTCATCACCATGATGAAGATGAAGCCGAGGACGAAGCGGATGATGGACGTCAGGCGAGCCATGGGGCCACTCTCTCTCTTCTATCGTCACCCAGGCGTCACGAAGCCTCGTGAGCCGGCGACGCGGTCACTCCCCCAGGTAGGCTTTGCGAATCGCTTCGCTGGCCAGCAGGTCCTTGCCGCCGCCCTGCATCACCAGCTCGCCGGTCTCGAGTACGTAGGCCCAGTGGGCCAGGTTCAGCGCGAGGTGGGCGTTCTGCTCGACGAGCAGAATCGACATGCCCGCCGCGTTCACCTCGCGCAGCATGCGGAAGATGGTCTGCGTCACCTGCGGCGCCAGGCCCAGCGAGGGCTCGTCGAGCAACAGCAGCGTCGGCCGTGACATCAACGCGCGCGAGATGGCGAGCATCTGCTGCTCTCCCCCCGAGAGCGTGCCGGCCAGTTGCAGGCGGCGCGCCTTCAGCACCGGGAAGCGGGCGAAGCTCTGCTCGAGGTCGTTGGCGATCTCGGCGGTGTCCCTGCGCAGCCACGCGCCGAGGTCGAGGTTCTCTTGCACCGTGAGGTTGGGGAAGATGCCGCGGCCCTCGGGCGCGTGCGCCAGGCCCTTGCCCACCACCAGGTTGGCCTTCAGGCCGGTGATGTCGTCACCGCGCAGCCTCACCGTGCCCTTCGCCGGCTTGAGGAGCCCGCTCACCGCGCGGAGCGTCGACGTCTTGCCCGCGCCGTTGGCGCCGATGAGCGCGACCACCTCGCCCTGGCCGACCGAGAGCGTCACGTCCTTGAGCGCGGTGATGGCCCCGTACGAGACGAAGAGGCCCTCGACCTCGAGCAGCGGCGCGCGCGGGGCGCGGGTGCCGAGCGCCTCAGGCTGCATGCGCCGGCGCCTCGCCGAGGTAGGCCTCGATGACCTTCGGGTCTTTCCGCACCGAGGCCGGGTCGCCCCTGGCGATGGTCTCGCCGTGGTCGAGCACGGTGAGGTGCTCGCAGATGCCCATCACCAGCTTCATGTCGTGCTCGATGACGAGGATGCCCAGCGAGAACTGGTCGCGCAGCTGGCGAATCAGCACCATCAGGTCGGCCTTCTCGCGGGTGTTCATGCCGGCCGCCGGCTCGTCGAGCAGCAGCACGCTCGGCCTGGTGCCCAGCGCGCGCGCGACCTCGAGGCGGCGCTGCTCGCCGTAGGGCAGGCTCGAGGCCAGCTCGTCGCGGCGGCCCGACAGGCCCATCACCGACAGGAGCGCCTCGGCCTGCTTCGTCAGCGCGGCCTCTTCGGCGAGGAAGCCCTCAGTGCGCAGGAAGGCGCGCCACCAGTCGCGGTAGTTGTTGGTGGCGTCGAGCGCCGCGCCCACCGCCCGCTGCGCCAGCCCGCCCCGCTTGAGCCCCTGCACCCGCCGGGCGTCGAACCAGGGCTTGCTGTCGGCGACGATGGCGATGCGCACGTTGTCGAGCGCGGTCAGCTGCTTGAAGAGCCGAATGTTCTGGAAGGTGCGCGCCAGGCCGAGGCGGTTGATCTGAAACGGCCGCATGCCGTTGACGCGCTCGCCGGCCACCACCACCTCACCCGAGGTCGGCGGGTACACGCCGGTGAGCGCGTTGAAGGCCGTCGTCTTGCCCGCGCCGTTGGGGCCGATGAGGCCCTTCAGCTCACCCCGTGAGATGGTGAGCGAGAACTCGCTGAGCGCGGTGAGGCCTCCGAACTGAATCGAGACCTGCTTCGCCTCGAGCAGCGGGCCGGCCGCGGTCGAGGCTTCTGGGGCAACGGCGCTCACGGGTCGGCGCTCCTACACCAGCCCCCGCCGAGCCGCACGGATGGAAACGGGGTCACCCATGCGCCAGGTGCGCGAGGGTGCGGTCCACAGCCAGCAGGAAGGCGCGAATCGACGCGTCGAGCGCGGGCAGCGGCGTGTCTTCGATGCGGGTGTGCGAGACGCCGGGGCTGCTCTGCGCGAACACCATCGCCGTCGGCACCACCGCCGCCATCTCGGCCGCGTCGTGCAGGGGCCCTGACGGGAGCTCGGGCGCCGGGCCCTTCGTCACCTGCTTGATGGCGTCGCGCACGAAGCCCATCAACGTCTCGTCGAAGAGGCGCGGCGTGATGTGGAGCAGCGGCTGCCACTCGACCTTCACCTGGTTGCGTTTGGCGGCCTTGAGCGAGGCGGCCTTCGCCTCGGCCAGCATCTTGCCCAGCACCTTGCCGTCGAGCGCGCGCAGGTCGATGGAGATGTCGGTGGTGCCCGGCACGGCGGTGACGAAGTTCGGCTCCACCTTCACCACGCCGCAGGTGGCCACCACGCGGGAGCGCGGCGTCTTGCCCGAGTGCTTCACGCTGATGTCGCGGCAGGCGAGGGCGAACTCGGCGGCGGCGAGGAAGGCGTCTCTTCGCAGGTGAATGGGCGCGGCGCCCGAGTGCGCGGCCTGGCCGATGAAGCGCAGGGTGTGGCGCTCGACGCCCATGGTGCCCAACACCACCGCGACGGGCTTCTTCATCGACTCGAGCACCGGGCCCTGCTCGATGTGCAGCTCGAGGTAGGCCCTGGCCTGCAGGCGCTTGAAGTACGCCGCGGCGGTGGCCATGCCCTCGAGCGGCACGCCGTTCTCTCTCATCGCGTCGGGCAGCTTCACGCCGTTGCGGTCGACGAGGTGGGCGAGCTCCTTCTGCGCGTCGAGCGTGCCCGCCGACGCCGCCGAGCCCGCGAGGCTGCGGCCGAAGCGCGCGCCCTCTTCGTCAGCCCAGTCCACCAGGTGCACCGTCACCGGCGGCGTTCCGTTGGCCTTCACCCGGCGCAGCACCTCGAGCCCGGCGATGACGCCCAGGCAGCCGTCGAGCCAGCCGCCGCTCGGCACCGAGTCGAGGTGGCTGCCGATGACGAGGCTCCCGCGGCGCTGGCCGGGCATCGACGCCCAGAGGTTGCCGGCGCCGTCGCGCTCGGTGCCCAGGCCCAGCTCGCTCTTCAGCTTCCCCTCGAACCAGGCGCGCGTCTTTCGCCACACCGGGCCCCACGCGACGCGCTGCGCGCCGCCGTGCTCGTCCGAGGTGAGGGCCTTGAGCTCCTTGAGGTCTGCGATGACGCGGCGTGAGTCGGGTTTCATGGCGGCGAACTCTCGCACGGGCCGCGGCGACGCCAACAAGAAGCGCGCGCGCGTCACGCGATGATGACGAGCACCAGGGCCAGCAGCGCGACGAAGGCCCCGTAGCCGAAGGCGTGGGCCCGCGCGGCGCCCTTGAGCTCCATGAACTCCAGCCCCACCGCCAGGGCCTTCACCGCCGCCAGCAGCAGCGCCACGCGCAGGTGCCCGCTCGCCACCGAGAGGAGCGTCGCGCCCATCAGCACCACCCAGACGACCAGTCGCATCAGGCGCTCGCGAAGAACAAGGGGAAGAGGAAGAACCACGCCACGTCGCACAGGTGCCAGAAGAGCACCGAGCCCGCGACGGCCGTCTCGGCGTCATCGAAGGCGCGGCGCCCCACCCGCGCGGCCACGCCCAGCAGCAGCCCCAGGCCCACCACCACGTGGAGGAGGTGGAAGCCGGTGGAGAGGAGGTAGGCGTCCCAGAAGTCCGAGGCGCCCAGGCGGTGGCCGGCGGCGAGGTGCTGGAGGAAGTCGGCCACCTTCACCACCACGAAGGCCCCGCCGAGCGCCCCGGCGCCCAACAGCCACCGCCGCGCGTCGTCGAGCCGGCCCTCCCGGAAGCGGTGGATGCCCTGCGCGGCCACCGCGCCGCTGGTGATGAGGAGCGCCGTCAGCGCCAGGCCGAACGAGAGGCTCAGGGCCTGCTGGCCTTCGGCGAACGGGGCCGGGCTCTCGCGGCGCAGGAGCGCGACCAGCACGAAGACGATGGCGAAGGTGAGCAGCTCGAGCGCGACGATGAGCCACAGCAGCACGCCGCCGGGCGGGTCCTCGAGCGCGCGGGGCCTCGCCTCCATCAGCCGCTCCTCAGCGCGGTGCTCGTCACCCGCGCCAGCACCGTCACCAGGTCGTCGGGCCTGGCCACCACCGAGGCGCGGCCGTGGCCGAACATCGCGGGGAGCCAGGCCTTCGCGGCGGGGTCCACCGCCAGGGCGTGCGTCACCACGCCCGCCGCCTGCCCGTCGAGCACCGCGCGGTGCACGTCGGCGACGCCGTAGGCGCCCTCGTAGCGGTCGACGTCGCTGGGCTTGCCGTCGCTCACCAGCAGGAGGAGCTTCTGCCTGGCGCCGCACGCCGACAGCTCGGCGGTCGCGTGCCGAATGGCCGGGCCGATGCGGGTGAAGCCGTGGGGCTCGAGGCTCACCAGCCGGCGCGCGCCCACGCTCCACGGCTCGCGGAAGCCCTTGGCCACCAGGAAGCGGCAGTCGCGGCGCGTCTGGCTGCAGAAGGCCGCCACGGCCACCTCGTCGAAGAGGCCCTCGAGGGCGTCACCCAGCGCCAGCACCGACTCCTTCTCGACGTCGAGCACGCGGCGGTTGGCGACCCACGCGTCGGTCGAGAGCGACGCGTCGAGCAGGAGCAGCACCGCGGTGTCACGCGAGCGGCGCCGGCGGGTGGCGTAGAGCCGCGTCTCGGAGCACTCGCCGGCCTTCAGCGCGCCGTACCGCGCCACCACCGCGTCGATGTCGACGTCGGTGCCGCTGCGCTGACGCAGGCGCCAGGCGCGGGCGGCCTCGAGCTGCTCGAAGACCAGCCGCAGGCCCGTGGTGGTGCGCGCCATCTTCAGCCGCAGCTGCCGGAGCGTCTCGTCGGCGGTCGCGGTGACGGGCACCACCCGCGTGGTGAGCCGACACCAGCCGCGCTTCCACTGGCGCCTGGCCTCGTCCCACTCGTCGTAGAGCGCCTCGGCGGGGCCGGCGCTGTCGTCGTCGAGGTCGCCCGAGGGCCCGTCGAGCAGCACGTCGGCGCGATACAGGCTCTTCGCGCGCTGGTGGCTGCGCACCACCTGCCGCAGGTCCAACTCGTCGAGCGCCTTCTGGTGCGCGGCCAGCTCGTCGTCGCCGTCGATGCGCTTGCTGCCGCCCTTGTACTCCTCGGCGGTGTGCACCTTCTCGAAGCTGTGCACGAGGGGGTTCTCGGACAGCTGCTGCTCCGGCTCCTTGATGCGCTCGACCTGGCTGACGGCGCGCTTCTGCACCTCGGTGCCGCCGGGCAGCGCCTCGGCGTCGGTGGGCGGCGCCTTCACCGACGCGGGCGCGGCGGGCCGCGGGAAGAGCGTGCCCCAGAGCGCGACCGGCCCCGGCCGCTGGTGCGCGCGCCACCACCGGCTCGGCGAGGTGGGGAGCTTCGGGCGGGCCCCGGCGAGCGCGGCGCGGGCGAAGGCCCAGGCCTGCGGCGCCAGCGCCTCGTCGGGCGGCTGAACGAGCGCCAACCGCACCGTCGCCTCGATGGCCTGGCCGCGCGGGTCGGCTGGAGCCGGCGTCGCCCTGCCCTCGGCGCACGCGCGCTCGAGCCGGGGCAGCGCCGCGGTCAGCGAGGGGAACTCGTCGAGCAGCCGGCCGCGCACCACCGGCGCCAGCAGCGCCATGTCGAGCAGCGGGTCTCCGGAGCCCGGAGGCGTGAGGGTGTTCACCACCGCCGACCACGCGACGCGGAGCACGAGCGCCTGGCGGTTGAGCTCGGCGGTGGGCGCGACGTCGAAGAAGCGCGGAAGAAAGAACGTGTCGCCGCTGACGCCGCCCTCATCGGCAGTGAGGGTGACGGTGATGGGCGCGCCGGTCAGCAAGCGGGCCAGCGCCTCGAGGCGCGCGCGCTGGGGTTCGACGTCGACGCGACGCTCGAGCGCCTCGGAGGAGGGGCCCTTGTCGAGCAGGCGCTGCGCCTTGCCCCACGCCATCGAGAAGAGGGCCTCGTCCCAGGCCATGGGCTCAGGCCTCCCCTCGACCGGGCAGCTCCACCTGGCGCTCGCCGTGGCGCTCCGCCGTCGCGGTCGCCGCGCGTCGATCTTCGAGCTGGCGCTCCAGCCTGGCGTCGAGCGTCATGGCGATGTGGAGCTCGTGGCGGGGGCGGGGGTCGGTCGACATCGCGCGCCCTCAGAACGTCAGGTCGACGAGGTCTTGCAGCGCCCGCGCGGTGGCGGCGTCGTCGGTCAGCGGCTGCACCAGCGCCGCGCCGCACGCGACGCGCGGCGGGAGCCCGGCCACCATCAGCCGCGCCGCCATCACCAGCAGGCGGGTCGAGACCGTCTCGGCGAGGGCCAGCGCGTCTTGCCCGCGCACCTTGTTCGCCCACGCCACCAGGCGCCGGGCCTGCTTCGCGTCGAGCCCCGTCTCTCCGTGGAGCACCTCGACCTCGACGTCGTCGGGCGGGTAGCCGAACTGCATCGAGACGAAGCGCTGGCGGGTCGACGGCTTGAGCTCCTTGAGGCCGCGCCGGTAGCCCGGGTTGAACGACGCCACCACCATGAAGCCCTCGGGCGCCTGGAGCACCTCGTCGTTGCGGTCGAGGAAGAGCCGGCGCCGGTGGTCGGTGAGCGGGTGGAGCAGCACCACCACGTCTTCGCGCGCCTCGGCCAGCTCATCGAGGTACAGCACGGCGCCCTGCTTCACCGCGCGGGTGGCAGGCCCGTCTTGCCAGACGGTGTCTCCGCCGCGCACCAGCCACCGCCCGAGCAGGTCGGCGGCGCTCGTCTCGTCGTTGCACGCGACGGTGATGAGGGGGCGGCCGAGGCGCTCCGCCATGAACTCGACGAAGCGCGTCTTGCCGCACCCGGTGGGCCCCTTGAGCAGGACCGGCAGCCGCTGCGCGAAGGCGCGCTCGAAGATGGTGACCTCGTCACCAACGGGCCGGTACCAGCTCGCCGCCATGGGTCAGCTCCTCGCCACGGCGGGCACGGCCGGCGGCGCGGGCTCGGGCGCGGGCTCGGCGACGTCACCACCGCCGCGCAGGGGCGCGTTGGGCATGCCGTAGCGAATGAAGTCCCACACGAAGGCGGTGATGCCGAGGCTGAAGAGCGTCGCCGCGAGGATGAGGCCCCAGAAGTGCACCTCGATCTCCTTCTGCACCGTCAAGAAGTCCATGCCGGCGCGGCGCTCGAGCACCACCTGCGAGACGCCCGCGACCGCGAAGGCCAGGGTCATCGACGTCATGCCGATGTTCGAGGTCCAGAAGGCGAAGCCGGCGGTGGCCTTCTCGTACACCTTGCGGCCCGTCATCAGCGGCATCGCGTAGGCGATGATGGCCAGCACCAGCATCGCGTAGGCGCCCCAGAAGGCCATGTGCCCGTGCATCGCCGTCACCAGCGTGCCGTGGGTGTAGAGGTTCACCTGCGGCAGGGTGTGCGCGAAGCCCAGGAAGCCGGCGCCGACGAACGACATGAAGGCGCAGCCCAGCGTCCACAGCAGGGCCACCTTGTTGGGGTGCGCGCGGCCACCCTTCTTCGCCATCGCGAAGGCGTAGATGGCCATGCCGAGGAAGGCGAGGGGCTCGAGCGCGCTGAAGACGCCGCCGACCAGCAGCCAGTACTTCGGCGTACCGATGAAATAGTAGTGGTGCCCCGTGCCCAGAATGCCCGAGAGGAACGTGAAGCCGACGATGACGTAGAGCCACTTCTCGATGATCTCGCGGTCCACGCCGGTCAGCTTGATCAGCAGGTACGAGAGGATGGCGCCCATGATGAGCTCCCACACGCCCTCGACCCACAGGTGCACCACCCACCAGCGCCAGTAGCTGTCGACGGTCTGGTTGTCGGTGGGGATCATGCCGGGCAGGTAGAGGAGCGCGGCGGCGAGCAACCCGAAGAAGAGCACCATCGAGGTGGTCGACTTCTTCGGGCTCTTCCACACCGTCCACCCGATGTTGGCGATGAAGAGCAGCACGTCGATGACGACGAGGAAGTCGAGGGGCCGGGGGATCTCGAGGAACTTGCGGCCCTCCCACCAGTTGAAGTGGAAGCCGATGACGGCGGTGACGCCGGTCACCACCAGCGCCACCAGCTGCACCCACGCCAGCTTCGGCCAGGCCAGCTCGCGGTCACACTCGTCGGGGATGATCCAGTACGCGGCGCCCATGAAGCCGGCCAGCAGCCACATCACCAACAGGTTGGTGTGGGTGGCGCGCGCGGCGTTGAACGGAATCCACTGGTGGAGCCCGTCGTAGCCGGCGTGGGCGAACGCCATGATGAAGCCGTAGACGAGCTGCAGCGACAGCAACAACATGCACGTCGCGAAGAAGCCCCACGCGACCTTCTGGCTCTGGAACTTCACTGGACCTCCTTGGCGGTCTGAAGCGACGAGAGGAAGGTGACGAGCTCACCGAGCTGCGCGTCGTCGAGCGGCAGCTTCGGCATGGTGGTTCCCGGCTTCACGCCTGCGGGGTCTTTGAGCCAACGCTCCAGGTAGGCGGCGTCGAACTTCGTGCCGACGCCGTCGAGGGCGGGGCCCACCGTGCCGCCGAGGCCTCCGACCGCGTGGCAGGTGACGCAGATCTGCGAGAAGACCTCGGGGCGCTTGAGCGCCAGCGGCGTGGGCGTGGTGGCCGCGGCCTGCTGGGCCGGCGCGCCCAGCGTGGGCTTGGCGGGGAAGCCGTTGAGGTCGACCTTGCCGCACCACTCGAAGAAGGCGACCAGGTCGTCGATCTGCTGATCGTTGAAGTGGTAGTTCACCATCTGCCGCTGCCCCGGGTACATCGCCGCGGGATCCTTCAGCAGGGCCTTGATGAAGACCGGCCCGCGCCGATCATGCACCTTGGTCAACTCGGGCGCATAGTATGCGCCTTCGCCGAACAGGGTGTGGCAGCCCATGCAGTTGTTGTCTTCCCACAGGTGTTTGCCGCGCTTGACGCTGTCAGTGAGCGCCGCCGCGTTGGTGCGCCCGGGGATCTGCTGGAACGTGTCCCAGGTGAGGCTGAGGAACACGGCTGACGTCAGCGCCGTACCCCCAAGGAAGAACGCCTTGGCCGCCGATTTGGAGAGCATGGGGAGCGGCGCTCTTCAGCGAACGTGCCAAGCGGCGTGCCTCGGGAGCGCGGCTCAAAGCGCGACGCGGCGTTCGCGATATTTCGTTCTGAAACATTCCAAGAAACGGTGATACAGAGGGGTGCGACAAAGAAGACTGGCTTTCAAGTTGCAGCCTCAGCCGCCCGGTACCCGTTCTCTCTCCCCGAAAGGTTCTGATCATGATCTCTGTCGCACTCTCGCTCGCGCTGATGGCGGGGCTCCCCGAAGAGAAGGCGGTGCTGACCGACCCGCCCAACGTGCCGCCCCCCATCACGCGCACCACGCCGGCCAGGGTGAAGGTCGAGCTCGAGGTCGTCGAGAAGGTGATGCAGCTGGCCGACGGCGTCGACTACACCTTCTGGACGTTCGGCGGCACGGTGCCGGGCAAGTTCATTCGCATTCGCGAAGGCGACACGGTGGAGTTCTGGCTCGAGAACCACCCGAACAACAAGCTGCCGCACAACATCGACCTGCACGCGGTGACCGGCCCCGGCGGCGGCGCGGCGAGCACCTTCACGGCGCCCGGCCACAAGAGCCGCTTCACCTTCCAGGCGCTCAACCCGGGCCTCTACATCTACCACTGCGCCACCGCGCCGGTCGGCATGCACATCGCCAACGGCATGTATGGCCTCATCTACGTGCAGCCGAAGAAGCCGCTGCCGAAGGTGGACCGCGAGTACTACGTGGTGCAGGGCGACTTCTACACCGACGCCGACTTCGGCCAGAAAGGCCTGCAGCCCTTCTCGATGAAGCGCGCCATCGACGAGCGCCCCTCGTACGTGGTGTTCAACGGCAGCGCCCTCTCGCTGGTCGGTGACAAGGCCATCAAGGGCAAGGTCGGCGAGACGGTGCGCCTCTTCGTGGGCAACGGCGGCCCGAACCTGGTCTCGAGCTTCCACGTCATCGGCGAGATCTTCGACCGCGTGTACTTCGAGGGCGGCGCCAGGACCCAGGAGCACGTGCAGACCACGCTCGTGCCCGCGGGCGGCAGCGCCATCGTCGAGTTCAAGCTCGACACCGACGGCACCTACATCATCGTCGACCACTCCATCTTCCGCACCTTCAACAAGGGCTCGCTGGGCATGATGAAGGTCGAAGGGCCGAGCAACAAGGCGGTGTACTCGGGCAAAGAGGTCGACGAGGTGTACCTGGGCGACGAGTCGGTCGCGACGTCGCTCACCGCCGGCCCCGCGCCTGCTGCCAAGGCCCCGGTGAAGCTCGACGGGAAGGCGCTGTACATGACGAGCTGCGCGATGTGCCACCAGGGCGAGGGCCAGGGCGTGCCGGGCGCGTTCCCTCCGCTCGCCAAGAGCGACTACCTGGCGAACATCGCGAACTCGAAGCGCCAGGAGCTGGTGGAGATCGTCCTCCGCGGCCGCACCGGGAAGATCACGGTCAACGGCGTCGAGTACAACGGCGTGATGACCGCGGTCGCCGGCCTCGACGACGAGAAGCTCGCCACCCTGCTCACCTACGTGTCGAACACCTGGGGCAACAAGGCGCCGGCCTTCACCACCGACGAGGTGAAGAAGCTCCGCGCCGCGCTGCCTGAGGTGGTGGCGCCCGCCGGAGGTCACTGAGTCATGCGCGCGCTGCGGCTCTCCGTGTGGCTCCTCGCGTCGTCGGCCTTCGCCGGCGAGGTGGTGGCGCTGCCCGAGGGTCGCTTCGCGCCGCTGTTCGGCCTCGACGTCGGGCAGACCGCGTTCCCGGTGGGCGCGTTCGGGCTCGACGTCAGGCCGGTGTCCCGCGGCGAGTTCGCCGAGTTCCTCGCCGCGGCGCCGCAGTGGGCGAAGGCGAAGGCGCCGCGCGCGCTGGTCGACGACGGCTACCTCGCCTCGTTCTCGTCGAAGCAGCCGAAGGTGCCGGTGACGCAGGTCTCGTACTTCGCCGCGCGGGCGTACTGCGAGTGGAAGGGCGGGCGCCTGCCGACGACGCTGGAGTGGGAGTACGCCGCCGCCGCCGACGAGACCCGCAAAGACGCCTCGCGCGAGGCCGACTTCGCCAAGCGCATTCTCGACTGGTACGGCAAGCCCAACCGCGCCGACGACCTCGAGCAGCCGGGCAGCCCGCGCAACGTGTACGGGGTGGAGGCGCTGCACGGCCTCATCTGGGAGTGGACCGACGACTTCAACGCCCTCTTCGTCTCGGGCGACAACCGGCAGGACGGCGACTCGAACTCGAAGTTCATGTGCGGCGCCGGCGCCACCGGCAGCGCGCGTCGCGAGGACTACGCCGCCTTCATGCGCTACGGCATGCGCTCGAGCCTCACCCCGCGCTCGACGCTCCCGCGGCTCGGGTTTCGCTGCGCGTACGCCGCCCGGAGGACGCCATGAAGCCGCTCCTGCTCTCGCTGTGTCTCGCCGCCTCGGGCGCCGCCGCGCAGCCCGACGCCAGGAACGTGCGCTCGCTCCCCACCTCGTGGAAGACCGAGGCGGGCAAGCAGGTGAGCCTCGAGGCGTGGAAGGGCCGCTGGTACGCCCTCACCTTCATCTACACCTCGTGCGCGGGCAGCTGCCCCCTCACCACCAAGAAGCTCAAGCGCCTCGACGCGGCCCTCGAGGCGGCCGGCAAGCCGCTCGAGCTGGTGGTGGTGAGCCTCGACCCGGCGCACGACACGCCGCCGATGCTCGAGCAGTACCGCGCCCGCTACG
Organism: Myxococcus sp.; assembly: GCA_014879945.1. Classification (GTDB taxonomy): domain Bacteria; phylum Myxococcota; class Myxococcia; order Myxococcales; family Myxococcaceae; genus Xiheimicrobium. Next base: position 12,531 of record JACSRE010000255.1, read on the forward strand.
GCCTCGAGAACGCGAAGCGCTGGAACATTCTGGTGGGCGACGACGCGCAGGTGCGCACTCTCACCATGCTGCTGGAGTTCAAGTACACGCGGAACCCCGAGTCGGGCGTCATCCTGCACGACAACACCGTGTACCTCATCGACCCGAAGGGCACCGTGCACACCTCGATGTCGTCGCTCGACCAGCCGATGGAGGCGTTCATCGAGGCCGTGCCGGCGCCGGCTGGCAAGAAGCGCTGAATCAGCGCAGCGTGTGGTGGCCGAAACCGCGCTCACGCCTGCGCCCGAGCTCTGCCTACTTCGTGACGGTGAAGTCGATGCGGTCGAGCGTGCCGCCTGGCGTCACCTCGATGCGCTTCGGCATCTGAACCGTCGGGTACATCCCGAACGACTCTCCGTCTTCGAGCTCTCCATCGCGGTCGTCATCAGCGAAGCCCGCGACCGCATAGATCCCGGGCTCGACCTCGATCGACCAGGAGCCATCCTGGTTCGCGACGACGCTCTTGACGAGCTCGGGGTCTCCGGCGGCGTTCTCGCGATAGAGCCCGACGTACGCCGTCGGCGGCGTGCGGGGCTTCCGAAGGCGCAGCACGAGGGGAGCCGAACGTTCGCCGCCTTCGGGGGTAAAGTGGGCGGTGATGTCGGCGTCGGAGGTGATGGCTCGGTCATACTTGATGGTGACGACGACCACCTGGCCCGGCGCGATGACGACCGGGGGGGTGGCGACGTCCCAGGTGAAGTCCGCGATGCGCGTATCGCTGCTGATGAGGTTGACTCGAAGCGGCGCGCCGCCCACGTTCGCCAGGCGCACCTGGTGCTCCTTGACGGCCTCACTGAACACGAGGGCATCGACGTTGATGTTGAGCAATCCCGGTCGAGTGGGCTGCGGTGTCACGGCCTGCAGCACGCGTTGTGCGTCGACGATGCCAGCGCCGCAGGCCGTGCAGTTGGAGATGGGGTCGACGTTCGCCTGAAGGAGCGCCTTCACCTGAGTGAAGGTCAGCGCTCGCGCCTGGGACTTCATCAGCGCGACCAGGCCAGCAACGTGCGGTGTGGCCATGCTGGTGCCTTCGAGATACCCGTAGCGGCCCCCGCCCACCGTCGAGAGCACGCCGTCAGGCTCCCCGTTGCCATCGTCGTCTCGGTCGACGGCACCGCCGGGCGCCGAGACCGTCACTTCCCGCCCGTAGTTCGTGTACGCCGTCGCCCGCCCACGCAGGTCGGTTGCGGCGACGCAGATGACGTTGGCGTTGTTGCAGGGCATCGTGTTCGCGGTGTCCGTGTCGTCATTCCCCGCTGCGACGACGACGATGGCGTTTGCATCGGTCGCTGCACGAATGGCGCTCGCGTAGGTTTGTGCGCCGCCCGCGCCAGTGAGGCTCATGTTGAGGACGATCGCCGGGTTCCGATTGCTCGCCACGCCCGGAACGGTCACGCCAACCGCCCAGTTGATGCCCGCTGCGATGTCGAACGTGGTGCCTCCGCCTCGACCGAGGACTCGAACAGGAACGACGCGAACGTTGGGGGCAACGCCAGCGACTCCCGTGGTGTTGTTGGTGAGCGCGGCGATGGTGCCTGCGACGTGAAGGCCGTGCCACGACGAGCCCCGCGACTGCGGAGGAACCGGGCCCATGACGTCCGTGGGGTCCGAGTCGCGGCCATCGCCATCGGCGGCCATCGCCACGTCGCTGATGAGGTCGATGCCAGGCAACGTGTTCCCGTCCAGGTCGGGGTGGGGCGCGTGACCGGTGTCGATGACGGCGACGACGACGCTCGATCCGCCCTGGGAAATGTCCCAGGCCGCCGGCAAACGCATGGCCCGGTAGTGCCACTGATTCACGAAGAGGGCGTCGTTGGGGGTGAAGGTCGGCTCGACGACGAAGTTGAGCTCGACGAAGGTGAACCTCTCGGTGGCGAGAAGAGGCGCGATCAACGCCTGCAGCGTCGCCGGTGCGAGCGGCTCTCCGCCCCTGGTGCAATGCACACGGTGCATTCGGGGCGAGGCCCAGCCGCCGTGCACGCACTCGACCCCCAGGCGCTTCACCTCGGCGACGACGTCTTCCGCAGTTCGCTCGACTCGGGTCTCGAGAACGAGGTCGCCCGACCTCGCGACGGGCTCCTTCGATTTGCCAGGCGTCGACCCCTTTTGTTCCTCGACCACCAGCGTGCCTGGTCGCGACGAGGTCAGGCGGGAGGGTCGGCCCTCAGCAGCGGGGAGGCCCATCACCGAGGCACCGGCCGACGACGAGAAGACGGTGACTTGCCCACGCACGCGTCCCATCTTGACGGGCTGAGGAGCCGCGGCGAGAGGAGGAGGGCGGGCGAGACCGTCAGCTTCAAGGGACTGGGCTGGCGGGGGGCCGCAGGCGACGATGAACAGCGCGGAGAGGAGGGGGAGGGAGCGCATGAGCCGCGAAAGTGCAGGCCCAGCTCCACGCCATCCCCACGGAAGGACGAGTGGCAGACGAGGTCCTCGTCCACCCTTTGGGACGGACGCCAGGCTTCGGCCTGCCCCCCTGGCTCCGTGACCCAGGGTCGAGCTGAGCCCGGCCCTCGAGACGCAAGGGAACGGAAGACGGTCGCTCCGGCCGATTGAGTTGCGCTGAGGCCGTCGCTGGGAAAACTGGTCGGTCCAGTTTAGGACACAAGAAGCCATCCACATCACTCGCGGAGCCACGGCCCCTTGCGGAGACCAGTCCGCCCGAGCTAACTGGTCGGACCAGTCATGACACCCGCCCCGCGAAAGAACGTCGCCGAGAAGATCGCCACCACCCTGCGCGCCGCCATCTTGAAGGGCCGCATGCAGCCCGGTGACGCGCTGCCCTCGGAGCGCGAGCTGGCCGAGAAGTACGACGTCAACCGCTCCAGCGTGCGCGAGGCGATGAAGCGGCTCGAGGCCTGGGGGCTGGTGAAGATTCGTCAGGGCGGCGCGACGCGCGTGGCCGACCTGCTCCTCGACACGGGCCTCGGCCTGGTGCCCTCGCTGGTCGAGGCCGGGGGTGAGCTGGGCCAGGCCATCATGCGCGACCTGCACGAGGTGCGCGGGCTGCTGCTGGGGTGGGGCGCGGAGCAGGCGGCGCGCAAGGCCGACGCGGCCTCGATGGCGCGGCTCGACGAGCTGGTGCGCCAGCTGGCCGACCCGAAGGCGAAGCCGGCCCAGCTCCAACAGCTCGACTACGACTTCTTCCACGAGCTGATGCTCATCTCGGGCAACCAGCTGCTCACCCTGCTCTCTCGCGTGGTGCGCGACGTCTACTTCCAGAGCGCGGAGCGGTACCTGCCGCTGTACCGGCCCGACGTCTTCGACCCCCGGCACCATCGCCGCGCGGTGGTCGCCATTCGGGCGCGCGAGGCCCAGGCCGCCTCTGACGCCATGCGCGCCCACGCCGCCACCGGCCTTCGCCTGCTCGAGGAG
>JACSRE010000236.1 GCA_014879945.1 Myxococcus sp.
ACTCTCTCCGTCGTCGGCAGCGTCAGATGTGTATAAGAGACAGGCGGAGACCCCTTCGAGGAGGACGCGGGGCAGATCGACGCCGGCGTGCCGGTGGACGACGGCGGCTGCGGGCCCATCATGGCCGGCAACCCGCCCTTCCCCCGCGAGTGCGCCCCGGGCACCACCAACGAGTGCGGCGGCGCGGCCGACACCTTCCTCACCTCGCGCGGCGTCGCGGCCGCGCGCCTCAACGGCAACCAGGGCAACGGCTACGACGACGACTGCGACGGCCTGGTCGACGAGGGCTGCATCTGCCTTCAGGGCGGCACCACCAAGGACTGCTTCCTGGTGCCCGCGACGCAGATCGACCCCAACACCTCGCAGCCCGTCGGCTGGTGCACCACCAACGCCAAGGGCTCGGTCGACTGCTCGGGCACCGAGATCACCACCTGGTCGGGCGTGTGCCGCGGCGCTCAGCGCCCGCAGGTCTACGACTCGTGCGCGCCGGGCGACTTCGACTGCGACGGGCTCTCGGGCAACAACCAGCTCGCCGGCTGCAACTGCCCCACCTCGGTCGAGTGCCCCACCACGCCGCTGGTGCTGGCGCCCTTCCCCAACGCCAGCACGCTCCCGCAGATCGACGGCACCCAGTGGATCAAGGACGTCGCCATGCGCGGCATGGCCACCGACTGGACGTGGACGGTGCTCGGCGGCGACTGCGACAACGTGCTGCCGTGGCCCACCTTCGCGCTCTACACCCAGGCCAACTCGGGCGTCGCGGGCGCGCGAGTCGGCTCGCGCACCCCGGTGCGCTTCGACATGGCCGCCACGCCCGCGCGCTACGTCGCGGCGCCAGGCCAGCCGCTCATCTCGATTCAAGCCGCCCGCGGCAACGCGCCCGGCGCCGGCGTGGTGCACCCGGCCTTCGGCCTCTCGGGCGACTACCTGGTGCAGGGCGAGTTCACCCTGCGAGGCACGAAGTACGTCTGCACCCAGCGCGTCGAAGTGCGCGCGCCCGGCATTCGCGCCGAGCTCTGCTGGGACACGGTGGGCGACTCGAACTCGGGCGTCGGCAACGACATCGACCTGCACTTCGCGCGGCTGCAGGGCACCTGCACGACGCCACAGGGGTGGAACGACGTCTGCCAGACCGGCGGCCTCTCGGGCCCGGTGCAAGACTGCTACTACATGGGTCCGAGCGGCTGCCGCGACGGGAGCCTGAACCCGCCGCGCTGGGGCTACCCCGACTCGGCGCCGACCGCCTGCCTCGGCTGGGGCAGCCGCCGTCAGCCCGGGCGTCAGGGCTGCACCAACCCGCGCCTCGACACCGACAACGTCACGTGTGACAGGACGCAGCAGGACCCGACCAACCCCGCCTTCTGCGGGCCCGAGAACATCAACCTCGACAACCCGAACAACGCCGACACCTTCGTCATCGGCGTCAACCACTACAGCAACACCAGCGGCACCTCGAACGCGAAGCCGCACGTCAACGTGTACTGCAACGGCCGGCGCGTCTTGTCCGTCGGCTACAACCCGGCGACCAGCCAGCAGTGGCCGCTGCTGCGCACGCCCGGCGCCGACGACAACGGCGACTTCTGGACGGCCGCGACGGTGAGGGCCAACGTCACCAACGGCCAGCTCACCTCGTGCGACGTCACCCCCATTCCCTCGCGGCACGCCGACCCGACCCGCGACGGGCCGGTCGCGGTGCCCGGGGCCGGCAACGGCTCCTGCGTCGACTCGCGCATGAACCAGACGCCCGCGCCCAACCAGTTCAGCTTCACCACCCGGCGCTTCATCGACAACGCCACCACCCAGGGCGGCGCGGTGGGCACCCGCCCCGCCACCACGGCGAGCTGGTGCAAACACTGACGTCACCCGGCAGCCCTCGGCCGAGCCGGCGATGCCGACGATGCCAACACTCGAACGTTCGCCTCGAGCGCGAGAACGGCAAGGTGCAGGAGCACCGCTGCGCCACCCCGAGCAGCAGGCGCGCGCGTTGGCCCTGGTGCTCAGCCCCGCCCGCAGCCGCTGAACTAGAAGTGCTGGTAGCCGCCGCGCGCGGTGAACGCTCGCCCATCGACCACGACGCCGTGGCCCCGCGTCACCACCCCGATGGGGAAGGCGCCGTGCCCGATGTCGGCGAGCTTGCGCTCGAACGCGCTGGCACGTGAGGGCGGCACGGTGACGGCCAGCACGTAGTCTTCACCGCCGGTCAAGGCGTGGCGGTGCACGTGGGCCTCGGACTCGCACCACAGCAGCAGCGCCTCGAGCACCGGCAGCGCGCCCGTCTCGAGGGCCATGCCCACCTTCGAGGCGGCGCAGACGTGCCCCAGGTCCTGCACGAGGCCGTCGCTGACGTCGATGCCCGCCGACGCGAAGCGCGCCGCCTCGAGCCCCCAGCGCACGTGCGGCGACGGGGAGCGCTGCGCCAGCACCAGCCCGTCCCACTGGCGGTCGAACTTCACCGGGCCGCCTCGCGAGCGCTGGCGGGGAGCGTCTTTGAGCACCTCGAGGCCGGCCGAGGCGCTGCCCAGCGGGCCCGAGACGTAGACGCGGTGGCCGGGCCTGGCGCGCGAGCGCGTCAACGCGACGCGGCCCTTCGGCACCTCGCCCGCCAGGGTGACGGTGACCGACAGCTGCGGCGCCCGGGTGACGTTGCCGCCGATGAGCGAGACGCCGTGGGCCGCCGCCAGCGCCGCCATGCCCGACGAGAGCGCGCGCAGCGCCTTCGCCGAGACGTCGTCGGGCAGCTGCAGCGCACACACCGCCCAGGTGGGCCGCGCGCCCATGGCCGCGACGTCAGACAGGTTCACCGCGAGCGCCTTGTGCCCGATGTCGGCGAAGCGGAACGTCTCGCGTGAGAAGTGCACCCCCTCGACGAGCGCGTCGGTGGTGACGACCTGGTGCCGGCGCGAGGGGGGCAGCACCGCGGCGTCGTCTCCGGGCCCGAAGGGCGGCCGGCGCAGCGAGAAGGCCTCGGTGAAGGCGTCGATACGCGCGAACTCGTTCATGGGCGCAGAGGCTACGCCGGCGGACGGTCGGGGGCGATGAAGTGCTGGCGCCCGCGCCCCGACGAGGCATGCTCGGCGGGCCTCGTGACGAAGCCCCTCCGATTCGGCCGCTACTACCTGCTCAAGAAGCTCGCCGTGGGCGGCATGGGCGAGGTGTGGCTGGCCCGCGTCGAGGGCGACTCCGACGCCGAGCCGCCGGTGGTGGTGAAGCGCCTGCTGGCGCACCTCAAAGAAGACCAGGAGTTCGTGAACATGTTCTTCGACGAGGCCCGCATCGCGGCGGCCCTCGACCACCCGAACATCGCGCGCATCGAAGACCTGGGCGAAGTCGGCGGCGACTACTTCATCACCATGGAGTTCGTGCACGGCATGAGCTTCGGCGACGTGGTGAACGCCGCGCTCGAGGCCGGCACCGACATGCCGGTGGCGCTCAAGTGCCGCGTCATCGCCGAGGCCGCCGCCGCGCTCGACTTCGCGCACCAGGCCACCACCGAGGCCGGCGTGCCGCTCGAGCTGATTCACCGTGACGTCTCGCCGCAGAACATCATGGTGGGCTTCGACGGCTCGGTGAAGCTCATCGACTTCGGCGTCGCGCGCGCGGCCAACAAGCTGACCCGCACCGCCACCGGCATCATCAAGGGCAAGTACGCGTACATGTCGCCGGAGCAGGCGTGGGGCAAGGACCTCGACGGCCGCAGCGACCTGTTCGGCCTGGGCATCGTGTTGTGGGAGGTGCTGGCGCTGGAGCGGCTCTTCAAGCGCGAGAACGACACCGCCACGCTGCGGGCCGTGGTGGCCGCCGAGATCGAGCCGCCGTCGAAGAAGGAGCTGGCGGTGCCGAAGGCGCTCGACGCCATCGTCCTCAAGGCCCTCACCCGAGACCTGGGCGCCCGCTTTCAGACGGGGGCCGAGTTCAAGAAGGCCCTCGAGGCGTTCCTCACCAAGCAGCGGCTGCCGGCGACGAAGGCCCACCTGGCGGCGTGGATGCAGAAGCTCTTCCCCGACGACGCGCGCGCCGAGCTGCCCGCGCACCCCGAGCCCTCGAGCCCCGGCGAGCGCTCCTCGCCCGTGCTCAAGCCCGCGCTCGAGAACCCGAGGCTGCCGCGCTCACGCGTGCTCGACGTCGCCGAGCTGGAGCAGCGCATCGCCTCGGCCGGCGCGGGCGCGATGCGGGGCCTCTTCTTCAACGCCCTGCTCGCGGCGGTGATGAAGCTCGCGGGCCCCGTCGCCGACCAGAAGGTGCGCAAGGCCGCCGCGACGCAGAAGCCCTACGTCGACCAGCTCTCGTACCCGACGAGCGAGTTCCTGCGCATGTTGTGGAAGGCCGTCGAGCAGGTGCTCCCGAAGGCGCGCAACGTGGACGACGCCTTCGAGCTGCTGGGCGCGGCGATGATGGACGGGCTGGTGCGCTCGCCGTTCGGCAAGGCGCTCGAGGGCCAGAAGGAGCGCTACCCCGAGGCCATCATGAAGCCGCTGGTGGCGACGTTGAACCCGATGATCGCGCCCGGCCAGCGCCTGGTGTCGCGCGTCGAGACCGGCCGCGCGGTGCTGGTGTTCAAGGAAGAGGTGCTCCCCCTTCAGCTGTACATCGGCATGCTGCGCTCGCTGGTGCAGGCGTTCTACCGGCTGCCCATCGAGGCCCGGTGGGAGAAGCCCAGCGCCCAGCGCATCGAGCTGATGGTCGCCTGGTGACCCCGCGTGAGTGACGGCTACATCCACGGCGGCACCGACGCGCGCGAGGTGGCCAGGCTCGAGAAGCAGGCCGACTTCGTCTCGGCCTTCACCTTCCCCCGCGTCGACGCCGCGCCCGGGCACCGCGTGCTGGACCTGGCGTGTGGCGTGGGCGCGATGGCCTCACGGCTGCTGCGCGCCTTCCCGGGCATCGCGCTGGTGGGCGTCGACCTCTCGGCGCCGCAGCTGCGGGCGTGCCGGCAGAACCACCCCGCGCTCCCGGTCGCCCGCGCCACCGGAGCGCAGCTGCCGTTCGCCGACCAGACGTTCGACCGGGTGCACTGCTCGTGGCTGCTGGAGCACGTCGCCCACCCAGCGGGCATCGTGCGCGAGGTGCGCCGGGTGCTGAAGCCCGGCGGCGCGTGTCACTTCATCGAGGTGGACAACCGCTCGCTGTCCACCCGCCCGCACCTGCCCGAGGTGCACGCGCTGGTGGCGCGCTTGAACGCCGCGCAGCGACGCGCCGGTGGAGACCCCTTCATCGGGCCGACGCTCGAGCCCCTCTTCGAGGCGGCGGGGTTCTCGCAGCTCGACGTCTCGCCGGTGGCCCTCGTCGGCACCCAGGCCGACCGCGCCTTCCTGGGCGCGTTCATCGAGGAGTGGGCCGAGATCTTCGAGAGCCTCGACGAGTCGCTGGGCCACGAGACGTCGGGCCTCATCGAGCGCGCGAGCGCGCAGCTGCGCGGGCTGCTGAGCGAGCCTGACGTCGAGCTGCGGTACGCGCCGTGGCTCGTTCGCGCCGTGCGCTGAGGCGCTACGCCGCTTCGCCCGCCCCTGCCGCCGCCGGCTCGAGGGCGGCCACGTCTCGACGGCTGAGCCACTGGAAGCGCAGGAAGACGGCCACCGCCACCACCGAGAGGCCGGCCGACAGCCCCCACCACAGGCCGACGACGCCGTAGCTGCCGCGCACCCCCAGCCACCAGGACAGCGGCAGCCCGATGAGCCAGTGCCCGATGAGGTTGGCGATGAAGGTGAAGCGGGTGTCGGCGTAGCCGCGCAGCACGCCGGCCCCGACGCCCTGCACCCCGTCGGAGACCTGAAACACCGCCGTCACCGTGAAGAGCGACGCCGCGACCGCCACCACGCCGTCGTTCGGCGAGAGGAGCCTGGCGAGCGGCTCGGGCACCAGCACGAACATCAGCGCGGTCGCCGACATGAAGGCGGCGCCGCTGGCGAAGGCCACCAGGCCCGAGCGCCGCGCGGCGGGCAGATCTCTGGCCCCCACGCCCCAACCGACGCGCACGCTCCCGGCGCTCCCGATGCCCACCGCCACGCAGAAGGTGAGGCTGGCCCAGGTGAGCGCCACCTGGTGCGCGGCGCTGCTCGAGGCGCCCAGGCGCGCGGCCAGCAGCCCCGCGAGGCCGAACACGCCGCCCTCGGCGAGCAGGTGCAGGCCCACGGGGAGCCCGAGCCGCGCCGCCCGCCACAGCGCCTGGACGTCGGGCGCGCGCCTGACCCCTTCGAGGCGGGGCCCGAGCGCGGGCACCATCACCAGGAACTGAAACCACGTGCACACCGTGGTGACGATGCCGGCGCCGGCGATGCCCAGCGCGGGAATGGGGCCGGCGCCGAACACCAGCAGCACGTCGAGGCCGAGGTTGAGCACGTTGGCCAGCACCATGGCGACGACGATGGCGCGCGTGCGCCCCACGCCCTGCAGGTACGAGCGCGCGCCGACGAACAACATCTGGCCGGCCACGCCGGGGAGCCGCACGTCGATGTAGGTGAGCGCGCCGTCGGCGATGGCGGGCGCGACGCCCACCAGGCGCAGCACCGGGCCCATCAGGAGCAGGGGAACGAGCAGCACCACCGACGTCGCCAGCGCCAGCCACACGCCCGTCCAGTAGTGGGTGCGCGCGTCAGCGGGCCGCCTCGCGCCGACGGCCTGCGACACCAGCGGGTCGAGCGCCATCATCACGCCCATGCCGAAGAACATGATGGTGAAGGTGAGCGAGTTGCCGAGCCCGGCCGCCGCCTGCGCCGTCTCGTTGAGGCGGCCCACCACGGCGGTGTCCACCAGGCCCATCAACGCCTGGCCGGCCTGGGCGAGGGCCAGGGGCAACGCCAGCACCCAGAGGGCCTTCAGCTCGCTGAGGAGGGGGCGGGGAGGAGCAGACATGGCAGCGGGGCGACGGTGAAGAAGGGCGCTCCTGACGTCAGGGCGCGGGCCGCGAGCGGAAGGCGTCGAGCACGCCCTCGTCTTGCGCCTGCACCAGCACCGGCCGGCTGAACGAGAGCAGCGCCTCTTTGAGCGACAGGGTGCCGAAGCCCGACTTGTCGGCCGCGCTGAAGCCGAACGCGTCGGGGCCGCGCTGGCAGACGTCGTTGACGTTCACCCGGGCGACGAAGCGGGTGAACTTGCGCACCAGCGTGCGGGCGCGCTCAGGCTGGCCCCACACCGAGGCCTGCTGGCCGTAGGGCGAGCGCCGCTGCCACTCGAGCACCTCGGCGTCGTCGGCGAAGGCCGCGAGGGGCACCACCGGGCCGAACTGCTCCTCGTGGAACAGCCGCATGCCGGCCTTCACCTCGGCGACGACCGCCGGCCGCATGAGCGAGAAGGCGCCGCGCCCGCCGCCACGGTTCCGCACGGTCGCGCCCTGGCCGAGCGCGTCGTCGAGGAGCGCGCGCATCACCTCGAGCTTGGTGTCTTCGGGCAGCGGCGTGACGGCCACGCCCGGCGTCCACGGCATGCCCACCGTCAGCGCGTCCACCCGCTCGGCCACCTTCGAGACGAGGGCCTCGAAGACGCTCCGGTGCGCGAAGACGAGCTTCTCGGCGGTGCAGCGCTGGCCGTTGAAGCCGAGCCCACCCTTCACGATGGCCGCGGCCGCGGCGTCGAGGTTCGCGTCCTCGAGCACCACGCAGGCGTTCTTCGCGCCCAGCCCGAGGATCTTGTGCAGCGTGATGGGCGCCGGGTGCGCGCGCATGATGGCGTTGGCGGCGCCTTCGCTCCCGATGAAGGCCAGCACGTGCACGACGCCGCTGGGGTTGCCGGTGACGTCGAGCTCGGTCGACGCCATCACCGCGGGCAGCACCACGCGCCCGTCGCCGGGCAGCAGGCTGACGACGCCCCTGGGGAAGCAGTCGCGGAAGGCCTCGAGCAAGACGAGGTTCGCCAGCACGCCGAAGCGCGGCGTCTTCGCGACGACGACGTTGCCCATCAGCAGCGCGGGGATGACGGTGGTGAGGAACTCGTTCACCGGGTAGTTGAAGGGCGCCACGCACAGCACCACCCCGAGCGCGCGGCGGTGGGTGCGGGCGAAGTGTCGTTTGCCGCCGGCCAGGCCCACCTGCACCGAGAGGTCGGCGGCGCGCAGCTGCTTCAGCTCGGTGACGGTGTTGCGCACGTAGTCGACGCTGCGGGTCACCTCGTCGCGCGACGAGCTCCAGCTCTTGCCGATCTCCCACATCAGCAGCGTGGCGATCTCATCGGTCTTCGCCTCGACGGCGGCCGCGAACTTCTCGACGGCGGCGATGCGGCTCTCGACGTGCAGCGACGGCCACTCCCCTTCTCCGTTGCCCCAGGCGCGCTGGGCGGCGGCGACGGCCTGCTTCGCGTCTTCGGCGGTGAGCTGCGCCTCGTGGCCCAGCAGCGTGGTGGAGAGCGCGGCGCCGCGCCTCGAGGCGACCCGGGAGCGCACCTCGCGCGAAGGGCCGGCCCAGGGGCGCACCTCACCGTCCACCAACCACCGGGCCGAGTGGCGCGCGGGGTCGACGCGGACGTTCGGCGGCACCTCGGCCACCTCGGGGAAGTGCTGTGCGAAGGCCTCGTCGTTCCAGTCGCTCATGGCGGGCACCTTGCCACGGGCCCGAGCGCCGGGCCTGTGGCTTGACGCGACGGCTCAGCGCGTCGACGGAGCGCCGGGAGGGAGCGGCGCGGGGCGCTGACGGCTCCACCACCACCACCCGAGCGGCGCGGCGGCCAGCAGCAGCTGCGGCGTCAGCGTGAGCCAGTCGGGGAAGATGCCCAGGGGGGCGAAGGTGAAGAAGGGCATCGGCGCGATGGGCAGCACGCCGAGCTCCTGCAGCCCGTGCAGCCCCTTGCCCAGCAGCATCACCGCGGTCGCCACCAGCAACACCGTCGAGGCCTTGAACAACGTCTTCATCGGCAGCTTGAAGCCGACGGTGCGCACGAAGACGACGAAGCCGACGAGCAGGATGAAGCCGGCCACCGAGCCCCACAGCACGCCCTCGCGCGAGTCGCCCGCCAGCCCCTGCAGGAACAGCGCGGTCTCGACCGTCTCGCGGCCCACCGAGGTGAACGAGATGGTGAAGAGGCCCACCTCGCTGCCGCTGCCCAGCGCGTCTTTCATCTTCGCGCGCATGTCGGTCATCATCGCGCTGACGTTGGCGCGGGCGTTGAGCCAGAGCGCCGCGTAGAGCAGCAGGAAGACCGCGAAGAGCGCCACCACCGTCTCGAGCCATTCGCGGTTGGCGCCGGCGAGCAGCGACTGGCCGAAGACGAAGGCCACCACGCCGAAGACGAGCGCGGCGACCCACCCCGCGTGCACGATCTTCACCTGGGCCTCGGCGCCCATCTTCTTCATCACCGCCAGCAGCGCGCCGACCACGATGGTGGCCTCGAAGCCCTCGCGCAGGAGGATGAAGAGGGCCGCGAAGAAGACCGACCAGAAGTCGCCGCGCGCCGGCGCGTTGGAGTCGGCCAGCAGGGCCAGCAGCTTCGTCACCTCGGGCTCGAAGCCCTCGTGGTTCTGCGCGGCCAGGCGGGTGCGGGTGAAGCCCTGCTCGAGCTGCTCGACCAGCTTCGGGGCGCGCGCGCGCAGCGTCGGCTCGATCGGCTCGAGGCCCATCAGGTAGGCGTCGACCACCGCCTTGCGCGCGCCGTCCCAGTCGCCCTTCGCGGCGAGCCCCCGCGCCGCCTCGAGCCCCGCGCGCGCGACCGCGAGCGACGAGGTCTCGTCGGGCTTGGGGAGCTCCCGCCGGGCGCAGGCCAGGCCCTCGGCGCCCACCAGCTCGAGGAGCTGCGCGTCGGTCGAGGTCGCCAGCGCGTCGAGCCCGACCGGCGTGCCCGGCTTCACGCACCCGGGCTGGCGCAGCGAGAAGACGAAGAAGGCCACGCTCCACCGCTCGGCGTCGGAGAGCGCGGGGAAGCCGGGCATCGGCGTGCCCTTGATGCCGAAGGTGGTGGTGTTGAAGACCTTGTACGGGGTGAGGGTGACCATGCGGTCGGCGTCGTGGAAGTTGGCGGGCGCGGGCGTCATGGCGGCGGCGGCCGGCCCATCGGCGCGGCCCTCGGCGCCGTGGCAGCTCGCGCACTGGGCGGCGAAGAGCGCCTTCCCGGCCTCGAGGTCTGGCCTGGCGCGGGGCGAGCGCGAGAGGTTCTTCGCGGCGACGATCTCGCGCACCAGCGCACGGCAGGCGGTGACGACGCCGTCGGCGCTCGCCTCGGCGGCGATGTCGGCCTGGAGCTGCTTGGCGCGGGGCAGGTACGGCGCGCCCTCGGCGCCCAGCTCGGTGAGCGCGGCCACCACCTCGTCGGCCAGCCCGCGCTGCTCCGCCAGCTCGTCGGCGTTCTTCTCGAGGACGGCCGCCGCGTAGTCGCCCTCGAGGTACTGCAGCAGCCCGACGACGCGGTGCCAGCCAGACGACGACTCGTCAGCCAGCGCCAGCGCGCTCGCCAGGGACACCAGGAGGATCACGTTGCGCATCGGGTTGGCTCCTGACCTCCTCATGGTCATTTTGCGAGTGAATGTCAAAATCACCCAACAAGCCCACCTGATTGGAGCGGCAACGAAGCGGCGCGGCGGGGCGCGCGCGGCAGGCGTGCCTCGGCGCTCGACGTGGGCAGGTGAGTGTGGCTCCATGCGCCCTCTTTGGGAGGCCGGCCATGAGTGAACGCGCGTACCTCGACTTGCTGAAGACGGTGCTGGAGCAGGGGAAGCCGCGCGCCGACCGCACCGGCACGGGCACCCGCGCGCTCTTCGGGGGCCAGCTGCGGTTCGACCTGCGCGACAGCTTCCCGCTGCTGACGACGAAGAAGGTGCACCTGAAGTCCATCATCCACGAGCTGTTGTGGTTCCTGCGCGGCGAGACGACGGTGCAGCCGCTCAAGGACGTGGGGGTGACGATCTGGGACGAGTGGGCGACGGCAGAGCAGACGGCGCGCTTCGGCCGCCCGGCGGGTGACCTGGGGCCCGTGTACGGCCACCAGTGGCGCAACTTCGGCGCGACGAAGAAGGCCGACGGCACCTACGAGCGCGACGGGTTCGATCAGCTCAGCCGGCTGGTGCGCGACGTGCGCGAGAACCCGCTGAGCCGGCGGCTGCTGGTGACGGGGTGGAACCCGCGAGAGGCCGACCAGGTCGCGCTGCCGCCGTGCCACACGCTCTTCCAGCTCCACGTGCAGGACGGCGAGCTGTCGTGCCACCTCTACCAGCGCTCGGGCGACGTCTTCCTCGGGGTGCCCTTCAACATCGCCAGCTACGCGCTCTTGACGTTGATGGTGGCGCAGGCGACGGGGCTCTCGGCCGGCGACTTCGTGCACAGCTTCGGCGACGTGCACCTGTACAACAACCACGTGGAGCAGGCGCGCGAGCAGCTCTCGCGAGCCCCCCGGCCCTTCCCGCGCATGCGGCTCAACCCCGAGCGCAAGAGCCTGTTCGACTTCCGCTTCGAGGACTTCACGCTCGAGGGGTACGAGCCGCACCCGGCCATCAAGGCCCCGGTGGCGGTGTGAGGGTGCCGGCGCGCGCGCCGCTGGGGCTGGTGGTGGCGGTGGCCCGCAACGGCGGCATCGGCAAGGACAACGCCCTGCCCTGGCGCCTCCCAGAAGACCTCAAGCGCTTCAAGGCGCTGACGCTGGGGCACCCGGTCATCATGGGCCGCGCGACGCACGAGTCGATCGGCAAGCCGCTGGTGGAGCGCCGGAACGTGGTGGTGAGCACGACGCGGCCCTCGTTCGCAGGCTGTGAGGTGGCGCCGTCGCTCGAGGCCGCGCTCGCGCTGGTGGGTGGTGATGGCGCGATGCCGATGATCATCGGCGGCGCCAGGCTGTACGCCGAGGCGCTCCCGCTGGCGACGCACCTGTTCCTCACCGAGGTCGATCGCGACGTCGAGGCCGACACGTTCTTTCCCCAGTGGGACCGCGCGCAGTGGACCGAGGTGAAGCGCGAGCGGGCGCAGACGCCTGACGTGTGGTTCGTGGACCTGGAGCGCAGGTGACGCGTCGGGCGACGAAGGGCCCCTCGCGGGCGACGATGGGCTGCGTGACGCTGGTGGTGCTGGGCATGGGCGCCTGCGGCGTGATGGGCCTGTCCACCTCGCGGTCGCTGATTCAGTTCAGGCGCTTCGAGCAGACGACGCCGGGCACGCCGCTGACGAGGGTGGTGGACGAGGCGGGCACGCTGGGGTTTCGCCCTCGTGAGGCGGGCGCCGAGGGGCCCGACGACGCCGGGTTGATGACGCTCGAGCTGGTGAAGCAGAACTGGCCGCCGGTGGGCCCGTGGCACCTGCGGGTAAAGCACGCTGACGGTGGCGTGGCGTCGGTGACGACGTGGATTCCCGACTGAGACGCGGCCTATCGGGCGCTGCTGAGCGGCTCAGGGGCAGAGCCCGACGCAGCTGCTCCGGCCGTTCGTCGATCGGCACACGAGGCCCTGCTGACACTCCCGGTCGGTGCCGCACGGGCCACCCATGGCGCTCCGGGGTGCGCAGCGTCCCGAACCTCCGAAGCCGAAGAGGTCGAGCTCGCCGGTCTCTGTCACGCAGACACCGTCGAAACAGCCGAGGCCTGGAATGCATGGCTGGCCGACGACTCCACCATCGACGCAGGTGGTGCCTTCGCAGACGGCTGGCAACCGGCACCGTGCGAGCCGCGGGTCCAGGGCGGCGCACGCCTGGCCTGCGACGGGGAGTGGGCGACACCGGGGGAAGGGCTCGGCGCCGACGCGCAGGCAGACGTCGGCTGGGTTGGCACAGGAGTCAGCGCCCTCGGCGGCGCAGACGGCTCCGGAGGGATCTCGTGGCTGGCACGCGCCCGTCGGGTTGCACGCGTGCGAGGGCGCGCAGAAGGCAGAGTTGGAGCACGGGCTACCGAGCAAAGACGGCGCACACACGCCCGCGTCTGGCGAGCAGAAGTGCGCGATGGGGCAGCTGAAGGTGTCCTGGCAGGGGTCGAAGGGCTGGGGCGCGCGGCAGACTCCTGGTTGGCCGGGGCCTCCATCGGGGTTGATGAAGAGCCCAGCGCAGGCGACGCGGACCCCGCCACACTGGCCGGGCTCTGAGCAGGCTTCGCCCACGGCGCGGCCGGTTCTCGGGGCCTGACAGGTTCGCGAGACGCGGTCACAGCTCAGGCCCGCGAGGCAGTCGTTCGATCGCACACACGCGGCGCCGATGCTCGCGCGCGCCCGGCACGATCCGCCGAAGCACGAGGCGGTCAGCACGCATTCATCGTTGGAGCACGCCTGGCCGAGGGCCGTTCGGAGGACACAGGTAGGCCCATCGCAGCGCGACGCGGTGTCGCAGCCCTCGGGCGCACACGGAGACGTCACGGGGGGCAGCCGCACGCAGCGACCATCGGGCTGAACACAGACGCCAGCATCGAAGCGCAGGCAGGCCTGTCGACAGACCGAGTCGGGCCCACACTCGGAGGTTGCTGCGCAGCCCGCATCGGAGACCCGGAACGGGGCGCAGCGGTTGGTGGGGCCGTCACAGAACCCCTCGAAGCAGGGCTCCTGGGAGCGGTCGGGGGCGAGGCAGGGCTGACCGAGTCCGCCTGCGAGCGCGCAGGTGCCGTTGCAGCTCTGAGCGCAGAGCGAGGCCTTGTCGGCGCAGTCGCGATCAGAGCCGCAGGCGCCTCCGAGGCCGCTCGGACCGTTCAAGACGACAGGGCAGCTGGTCCGCAGGTCCACGAGGTTGGCGAGCAGCAGGTTCGACTGACACGGCAAGACCGGAATCTGCGAGCAGCGCGCTCCGGCGTCGGGGTCGAGCGGGAGCGCGACCAGGGCCGGGGGCGCGAAGCTCCACAGCGTCTCGCGAACGGGCCCCACACACAGCGTCGGCGCGTCGGCGGCGCTGACGACTCCACACGCCTGGAGCGCCTGACAGAGGCGGGTCGCGCGGACCAGGAGCGCGTCGAGCAGCGGAAACCCCGCGTCGGGCACGCCGGCGTCGACGACACCCGAGTCGGTCCCTCCGTCGGGCGTGCCACTGTCCCGAACGCCGCCATCCGGAGCGCCGGCGTCGAGGCCGCCAGCGTCGAGCCCGATGAGGCCCCCGTCGATTCGGCCCCCATCGGCTGTTCCCGCATCGACGACCGACGCGTCGAGCACCCTACCGGCGTCGGCGATGAAGACGACACACCGCGCGTCGACGCACTGCTGGCCCGTGGGGCACGGAGGAAGCTGGGCTCCGCAGCGATCGCCGACCTGTTCGGGGCACGCGGACAGACCTGCCACCACGACGACCAGGGCTGCGAAGGAGCGCATTGGCGAGTCATATGCGAGCCGCCTGGAGATGCGTGAGCGTTCGGCGCCCTGCCCTGCTTCGAGCCCCACGCGACGCGATGGACGTGGGTGGACCCGGGCGTTACGAGCGCGGCCATGAAGATCTACACGAAGACGGGCGACACCGGAGAGACCTCGCTGTTCGGCGGTGGCCGCGTCGGTAAGGACCACCACCGCGTCGAGTCCTACGGGCAGCTCGACGAGCTGAACGCGGTGCTGGGCATGGCGCGCGCCGAGGGCCTCGGGGCGCTCGACGCGCTCACCCAGACGCTGCAAGACCAGCTCTTCACCATCGGGTCGATCCTCGCGACGCCGCCCGAGAGCAAGGCGGCGGGGCACCTGCCGAAGCTGAAGCCCGAGTGGGTGACGGCGATGGAGCAGGCGATCGACGGCTTCGACGCCCAGCTGCCGCCGCTGACGTCGTTCGTGCTCCCGGGAGGCACGAAGGGCGCCGCGGCGCTGCACCTCGCGCGCTGTGTCTGCCGTCGCGCCGAGCGGCGCATCGTGCCGCTGATGCGTGAGGGTGACGTGGCGCAGGAGATCGTCGTGTACCTGAACCGGCTGTCAGACCTGCTCTTCACCATGGCGCGCGCGGCGAACCACTTCGCGGGCGTGAAGGACGTGCCCTGGGTCGCGCCGAAGGCCTGACGCTCAGGGGTCGTACTTCTGGAGCAGCGCGTCGATGGCCGCGTCGACTGCGACGCACTGCTCCGGCGTGTCGACGTCGTCGAAGCGGCGAATGACGCGATCTTCGTCGTCTTCGTAGCGGCGATAGAGGGCGTCATCGTCACGCCTGGCGACGACGGAGCGCAGAGCGGCGAGCTCGGCGTTGGCGGCGCGCAGCCACTGTCGGTCGCAGACGACCTTCTTCGCGGGCCTGGGAGCGACGGCTGGTGGAGCAGGTCGCGCGCTCGTCGGGCGCTCGGGTGGGGGCTGCTTCGACGCGGGCTGCGGGAGTGCGGTCGGCTGCGGCGGCGGTGCGGGTGTTTGCTGCGGCGCCACCGGGCTCGGCAGGGCTGCGGACGGCGCGCCGGGCGGTGGCGCGGCGGCGACGACGGGCGGGGTCGGAATGGGCTGGGCCGCGATCACCGGCGGGGCGCCGCGCGCGACGAGGAGGAGGACGGTGACCGCGGCCGCGAGCGCCGCGAGCCCGACGAACAAGATGAGCAGCGGCGCGACGCGCGGCAACGCGGACGGCGGAGCGAGACGAAGGGTGTGCTCGTGTTGGGTGGCGCCCGCGCCGGGAGCGGCCCTGGCCTGCGGGAGCGGCTCCGTGCGGGCGCTCGACGGCGACGCGAAGGCCACCAGCACGCGGCTGCCATCGGAGGCGACCTGCGGCTCGACGTCGCTCGCCGTCGGGAGCAACGAGGCAGCCTCTTCGAGGAACAGCTTGGCCGTCATGCCGTCGTCGCCGTTCGAGGCGAGCCGAATGATGGCCTCCTGGCCCGTGGTGGGGTGGCGCGCCAGGTACAGCAGGCCGGAGCGCCCCGAGCCGAGCGTCTCGACGATGACGAAGCCGTTGACGTTCAGGCCTCGCATCGGGGAGTCCTTTAGTTGCAGCCCGGGTTGAGGGCGAAGTCCGACGACGAGTTGCCGGCCATCTCAGACGAAGACGCCATGTCAACCGACGCAGCCGACGTCATGGACACGTCCAGGGCGTCAACACGCTCCGCACGTTGCCGGTGTTCGCGTTGTCTCGCTGGTACTT
>JACSRE010000443.1 GCA_014879945.1 Myxococcus sp.
CCCACGCCCACGGGCTGGCCGAGGGGCTCGCTGGAGCGGCCTCGCGCGTCGACCGGCGCCGGGGTGCGCGCCACCGGGCCGCAGACGCCGCCCGAGACGCCGGCCATCACCTGGCCGATGGGCAGCCGCACCAGCGACGAGTCGCCGGCGCCGACGATGGCGAACTCGGTGCCGTCGGGCGACATCGCCATGTCCACGGGCAGCACCGGGGCGATCTCGATCGACGACATCGCGTGCGTGTCGTTCGAGACCGTCACCGCCGAGCGGACCACCGCGTTGCCGCAGGGGTTCGTGTAGTAGGGCACCGCCACCGGCGGCAGGCCGACCCGGATCGCGTCGACGTCACCGGTGACGGCGCGCTGGTGCACGGTGACCGTCAGATCGCCGGGGCCCGCGATGGTGCGCCACGCGACGGTGGGCTCGAACGAGGTGGCCACCCCGCGCACGGGCGGCATGGCGACCGAGGGCAGCGAGAGGGTGGTGGGGGTCTCGTCGAGGTCGAGCAGCTGGGCGGAGCGGAACGTCGAGACCCTGATCTTCCCGTTGCGGGTCACCACGTCGTTGAGATCGACGTCGAGCCGGCGCACGGTGGCCGAGCCGACGTTGGGCATCGTGACGAGCTCACCCGAGCCGCAGGCCACCAGGAGCGCCTCCCTGGTCGAGTCCCAGGCGACGCCGCGGGGCTCGGGGCACACCGAGTCGGTGCGCACCAGCGAGCCGCTCGAGATGGCGACGGTGGCGATCTGCCCGGTGCCCCGCAGGACGACGCGCACCTGGCCGAGGTTGTCTTCGACGCCGCGGGTCGGCTGGCTGCCAGTGGGGAGCCGGATGGTGGTGCGCATGCGCCGGCCGGCCACGTTGAGCACGTAGATGAGGTCGCGCTCGGGGTCGCTGATCACCGCGAAGTCGCCGCCGCCGGCCACGGTGACGGTCCCGCCCAGCAGCGGGGCGGCGCTCCGCTGGGTGGTGGAGCTCGACGCGCCGCCGGAGCCGGACGAGGTCTGGGGGGGGCCGTCATCTTCAGGAGAACAACCCAGGCACAGCGCAGCAGCCAGCAGCGGAGCGAGTCGGCGGAGTGGGTTCATGGGGCGGGGTCCCAACGAAGACGGGGCCTTTAGTATTCAACTGCTGGAGCGTTCCGCACAAGCGTTGCCGCCTGCCCATAGGTATATGTGCGTCATGTCTGGCCTCTTCATCACCGACGAGCAGATCGCCCAGGCGCGCGCGCTGGCGCGTGACATCACCGACCCCACCTTCGAGCTGATCGCGAAGAACACCACCGTCTCGGTCGAGCGCACCGTGCTGCGGTGGTTCGGCGTCGACGGCGTGGGCACCATGGGCGCGCCCCTGGTCAACCTGATGGTCGATCGGCTCAAGGCCGCGGGGGTGCTGAACAAGGGCGCCGCCTACTGGTACGGCCGCGCGCTGCGCATGGGCGCGAGCAGCCCCCTCGACGCCGTGGAGCGCCTGACCGCGGCGCCCCTCGAGACGCTCAAGGCGCTGCCCGCCGGCGAAGAGCAGCAGCTGCGGGCCGACGTGCGGGCCGAGGCCGAGGCGATGGTGCGCGAGCTCAAAGATCGCGTCGCGGCCCGACAGGCGCTCAAGCACGAGTTCCCGATGGCGCCGACGCCGCACAAGTACCTGATCGTCGCGACCGGCAACATCTTCGACGACGTCGATCAGGCGCGCGCCGCGGCGCAGGCGGGGGCCGACGTGATCGCGGTGATCCGCTCTACGGCGCAGTCGCTGCTCGACTACGTGCCCCACGGCGCCACCACCGAGGGCTACGGCGGCACCTACGCGACGCAAGAGAACTTTCGCATCATGCGCGAGGCGCTCGACGACGAGTCGAAGAAGCTCAAGCGCTACGTGCAGCTGACCAACTACTCCTCGGGGCTCTGCATGTCCGAGATCGCGTTCTGCGCGGCGTGGGAGCGGCTCGACATGCTCCTCAACGACGCGATGTACGGCATCCTCTTTCGCGACATCAACATGCGGCGCACGTTCATCGATCAGTACTTCTCGCGGCGCATCTGCGCGATGGCGGGGCTGATCATCAACACCGGCGAAGACAACTACATCACCACCGCCGACGCCTACGACGCGGCCCACACGGTGATCGCCAGCCAGTTCATCAACGAGTCGTTCGCGCGGCGCGCGGGCCTGGCCGACTGGCAGCTGGGCCTGGGGCACTCGTACGAGATCGACCCCCACCGGCCCGAGACGCTCCTGCTCGAGCTGTCGCAGGCGATGCTGGTGCGCCGCTGCTTCCCCGACGCGCCGCTGAAGTACATGCCGCCGACCAAGCACAAAGAGACCGACATCTTCTTCAGCCACGCCTACGACGTGATGGCCGACCTGGTCGCGGTGTGGACACGGCAGGGCATTCAGCTGCTGGGCATGATGACCGAGGCCATGCACACCCCGCTGCTCGCCGATCGCTACGTGGCCCTCAAGAGCGCTTCGTACCTCCACCGGGCGGCGCGGGGCATCGACGAGGAGTTCACCGTGCGTGAAGACGGCAAGATCGCCAACCGCGCGCGCTTCGTCTTCGGCAAGGCGATCGAACTGCTCAGCGAGTGCCAGAAGGACGGCATGGTGGCCGCCATCGGGCGCGGGCGCTTCGGCGACGTCAAACGCGAAGAGACCGGCGGCAAGGGCCTCGACGGCGTGCTCGAGAAGGCGCCTGACTACTTCAACCCCTTCCTCGACATCATGGAGGGCCGCTGATGCACGCGCTGGTGATCGGCCTGCTCCTGGCGCAGGCGGGCGAGTCGCTCTCGAGGCACGACTTCAAGGGCGTCACCATTCGGGCCCCGAAGTCGTGGTCGATCTCGGCGGAGGACGAGACCTCGAAGGAGTGGGCCAGCGGAGACGACCGCGCCCAGATGGCGTTCTCGGCGTTCCCCGTCGAGCCCGTGCGGCCGGCGCGGGCCTGCGTCAAGCAGCTCATCGCGGCCGTGCAGGGCGACGCGCC
>JACSRE010000035.1 GCA_014879945.1 Myxococcus sp.
CCGCGCCCGCCACCGACGCCGGCTGCCCGTAGCCCCGCTCAGCGCCCGAGCGTGAAGCGCAGCGCGTCTTCCAGCTTCGGGTGGAGGAACTCGAAGCCCGCCTCCTCCAGCACCTGGGGGCGCACCCGCTGCCCGGCGAGGATGGTGGCCTCGGCCATCTCGCCGAACATCGCCTTGAGGGCGAGCGCCGGCAGCGGCGCGATCGCCGGCCGCGACAGCACCCCGCCCAGCACCGTCGCGAACTCGCGCGAGGTGACGGGGTTGGGCGCCACCGCGTTCACCACGCCCGCGAAGCCGTCGGTCATCGAGGCGTGGTGGAGCACGCCGATCAGATCTTCGCTCGAGATCCACGGCATCCACTGGGTGCCCGGGCCGACCGGCCCCCCGACGCCGGCCTTGAAGGGCGTCAGGAGCTTCGCCAGCGCGCCGCCATTGGCCGCCATCACCACCCCGATGCGCACCAGCGCCACCCGGGTGCCGAGGGCCTCGGCCGCGCGCGCCCCGGCCTCCCAGTCGAGGCACAACCCCGAGAGGAACGCCGCGCCCTCGTCACCGCGCGGGCCGGGCGCCGAGGCCTCGGTCAGCACCTCGTCACCGCGATCGCCGTAGACGCCGACGGCCGACGCGCTCACCAGCACCTTCGGAGGGCGCTTCGCGGCGCGCATGGCGTCGATCAGCTGCCGCGTGTAGGCGACGCGGCTGTCGATGAGCAGCTGCTTGCGCTCCTTCGTCCAGCGCTCGTCGGCCACGCCCGCGCCGGCGAGGTGGATGACGACATCTGCGCCGTCGATCGCGGCGGCGTCGAGCCGGTCGCCCACGCGCTTGACGGGCCGCACGGTGTGCCCGCCGGTGGTGAGGAAGGGCGTCAGCGACGAGGCCAGCAGGCCGCTGGCGCCGGTGATCGCGAAGGTGCGTCGCGGCGCCCCGGCGAAGCGGGCGTGCCGGGCGAGATCGGCGCGGGTGATGGCGTGGCGGTACCGGAACGCGGCCTCGAGCTTGCCGCTGGCGTACCCGCCGCCGAGGGTCGCCCCCAGCGCGCCCAGGGGCAGCTCGTAGTCGATCTCGTCCTCGAGCACGCTCTGCTGCTCCGAGACGGGCACGAACCGGTGCGTGTGCACCCATTTGTGAAACGGCCCGCTGCGCATCTCGTCGCGAAAGAGCCGGCCCTGCTCGTAGGCGGTGTGCTCGGCCACCCAGCGCTGGGTGATCGGCCCCACCTTCGCGCGGATGACGGCGCGCGCCCCCACCTCGAGGCCGCCGGTGCGCTCCTCGATCTCGACGGGGTCGAAGGGCGGGTTGAGGCGCTCGAAGGCCCCGGGGCGCTCGTGCCAGGCGAACAACTCGCTGGAGGGGACGGGCAGCTCGCTGCGCTTGACGAAGGTCGGCATGGGTCGGTGTCTAACGTCGTCGCTCCTGAAATCTGAGAAATCCTGCTGCTCTGCGTCGGGAGGCCCGCTTGTGGCGGGGCGCGGAGGTGGGTTAGGCCGTGCGCCTCTTCGGGCCCGGCCGAAACGGAGTGTTGATGTCATCAAAGAGATTCGTGGCGCTGGTGGTGGTGGTGGTCGCGTTCGGGTGTGAGAAGCCAACCGCGCGCCTCGAGACCGGGACCGGCGCGGTGACGATCCTGCCCGGCACGCCCCCGATCGATCTGCGCGCCGACGTCAACCGCAACGGCAAGCTCGAGCTCGACGTGCCTGGCGAAGACGAGAACGAAGAGACGTGGGACGCCGCGCACGGGGCCATCTTCCTGGCGAACATCGACGACGACGACGGGCGCTGCCGCAGCACCGACAGCGGCGGCCGGCCGCTGCCCGACGCCACCCTGCCCAACTGCAATGACGCGACCGACGAGGTCGTCAACGGCGACGACGACGTCGCTGACCTCGCGCAGCTGGCGATCAAGGCGTGGCCCGAGGCGCCCGCTGGCACCGTCGCGCGCCTGCTGATCAACGAGGCCGCGGCCGACAAGGTGCGGCTGTTCCGGCACGCCGGAGACGCCTACCAGGTCATCGACCCCGCCCTGCCCCTGGCGCTGGCCGAGCTCACCGCGGGCCTGTCGATCGCGCTCGAGGGCAAGGACATCGTGCGTGACGCGGCCGTGTGGGACGGCTTCGTCGACGTGACGCTGCAGGTGGTGGTGCCTGAGCAGAAGTACTGGAAGGCCGGCACCTACAGCGACACCGTGCGCCTGCGCGTGGCGCCGGTGTTGACCTTCCACCACCTGCTCCCCACCGAGACCGCGTACGCCTCGGCCGTCTCGCGAGACCCCGACTCCGCCGCCTTCATCGCCGAGCTGCGCGCGGCGGTCACCTCAGCCAGCCCCAACATGCGCCTGGTGACGCCGGCCGTCGACGATCAGTGGACGCAGGACTTCTTCGAGACCGGCTACGCCTCGGTGCCCGGGCCCGACGGCGCCCAGCACGTGATGCGCGTCTTCTTCCGCTCCGCGAACATCGAGAACCCCTTCAGCCGCAACTACCCGATGCGCGAGGCGGGCCGGGTGGTGTTCACCAGCTTCCGCGGCAAGAACGTCGCCGGCGTGCAGCAGATCGACCTGACCAGCTCGGAAGAGACGCAGTCGCTCAACTCCTTCGGCAACTTCGAGACCATCCCTCCGCACACGCAGGGGACGAAGCAGTGGCCGCTGGGCCGGGTGATTCGCGGGAGCGTGCGCGGCTTCGCGCCCGACCAGAGCTTCGTGTCGATGACCGAGGCCCAGCGCTACCAGGAGCCGTCGGTCAACATCGACACCTCGTGGCTGCTGGTCGGCCACGTCGACGAGACGGTCAGCTTCCTCAAGGCCTCGACGCCCCGCGGGTGGATCCTCCTGGTGAACGACGCGCGCCTGGCCAAGACGATGCTCGAGGCCGAGGTGATGCGCGGCAACGGCGCGGCCCGCCTGTTCGTGGGCAAGAGCTGGGTGGACGAGATGGGCAACGAGCCGCCCGCCGAGACGACCATCTCGCGGCTGCTCGCCAACACGGCGGTGATGCAGGCCAGCGCCGAGGCGGCCGTGAAGGTCGACGAGCAGCTCGCCATCATCAAGCGCGAGACGGGCATCACCGACGCCGAGATCGTCAGGGTGCCCTTCCTTCACGAGGACGTGCAGGGCACCTCGCTCGCGCACCAGCCGGGCACGGTGAACCTCTTCGTGATCGACGACAAGACGCTGGCGGTGCCCGACCCGCACGGGCCGGTCATCAACGGGAAGGACCTGTTCCGCGCGCAGCTCGAAGACGCGCTGACGCCCTATGGCTACACCATTCGGTGGATCGACGACTGGAACCTGTACCACCGCATGGCCGGTGAGGTGCACTGCGGCACCAACGCGATGCGGGCGATCCCGTCGACGAAGTGGTGGGAGGTGACGCCGTGAAGACGCTCGCATGGGTGACGGTGCTGGTCTCGCAGGTGGCGCTGGCCAACGGCGCGCTCGACGTGAAGCTGTCGGGCCCCGCGCTCACGGCGCTCCAGAGAGAGATCGCCGCGGCGAAGAAGACGACGCCGGGCGCCTTCGCGGCGGTGGCCCAGGTCCGCGCGCAGATGGCCACGCTCGACGCGAAGAAGCGGGGCCGGTTTGCGCCGGTGACGCCGCGGCTGAACTCGATCGCCAACGCGACGTGGGCGCTGGCCGACGCGCTCGCCTTCGACGGCAAGCTCGACGAGGCCCTGCCCCGCTCGGCGCACATCGCCTGGCAGAGCGGGCTGCTCGAGGCGCTCGGCGATCGTCGCGAGCCGAGGTCCGAGGCGCTGCTGGTGGCGGCGCTGCAGCTCGAGCTCGCGCCCGAGGTGCTTCGCTCCGCGGCCGACGGCCTGGGGCGGTTGGGCACCGATGGCGCGGCGGCGGCGCTGATCGCCTCGGCCACGGAGCGTCGTGGCGCCTCGCGCGACGCCGTGCTCGCGGGCATGGGCACCTGTCGGCGGGCCTCGGTCTCGGCCTTCCTGGCGACCCAGCTCTCGCGCAGCACCACCGAGAAGGAGCAGCTCGCGCTGGTGAAGGCCCTGTCGGTCATCGGCAACGAGTGGGCGCTCGAGACCCCGGCCGGCGCCCCCGTGAAGGCTGAGGTGCCTCAGCTGCGCGCCATCGCAGCCGGAGCCCTGGTGAAGCTCTTCTCCGAGGCGTCAGGCAACGTGCGCCAGCAGGCGTCTGACGCGATCCTCATCGTCAACGCGCCCGAGACGAAGGTGTTGCTGGCGCAGGTCCGCGTGAAGGATCCCGCCGCGGTCGACGCGCTGATCGCCAAGACGCGCTGAGCCAGAGCGCGTCACGCACACCCTGGGTCCTGGTCGCGGGAGCGCCAGGGCCACCGTCTCGCACGCGCCCGCCTCCCCCTCGCGCTACGGCGTCGACGGGTCATCGACTGGCCAACCGTGGCCGACGCAGGCGTGCACTCCGCCTGGGTGAAGGCGACGCAGAGCGCCGGCGCGCGGGACGGGCGCTTCCCCGCGAACGCCGCTGCGGCCCAGCTTCTGTCGTCCTGTCGTCCAGGCGGTGACCACGTCGAGCCTCACGCCTTCTGTGGGGGCGTGCTCTTCACGTACAGATCGCGCAGCTGCTTCTCGTCGACGTCTCCCGGAGCGCCGGTCATCAGGTCGGTGCCCTTCTGCGTCTTCGGGAAGGGGATCACGTCGCGCAGCGACTCGGTCTCGGTGATGAGGAAGGCCAGGCGGTCCATGCCGAGCGCGAGGCCACCGTGCGGCGGCGCTCCGAACTTCAGCGCGTCGAGGAGGAAGCCGAACTTCGAGCGGGCGTCTTCTTCGCTGATTCCGAGCGCCTTGAAGACCAGCGACTGCGTGGCTGGATCATGCAGACGAATCGAGCCGCCGCCGATCTCGAAGCCGTTGAGCACCACGTCGTAGCGGTAGCAGTACACCTTCGACGGGTCGAACGACTCGGGCTGCAGGTACTTGAGGTGCTCGTCGTGCGGGCGGGTGAAGGCGTGGTGCGCGGCGGCCCACGTCTTCGACTCTTCGTCGTACTCGAACAGTGGCGGGTTCACGACCCAGAGGAAGTTCCAGTTTCCGCCCGAGCCGTACTCGGGGATCAGCCACAAGCGCTTCGCCAGCATCACGCGCAGGTTGGCCATCACCGTCTGCACCTTCGACTCGGGCCCGAACTGGAAGAGGATCAGATCGCCAGGCTTCGCGCCGGTCGCCTCGACGATGGCCGCGCGCAGCTCGGGCTTCGCGTTCTTGAACAACGGCGCCTGCGTCCAGTCACCGTTCTCGGCGATCTTCGCGCGCGCCAGCCCCTTGGCGCCCATGCTGACGATGTCCTTCTCGAGCTCCTCGATGTCCTTGCGCGAGAGCTCGTGCGGAGGTGGCGGCATCTTCGCCGTCGGGTTCGGGTTCGCCTTTCGAAACGCCTCTTCCTTCGCCTTCACCACGCTCGGGTTGTGCTGGCCTGGAGCGACCGGCGACACCACGAGCGCCTTGATGAGGCCCTTGGCCTGCAGGGTCTCCCACATCGGGCCGACGCCACCCTCGGCGCCGAACTTCTCGATGATCGGGTTGAGCACCGTGTGCTGCATGCCGAAGCGCAGGTCGGGCTTGTCGTTGCCGTACTTCGCCATCGACTCGTCGAAGTCCATGCGCGGGAACGGCGTCGGCAGGTCGAGGCCGTGCACCTCTTTCCACAGCCTCTTGAGCAAGCCCTCGATGACGGTGAAGACGTCGTCTTGCGCGACGAAGCTCATCTCGACGTCGATCTGCGTGAACTCAGGCTGCCGATCGAGGCGCAGATCCTCGTCGCGGAAGCACTTGACGATCTGGAAGTAGCGCTCGAAGCCCGCCACCATGAAGAGCTGCTTGTAGAGCTGCGGCGACTCGGCGAGCGCGTAGAACTTGCCGGCGTTGAGGCGTGAAGGAACGAGGAAGTTCCGCGCGCCGCCCGGCGTGTAGCGGCCCATGAAGGGCGTCTCGAGCTCGAGGAAGCCGTTCTCGACGAAGTACGAGCGCGTCGCGGCGTTCATCTTCGCGCGGGTGATGAGCGCCTTCTGCAGCGGCGGCCGGCGCAGATCGAGGTAGCGGTGCTGCAGGCGCAGCTCGTCGTTCGCGGTGATGTGCTCGCTGATCTCGAACGGCGGCGTCTCTGACTTGTTGAAGATCTCGATCTCGGTGACGTAGGCCTCGACCTCGCCGGTGGCGAGGCTCGGGTTGCTCGCCGGCACCTCTTTGTTCTCTTTCTTCGACCACTGCATGCCGCGCGAGCGCACCTTCGCAGCCACGCCGATGACCCACTCGCTGCGCAGCTTCTCGGCGACGTCGTGCGCCTCTTTCGAGACCGACGGGTCGAAGACGATCTGGGTCAGGCCCTCGCGGTCGCGCAGGTCGATGAAGATCAGATCGCCGTGATCGCGGCGGTTGTTCACCCAGCCGAACAAGACGACGTCCTTGCCGATGTCTGCGGCGCGCAGGGCTCCGCAAGAGTGGGTGCGCTTCACCTTCGAGATGAACTGGTGCGACATGGCGAGTGGCTCTTCCTGGACAGAGAGGGACGGCTCAAGAACGCGGGCACCGTAGAGGAGCCGCCCCGCCCCATCAACGACCGCGTACAGCGGGTGGGGCCTGACATCGGCGGCCCATTGACTAGGCTGCGCGCCATGCGTGTGTTCCTGCTCATCGTCTGCGCCGCCGCGCTCTCGTGCGGCCCCACCCCGCCCGCGCCGGTGCGCGTGATGGCCATCGTGCCCGTCGAGACCCGGGGCTACGAGCCGCGAGAGGTCCAGCTCCAGACCATCGGCAACATCACCACCTTGAAGGGCTCGGTCGCCGAGCTCATCGGCGTCGCCCGCGTCACCCTCGACCCCAACGACCCCATTCAGCGCGGCGGCATCGAGAACCTCACCGACGACCAGCGCTACGAGGTGCTGCTGAAGGACAAGGGCGCCGACGTTCGCGGCAACTACCTCGACAAGGCCGGGGTGCTCTGGCCCGCCGACTTCCACACCTGGAACATGGTGACGACGTACTGGAACTTCGAGAACGCCTGGCTCTACTTCCAGGACCTGCTGGCCTCGCAGACGCCGGCGCAGACGCCCGACGAGCTCAACAAGATGCGGGTGCTCTACTGGCCCGAGCTGAAGATCAACGACACCCTCGTCACCGACAACGCGCTCTACATGTCGTTCGTGAAGTCGTTCGCGATCACGCCCTTCCAGAACGAGAAGACCGTGCCGCTGGCGATGAACCTGGGCGTCATCGGGCACGAGGTCGCGCACAAGGTGTGGAGCAAGCGCGTCTTCAACGACGAGGGCATTCACCCCACCCTGCGCCCGTCGACCGGCTGGAGCGGCGAGCCCTTCAACCTGCTGCGCTCGCTCGACGAGGGCCTGGCCGACTTCCACGGCTACGGCGTCACCTGCCGCTCGCTCGCCGGCTGCACGCCCGATCTCCTCTCGGTCAGCATCGCCGATCAGACCTACGCGAAGCAGCGCGACGTCAGCCGCCCCGACGCGTGCCTCGACGAGGGGCTCCGCCAGGCGCTCAAGTCGTTCTCGGCCGACCAGTGGATTCGGGCCCGCGAGCTCTACCTCTACGGCAACCTCTGGGCGGTGAGCCTCTACCAGGCCGGCTCGAAGACGGGCGGCATCGGGAAGGTCAAGTCGCTCCAGGTCGCGCTGCTGGCGGCCTACAACGACGACCGCTCGCAGTCGCCGGGGCTCAACCAGCTCGTCAACCGCAACCTCAACAACCAGATGGCCTTCACGCCCGAGGCCGTGGCCGAGGCCATCGCCAGCCACATCGCCGACGTCGATCTGCGCCGCGCCTTCTGCAGCGAAGCGATGGATCGGCTGCAGCTCCAGTGCCTGCGGCCCGACTGCACCGACAAGATGCCGAGCTGCCCGGGCACCACCCGCCGCGGCACCACCTGCAAGGTCCTCCCTCCGCTGCCGTGAGCGCCGCCATGAACCGACTCCTGCTGGTCCTGCTCTGCGTCGGGCTCGTCACCCCGGGCGCCGCTCAGACGCGCGACGACGACGCGCCCATTCCCTACGACGACACCGCCAGTGACGACGAACCTGCGCGCCCGAAGAAGAGCCGCAAGTCGGAGCGCCTTCGCGAAGAAGATGAAGACGCCCAGGAGCGCGACGAGCGCCTGGCCTCGACCGACGACCCCAACTACGGCGTCGGCGCCGAGCTGGTCGCGGGCGCCAACCTGCTCGACGCCAGCCGCGGCGGCCTCGACCCGCGCTTCACCTTCGGCGTGCGCTTCGTCTGGGAGTTCGGCCGCCTCATCTCGGATGAGTACCTGCGCGAGATGTTCTTCGCCGACGTGCAGTGGCGCTTCGCCGTCACCACCGACGGCACGCCCCAGGTGCAGAGCTGGGCCAGCCAGCACTACTTCTCGCTCGCGCCCGCCATCGTCTGGCCCATCTCGAAGGTGATCGGCCTCTACGGGCAGGTCGGCGTCGGCGTGAACGCCGCCTTCACCGGGGTGCGCATCGACCAGACCGAGGTGCAGCTTCAGGGCGCGCGCTTCTTGTTCCAGTACGGCGTCGGGGTGCGCGGCCGCCCCGCCATCGTCAGCGACGAGACCGTTCGGCTCACCTGGCGCGTCGAGATCACCCGCTACCTGCGCGGGTACATGCACGACACCGTGTTCGCCGCGGGGGTCGGCGTGCTGTTCTAGCCAGCCCACATCCACTGACACCTGCCCGTGACGTGGCGCAATCTGGGTTGACGGGCATGGGGCCCCATCGCTATGGCAGGGCTCGGCTTTTTCCGAATTCCCATTTCGTCACGAGGGGTTGCCGATCCACCTGGCCCCTCGATCAACTGCTCATCGAGGCGAGACATGAAGCTCCGTCTTGGGGTCGTCCTGGCCCTGCTCGTTCCTGTCGTCGCGTGCCGCGCGCCGGAGAAGCCGAAGCCCCCGCCGAACCCGCCGGCCATCACCTCGTTCACCGTGGACAAGCAGGCCATTCGCCGCGGCGAGATGGTGACGTTCAACTTCACGGTGGAGCGGGCCAAGGCGGTCGAGCTGGTCGATCAGAGCGGCGCCGCCCTCGCGGTGACCTACGACGAGCTCTCGGGCGTGGGCTCAGCCCGGTCGACCCCGGAGCGCTCGTCGTTCTACGTGCTGCGCGCCGAGGGCGAAGGCGGTCGCGACTCGGCCTTCGTGCAGGTGGCGGTCGACGAGGGCCTGCAGTCGGTCTTCCTGGTGGTGGTGCCGCAGCGGATCAAGCCGGGCGAGCGGGTCGACCTCATCTGGTCGGCGGCCGGCGGCCGGAACGTTCGGCTCCTCGCCGGTACGCGCATGCTCTCGACGATGGAGAGCGGCGCGGCCAATGACACGCCGACGACGACCACCACGTACACGCTCTCGGGCGAGCGCGCAGACGGCACCCTCTCGCAGCAGAGCGCCACCGTGACGGTGGTGCCGGTGATCGAGTCGTTCACCGCCACGCCGCCCGCCGCGAAGCCGGGCCAGACCATCACCCTGACCTGGAAGACCGCCGGCGCCGAGCAGGTCGTCATCGAAGAGGCCACCTTCGGCCAGCTGATCTCGACCTCGATGGGCGCGGCCATGGGCACGGTGGACTTCGTGGTGCCGAGCTACTTCGCCGACGCGGGCTTCTTCGACGCGGGCGTTCCCATGAGCGACCCTGACGCGGGCACCGCTGATGGCGGCGCCTCGGACGGCGGCGCCGTCGCGCCTCCTGTTCCCCTGGTGCGCGAGGGCTTCCCGCTGCGCTTCACCTTGAGCGCCAGCACCACCGCGCCTGCGCAGCGGGTGCAGCGTGGGCTCGACGCCCGCGTGGGGCAGGGCCCGGTCATCGACTTCTTCGAGGTGCCGGCCTTCGGCACGCGCGGCAAGCCGCTGGCGTTGTCGTGGCGCACCACCGGCGCCAACCGCGTCGCCCTGCTCGCCGACGGACTGCCGGTGTACAGCCCGCTCGCCGGCGTCAACACCACCGGCTCCTTCACCCTGGGCAACTTCAACGCCGACACCCGCTTCACGCTCGTCGCCTACGACTTCAACGAGCTGCAGGTCACCTCGACCAAATCGACCAGAGCCGTCGCCCCGCCGCGCATCACCAGCTTCATGGCGCCGCAGTCGACCGCGACCGCGTCGATGCGCATCACCGTGACCTGGACCACCGCCGACGCCAGCTTCCTGCTGCTGCGCCTCAAGGGCGGGCCGGCCTTCTTCCGCGAAGACGGGGTCAACGCCGTGGTCAACGGGACGACCCAGTTCACCGTGCCGCAGAAGGGCACCTACGTGCTCGAGGCCTGGAACGCCGCCGGCGAGAAGGCCGTCGAGGAGCGCGTCATCGACGTCGGCGCGCCGGTGCTCTTCACCGTCTCGCCCGAGCTGCTCGCCCGCGGTGAGCTCACCACCATGACGTGGGACGTGGGCACCGTCTCGCCCACCGACGTGGTGGGGCTCATCAACACGCCGCCTGCGGTGGTCGCCAGCCCCAACGGCTTCGACGACCTCTCGA
This sequence comes from Myxococcus sp., assembly GCA_014879945.1. GTDB lineage: Bacteria > Myxococcota > Myxococcia > Myxococcales > Myxococcaceae > Xiheimicrobium. The sequence goes on from JACSRE010000035.1 coordinate 10,449, forward strand.
ACGCCCCGACCGCGCGCCAGCTGTTCTTCGCCAACAGGGACGACGACGTCGCCACCATCACGCTGCCCAACGGCTTCGTCTTCCCCTTCGCCACCCGCCAGGCCACGCACCTGACCGTTTCCACCAACGGCTTCGTCGCCATCGCGCGCCAGGCCGCCTCGCTCCCCACCAACGCCGACCTGGGCGACGTGGCCTACGCGGGCCCGCCGCTGCTGGCGCCCTTCTGGGACGACCTGGAGCTGGGCGTCGACGGCAAGGTGCTGTGGAACATCGACGAGACCACCACCCCGCGCCGGGTGACCATCTCGTGGCACAAGCTGAAGCGCTACGCCGAGATGGGCACCGAGCTCACCTTCCAGGTGCAGCTGTACGAGACGGGCAAGTTCATCTTCGTGTGGAAGACGCTCGACGGCCCCGGCGCCGACGGCTCCGACGCCACCATCGGCGCGGTGGACGCGGTCGATGCCTACCAGGGCCTCGTCTCGTACAACTCGGCGACCTCGGCCGAGCTGGCGGTGGACACCGAGCGAGAGTGGTTCTCGGGCTCGGGCGAGTTCAGCGGCCAGCGCCAGCTGCGCATTCGCGGCCCGTCGGTGCTGGGCTTCGTCGTCGAGACCGCGACCGAGCGCATTCCCGTCTACGGCAAGGCCCGCGCGTTCGGGCCCAACGACGTGGTGATCAACGAGGCGATGCCGGCGCCGCTGGCGGTGCTCCCCTCGGGCCAGTGGGTGGAGTTCTTCAACCCCGGCGCCGAGGACATCGACGTCGCGGGCCTGCAGCTCGAGTCGGCCTCGGGCGCCATGAACCCCTTCGTGCTGCCGGCAGACACCACCGTCTCAGCAGGCGGTTTCCTCGTGCTCGGGCAGTCGACCGACCCAGCGCTCAACGGTGACGCCGGCGTGCGCCTGGAGTGGACTTCGGGCGCGGTGCCGCTGGCGGTGCCGGACTCGGTTCGGCTGGTGCTGCCGACCCCGCTGGGCGATGGCGGCACCCTGGTGGTGAGCCGGCTTGCGTGGGGCGGGCTCAACTCGGTGCTCCCCGACGGTGGCGTCGGGCCCGACGGCGGGGTGGCGCCCGGAGAGAGCGTGCAGCCCTCCGAAGGGGTCCTCCTGCGAACAGGTGCTCCACCGTTTAGCTGCGCGCGCGCCCTCGGCTTCGGCCCGCCCACTCAGGTCGGCACGCCGGGCGCCGCGAACGAGCAGTGCTTTGCCTACGTGCTGAGCGAAATTCCGGTCGCGTTTCAAGACATCAGCGGCGCCGTGCCAGGGCTCGCCCCCCCTGGCGGATGGGACGACGACGGCTTCGACCTCGCGATCTCACCCTTCCCCTACTTCGGGCAGTCGTACTCCACGCTCAGGGTCGTCTCCAACGGATGGGCCTCGGTGGTCCCTACGACGGTCACCGCGTTCTCAAACAAGACCCGACCGACGACTTCCGCGCCATTCGGAACCATCGCCCCCTTCTGGGACGACCTCGCCGACAACCCTACGATTCCAGACTCGAACATCTACGCGGCGCGCCTCCCGGGCGTCACCATCATCGAGTGGTTCCGCGTGGAGCAGTTGGGCGAGGGCGACGACATGACCTTCGAAGTGAAGCTCTTCGACAACGGCGTCATCGAGTTCCACTACGCCACGATGTTGAGCGGGAGCACCGCCAACGTGGCCAACGGAAACAGCGCGACCCGTTGGATTGAGAACCCCGAGGGCACGCAGGCGCTGCCGATCAGCGTCAATCAGCCAACGGTGATGCCCAACACGGCCTTCCGCTTCACCCCGCGATCCCTGGTGACCACGCCATGAGCGCTCGTCTCTCGTTGTTCGGTGCCCTCTTCGCCGCGAGCTTGAGCGGCTGTCCCACGGCTCCGGCGCCCGACCCACTCCCCGCGCCACCTCGAGTCGTATCGTTCACCGTCAGCCCCACCACGGTGGCGCGAGGCGAGACCGTCACGCTCAAGTGGGAGACGGCCGACGCGATCACCGTCGACGTGACCGATCTCTCGCGCGGCTCGATCGCCGGCGCGGCCGACAAGACCTCGGGCGAGGTGCAGGTGCCCGTCACGCAGCCTACCGTCTTCGTCATCTCGGCGAAGAACGCGCGCGGCGCCCGCGCCAGCTCGGTCGCCAGCGTGAACGTCGAGGGCGTTCAGGCCGCGGCCATCGTCTTCACCGCGTACCCGCCCGTCATCGCGCCGGGCCAGCCGGGCCTGCTGGTGTGGAACGCGCCCAACGCACGCCGGGTGCAGATCGCAGACATGGGCGGCCAGTTGCTCGACCTCAAGGGCCAGACGACCTCAGGCAGCGTCGAGGTCACGCCGACGGCCACCGACACCAGCTACGTCCTCACCGCCGATGGCGTCAGCCGCTCGGTCACCGTCACTCGGGGCCAGGGCATCACCGAGTTCACCAGCTCGAAGGCCCAGGTCAAAGAGGGCGACCCGCTGGTGCTGTCGTGGAAGACCGCGAACGCCACGAAGGTGAGGCTCTCGAGCCCCGGGCGGGGCGTGCTGCGAGAGACGACCGACGCGGTGGCGCTCACCATGGGCTCCTTCACCGACACCATCGGCCCGCAGATCGACGGCTCGGCGGTCAACTACGTGCTCGAGGCCGAGGGCCGCGGGCCGGTGGTGAGCCAGATCGTGACCGTCTACTACGGCAGCTCGCCCCAGGTGCTGACGGTCAGTGTGCCGACGTACGTGAAAGAGAACCTGAGCTTCCGCGTGACGTGGACCACCGTGGGAGCCGATCGCGTCGAGGTGCGCGCGGGCCAGCAGATCGTCTACCGCACCCCGGGTGGCACCAACGTCGCGTCGGGCTCGGTCGACATTCCAGCGCCAGCGAGCGCGACGGACTACACGCTGGCGGCCATCTCGTCGCCCAGCGGCGCTACCGCCACCCGCGCCTTCCGCGTCACCACGGTGACCGACGTCGGAACGCCCACCCTCACCGCCATGCCCACCACCGTCGCCGCCGGCGGAGACCCGGTGACGTTGACGTGGAACGCGCCAGGGGCCGTGCGCACGCGCGTCCTGGAGAACGGCGAGACCAGCGTGGTCGCCGTCGAGGGCGCCGCCGCCGCCATGGGCTCCGCCACCGTCTACCCCAACGCCTCGACCACCTCGTACGAGCTGCGCGCCACGAACACCCTCGAGCCCCAGGTGACGGCCTTGGCCACGGTGGCGGTGACGGCGCCCGCGACGTTGACCGCCGCAGACGGCGGCACGGTGTACTTCTCACAGGGCTCCACCCAGCTCGCGTGGACGGTCGGCGGGGCCAATTCGGAGCTCATCGGCTTCGGCACCCCCACCGCCCGCGTTCGCACCGGGTCGACCGGCTTCGTCGACATCTCGGCGACCGGCACCCGCCTCGAGTTCCCGCGCAACGCCAACGACGCCGTGCTGTCCTTCACCGCCGCCGACTTCGAGACGTTCCTCGGCGGCCGCCGCGTCGAGGCTGACGTGTGGGTCTCGACCAACGGCTTCTTGCAGTTCTCGGATGCCGCGGTCTCCAACGCGCGGCCGACCCCCGCAGCCATTCCCTCGGCGACCACCACCACGGTGCCCGAGGACTTCATCGCGCCCTATTGGGCCGACCTCGAGCTCGGCAGCGGCAACGTCTTCTGGGCGGTGGTGGGCACCGCGCCGCACCGCGAGCTGGTGGTGCAGTGGGACCAGGTGCGGGTGCGTGGGCAGGGCAGCTCGAGCCTCACCTTCCAGGCGCGAGTCCACCAAGCCGGGGCGGTGACGTTCGAGTACGCGACCTTCACCGCGGCGCCCGTCAACGCCACCATCGGCTACCAGGGCCCGGTCGGGGTGGGCAACGCCCACTCCTTCTCCACGCCCAGCGCCGACGGGGGCACCCAGGCCGGCACGCCTGCGCCGATGACGGGGCTCTCGTTCGCTGGCGCCTCGACGTCACCGGCGGTGCTCTCTACGCGCGCGGCCCCCGGCGCCGGGTCGGTGCGAGTCGGCAGCGGCGCGGTGCGCGTCGTCTACGACCAGATCGTCAAGCCGACCGACCTCTTCGTCTCTGAGGTGATGAACCGCCCCAACCCCGCCGTTCCTCAGGGCCAGTGGTTCGAGATCGCGAACTTCTCGAACGCCACCATCGACCTGTCGGGTTGGCAGATCTCGACTGGCGATGGCGGCGTCTCCTCGACGCTCGGGAGCGGGATCACCTTGGCGCCGCGGGGCTTCCTGGTGGTCGCGCAGACCGCCGACCCGCTCCTCAACGACGGCCTGCCTGGCAACACGGCGACTGCGACGGGCCTTTCGCTGACGCCTACGGGCGGTGCGCTGAGCGTCTCGAACGCGCAGGGCTTCTTCAACACGCTGGCGTACCCGGCGGGCACCCAGGGCGTCTCGTGGACGGTCGATCGAGGCCCCTTCGTGAACCGCCTGGCCTCGTCGACGGCCCCCTTCAGCTCCGGCTTGTGCGCCGCGCGACCCAGCCAGACCTACGGAAACCTGTCTCCCAGCCAGCGCGGCACCCCTGGTGCGACCGGCGAAGGGGCCTGCATCGGCTACACGATGTCCACCATTCCCGGGCGCTTCAAGGACATCGCGACCACCGGACGCGTGGTGGCCTTGTCGAGCCTCGACGACTCGGTGGCGGCCATCGACGTCAGCTCGAACCCGGTCACCGCCTTCGGCGCTTCGACGAACACCATCACGGCATCGACCAACGGCTGGCTGGTGCCCAAGGCGTACACGGGCAGCTCGGCGCTCAGCAACAAGGTCTCGCCCAACACCACCGCGCCCGACGTCGGAGGGCTCATGGCTCCGTTCTGGGACGACCTGCGCTTCCTCTCGACCCGTGCCGGCTCCGCGCTGCTGGTGCAGCGCTTCGCCGCCAACGAAGACCCGACCGAAGCGCGGGCGCACTGGATCGTTCAGTGGAACAAGATCGAGGCCTACCTCGCCAACGACAGCCTCTCGTTCCAGGTGAAGCTCTTCGACAGCGGTGACCTCGAGTACCACTACGGCACCATGATGAGCGGCTCCACGGCCAACCGGGGCAGCGGCAACTCGGCGACGGTGTGGCTCGAGTCACCCGAAGCCGCGGCGGCCCGCGCCCTGGTCTTCAGCGTCAACCGGGCTTCCATCACCTCCAACATGGCCATCCGCTTCACGCGGGTACCCTGAGCCGTCGACAAGGACGCCACCATGAACCGACTCCTTTCAGTGCTGCTCGCCGCCTCGGTCGTCGCCGTCACCACGGGCTGCCCCAACCGGCCCCAGGCCTTCGAACACGGCGGACCGGGCCGGGTATTCGTGCTCCGCGGCGACCTCGTCAGCGAGCAGACGCGCGCCACCCTGCTCGGCGCCGCCCGGGCGGTGATG